>JAILCT010000036.1 GCA_024690425.1 Lachnospiraceae bacterium | reverse complement strand
GGGAAGAGGCAGCATCGCAGATCGCAAAGTGGAAGAAACGGTATGACTTTACCCTTCCTGTTTCGGTTAATGTATCCAGAATAGATATCTACGATCCGGATCTGGAAGGCAGGCTCCAGGCCATACTTGAGAAGAATGATCTTACAAGCAGCGAACTCCTGCTTGAGATAACCGAGAGTGCTTATTCCGATAATGCTTCCCGCCTTATAGAAGTAGTCAATGAACTGAGGAAAAAAGGGTTTAAGATCGAAATGGACGATTTCGGTTCGGGATACTCTTCGCTCAACATGCTGACGACCATCCCCATAGATGTGCTTAAGATGGATATGCAGTTTGTCAGGTATATGTTAAAGGATGAGAAGAGCCTTAAGCTGTGCGAACTTGTGATGGATATATCCAGGTTCCTTAATGTTCCCGTTGTCGCCGAAGGTGTGGAAGAGCAGGCCCAGTATGATATGTTAAAGAGCACGGGCTGCCAGATAATCCAGGGTTATTATTTTTCGAAGCCGCTCCCGGCAGAAGAGTTTAATGCCCTCATCGAGAAGGAGGTCGCACTCTGCTCGAAGAACTTCTCAAGTGCATCCAACAGTTCCTCATGAGGCATTGATTTAAGAAGGTATCCGTCAGGCCTTTGTTCGAGAATCTTTAGGACCCCTTCCTTATCGTTCCTGCCGGTAAGGAAGATTATCGGGATCCTGTCATTCGTGGGATTGGAGCGGTTCCGCTGCATCACCTGCTCACCGTTCATACCAGGCATCTCGTAATCAAGCAGGATAAGGTCGGGCCTCTTCCTGTCAAGATAGGCAATGGCTCCCGCCCCCGAATGCGAGCAGTCGACATTGTAAAAATCAGACAGCCACCGTTCCATGATATGGAGAAAATCAGGATCATCATCGATAACAAGTATCGTTCTCATCCTGTCGCTTCCGGCATGCATGTCGTAATACCCAGCCATGTCCGCAGCCATCTTGTCAAGGTTGATGGGGCGCTGGTATACCGCGGCAATACTGTCACTGCCGTGGATATCCCTCGCTGCTTCGATGTCAAGAGGATCACCCGCAAGACACAGGGTCTTGTCATCATCATGACACATCTCGGCAAGCATCGTGCTTACGACCTTTATATGATCGTTATCTCCCGAAGGATAATATATAAGTACATCCGAATCCGCGCGGTGATTGAGTATCACCTCCGGTATATCCTTAACATGTATGACATGAAAGCCTTCATTCTCAAGGGAATTGGTTATACCCCTTGATACGATCCCGTTATCATCTCCTATAAACAGTATCGCACGCTGTGAGGATCTCTCCTGCCTTACCTTCTTCATAAGAAGGTTCTCAAGGGACTTAAGCATACCCCTGTATTCTTCCAGAAGCTTAAGAGTCAGCACATGAACAAGTGCATATTCATGCCGCGCTCCGGCATACTCAAGATCGGCTGCCTTATCGGCTACGGAATCCGCACCCACAAGCCTTGCAATACTCTTCAGTGAATGGACCCTAAGAAGATACATGGGCCAGTTCTCTTCCCTTTCAAACTTCTCGATATCATCGGCTTTTTCTTCTATCGAACCTGCGAATACCGTAAGGGCATCCATATAATCATATGCCGAGTCGCAGTGTTCTATGCCGGACATGATATTAAGCCCTGTTACCGTCTTTAACCAGTCGGGCAGGGTTGCCATCTCCTCCTGTATATGTATCTTCTTCTCTTCTTCACCCGGAAGCTCATATCCACCATCCGGGAGATAGGTCATCAGCGTGACCATAAGCTTACCCGGATCGACGGGCTTAATGAGGACATCCGCAAAGCCTGCTGCCTTATACAGGTTTATATAGTTCTTCCCTTCGTCCGCGGTATGACATATGACAGGAGTTTCCAAACCTTTTTTCCGGAATATCTCCCCTAAATGCATCAGTGTTTCCACACCATCCATACCCGGCATACGGTGATCGAGAAGGATCAGATCATAGGTATTCTTCCGGCACATATCAAGACATTCTTCTCCGCTTTCCGCAAGGTCGCAGCATATGCCGGGCGGATTCTTTATCTACAGGGCCAAAGGGGATGAAGAGATAATCTACGTCAACGAGGCTGTTATAAGTCTGTTCGGATGCGACGGTCCCGATGATTTCAGATCACTTACCGGAAATACATTCAAGGGCATGCTGCATCCGGATGATTATGCTTCGGTAACCGATTCCGTAAATGACCAGATAAGGGTGAGCAGTGAGAATTTCGACCATATCATATACCGCATCATCCGAAAGGACGGCCAGGTACGGTGGATAGATGATTACGGTCTCTATACCGAAACAGATAATTACGGCGGCATCTACTATGTCTTTATAGCTGATGTCACCGACCAGTACGATGAGAAAACACACAATAACCTTAAGGAACAGCTGATAAGCGAGCAGGTACGGTGCGAGCAGCAGGATAAGATGATAACCGCTCTTGCATCGGATTACCGCAGCGTCTATCATATCGATCTTGACCGTAATGAAGGGATATGTTAGTGAAGGAAGTCCTTGCAATAAAAGAGATCGTAACGGAGCATGCAGCGAACGGAAAAATAGCTCTTGATATGTTCAGGAACAGTGAAGAATTCTACTATGATGCCATACTTATGGACGTACGCATGCCGGAGATGGACGGCCTTGAAGCAACCGGCGCGATAAGAGCCCTTGACAGAAAGGATGCTTCGCTTATTCCCATCATTGCCATGACGGCCAATGCCTTTGACGAGGATGTCCGGCGCTCACTCCAGGTGGGAATGAATGCCCATCTCTCAAAGCCCGTTGAGCCGGAGAGGCTGTACAGGTCTCTTGAAGAACTTATTTGGGAGGCCGAATCCAAGAGGTGAGTTTATATAGCTCCTCGGTTGCAAGCCTTGTCTTGGCAACTATATCCCCGCAGTTCTTCGGGAAGCAGTAATAAGCGGCCTTCCTGTCGCCAAGTCCTATCATATCGCCTATCTCATACCAGTAATAATCGGCATTAAGGCTGTAGGATGCAGATGGCTTCTGCCTGTGGTCGATCTTCCCGTCACAGCCTGTTAAGCGGAAGCCCTCCCTGCCATGCTCAAGGACCCCGCTGCCAACCTTATACAGATATTTCGTATCCACTATCATATATATGTCAACATCAGCCCTGAGATGATACTCATTGTTTAATATTTCTTCCCTTACGCATTCACGCTCCCATTTAAACCAGTCCGGGATATGGCAAAACTTCGTTTCAACATTTTCTCCCCTTAAATAGCCGTATTCATCAAGGGTATATGATACACCGCAATGTTCGCATTTTAAGCCGGTGCCCTTTCCCACCATCTTACCTTCCGTATTGCAGTGGGGACACTTATACAGTACCCTGTTAAGCCCGTCGGCCCTGAAGGGTTCATCTATCTTTATATGATTCTCCTGCTGCCATTTGAACTGATCGAATGCAAAATAGCTTTTGATGATCTCATTTATCTCATCGGCGCTCTTCTCCCTTATCTCTTCGGGGCTCAATACATACTTTATTCTTGCACTTATATCGACCTTACGGATCTGGAGCATGTTATAGAGGGGATCTCTTGAAAATGCACCGTAGGTGTTTATTATCACAATCGGCACCTTAAGCCTCTTCACACACTTCCCAAGGCTCTCAGGCAGGGCAGTGGCGGTTCCGTCAAGAGAATATCCTGCTTCGGGATACATAAGGATGGAAGTCTTGAGTTCCTTTACGGAATATTCAAGATCCCTGACAAGCCTTACATCCGTTACAAACTTCATGGTAGGGATACAGCCTATCTGCCGCATGAGCATTTCCTTGCCGACAAACCCGTCGGTCGTACATATTATCTGATACGAGCGCGGATACAGAAGCGCCGAAGCGATCTCAAGGTCAATAAAGCTTGAATGGTTCATCAGTATAAAACAGGGTTCATCCTTTGAGAGCCTGTCCATGCCTTCCCTTTCAACCATAAAACCATTCTTCTTAAGTTCCGCCCACGAAAGCATATTGATAACCTTTTTTAGTACCGGATTAGGTTTGTTCGGCGGCTTATATGCTGACGCATCCGGACTTTTCAGCTTATCGTATGGAATTTCCCTGACCTTTATCTTCACGCTTCACCTCATGTTATAACTGTTTCTATGCCCTGTGCCTTCTCTTATAATCTTCCTGGATCGGTGCCAGCATCTCATCATCATTGAATGCTTCTTCCATCATCTTGGCACTCTTGCTGGATCTTGCGCAGCTTACCATCCTGGACATCACGTCGAAGTTAAGTGCCGTTCCCACGCTGTCGCATTCGTAACGGACCGCCCTGTTGGCCGCAACACCGAACCTTCCTGCAACTTCGACCGCATCGATATTGGCTCCTAAGAATACGAATTCCCAGTGATTCTTCTTTTTCTTCTTCTCGACCATCTTCTTTACTTTATCATAGGAATACTGTCTGCTGGCATTCTCCATTCCGTCGGTAGTGATGATGAACAGGGTCTTCTCCGGCCTTTCATCCTCAGACATCTCCTTCTGTACCCTGCCTATATGATGGATCGCTCCGCCTACCGCATCAAGAAGTGCCGTGCATCCCCTGACGTAATATTCCTTATCGGTTATCTTCTCAACCCTGTCAAGCCTCTTCCTGTCATGCAGTATTTCCGTCCTGTCATCAAAAAGGACTGTGGATATAAGTGCCTCTCCCTCTTCCTTCTTCTGCTTGTCAAGCATGGAGTTGTAACCTCCGATGGTGTCAGCTTCAAGACCTGACATTGAACCGCTGCGATCAAGAATAAATACTATCTCTGTTAAACCCTTCTTCATGATACCTGCCTTCCTTTCTGCCGGTTATCCGGCTCCAATGATTTGTTACAAGACAAGTATATGAAAGTCAGCCGCATAAAAGGTCGCATGGAAAGCGACAAATATCTATTCTCCCAACAGCGGCTGTTTATGCTCGAACAGGGCAAGGTTTATCGTATATGTGTCATAGACTTCCTGCCTTATAAAGTATTCTATTATAAGGTCAAACTTATTGCCCGGTGATAAGGCGTAGCCGGCTCTTCTCAAAAGATCCCTTGTTTCATCAAGGCTTAATCTTAATGCCAGGGCAAATGCGATCGCCGTGATCTTCTTGGGCTGGTAGTCTGTGTTACTCCTGATTTTGGAGAACAGCTTCCTGTCAACGTTAGCCCTTTTATATACTTCCGTATCCTTATATCCCTTCTCATCTATCAGCCTTAAGAGGCTCTCCTGCCATGTCTCTCCGACATGAGCTATGATATCATCAAGCGATCTTCCCGTCTTTGATGCAGATGGCATCGCCGCCGCAGGAGCTGCCATAACAGGTTCTTCTGCAAAATCAGCACTTGCGCATACCGCATCTTCTTCCAAGATCCTGTCCATCCTGGCTGCTTTTTTGGATAATGGCTTGGATCCAAGGAAGGCTTCCGGCCTGTGGAAGAAGTTTCTTCTCCTGCGTTCACTCACTTCCTTCGTTTCAGATTCCGGATGACTTTCACCGTACTCCTCTTCTGTCTGCTCCGTAACATAATTCTCATCAATAAAAGCATCAACATCCGAGAATATCTTCCCTGACAGTACGAATGAATCCTCATCGAAAACAACAAGGATGATCTGCATATCTTCCACGGTCAGGAATTCGGAGAAAACAGAAACCGCTATCTTAAGTGCATCGGCTTTCGGAAATCCATACACGCCGGTTGCTATAAGGGGAAACGCAATGCTCTCACATCCCAGCTCTCCGGCAAGCTTTAAGCTGTTCTCATAGCATTTTCTTACCGCTTCCTTCTCACCATGCTGTCCGTCCCACCATGCCGGACCGACTGTATGTATGATATATTTCGCATCAAGTGCAAAAGCGGGAGTCGCAGCCGCCTGTCCGGTCTCTATATTGCCAATCTTCCTTCTTTCTTCAAGAAGTTCCTCAGCTCCCGCTGCCTCGTATATAGCCTTGTCCGTCCCGGATGCAAATATCGGTTCGGGATTTGCGCTGTTGACGATCGCATCGGCAGTTACCTTGGTTATATCGTTTCTTATTATCTGAAAAGCCATTGCTCACTCCTTTTAAAGGTTGCTCCTGTATCAGCTGATTTTGATGCAGATGTGACACTAATATGATTTTAACCGAATTTTAAGATTTCCTAAAAGTCATGTTAAGAAACAAATGTTAGATTACAATTGCCGGATCGATAATGTATCTGTTTTGAAAGGAGAAGATCATGTTCACAATAACAGCCATACTGTTCTTTACAGTATTTGCAAGATACATATATTGTGTATGGAATGCAAATCTGGATTCTATAGAAGCTATCATATGCCTTATGGTATTCCCGATAACCATACTTCTGTTACTGTCCGAAGGACCCACCATTCCGGTACTTTTACTGCTTGGCTTCGCCGGTATGTTCAGCTTCAGCAGAAAAGCTATAAAGCGTGGGGACGGTTCCCCGTTTCACCAATAGGGATCCTATTCCCTATCATTTCCCAGTCATAGCACCGGATATAGTTCTCTCCCGGAAGTTCACAGCCTGAGTTCCACGGCCTGTCATATACCATCACTTTCAGGTCCTTAAGATGCTCAAAAAACTTAAATGCAGCCGGTGAATCCTCTACCGCATAATCAAAATGCATCTTATGATAGTCCTCGATCTCAAGGCTGAAATCGCTGTTCTTTATAAAGCTGTCCCGTCCATATTTATTAAGACAGTATAATCCGGCACGCTCAAGTCCGTGCCGGTCAAGCCATTCCCGCGAAGCCTCATAGGCGCTGCATGGCCTTCCCGTTATTACCGACACATCATGACCTTCATCTATCCAATTATTTACCGTCTTAACAGCACCCGGTGTTTCCTCATACTTAAGAAGCACTTCCCTCGTGTGCGCCTTTATCATCATCTCTTCATACTGCTCATCTGTTAGGGAAAATGATCTCTGCAGGTTAAAATACCTGATGTTCTCATATGGCACATTCTTCCCGAAAAGTTCCCGTACCAATAAGGAAAAATGCTGTGCTGTTTCACACAGACAGTCGTCAAAGTCAATATAGATATTCATAGAAAAAAGCCTACCACAAACAGAGTCTATTTTCAATGTAAGTCATTCTTGCTTGTTGATAGTGATGAATACTGATAAAATATTAATGTATCAGGAAAGAATTTAAGGATCAGTACGAGAAAAAGGATATAAGGAAGACAGTCAATGATCGATAAAAAAGCGGCCGATAAGGCCTTTTTAGACTATGCCGCAGCCTTCGACGCTTCGGATATCATGATAAAGACCAAGATATACCACACCATGAGGGTAGCGGATAATGCCGAAAGGATAGCCTCAAAAGAGGGGCTTGACAGGGATGATACGGATCTTGCCCGGTTTTTGGGATTATTGCATGATTTTGGACGCTTTGAACAGGTTAAAAGATACGGCACCTACAGTGATATCCATTCGGTCGACCACGCAGAGCTGGGCGCGGACATCCTCTTTAAGGACCAAGAGATACAGCGGTTCATTCCCGCCGGATTTGATCCAAAGGACAGCAGGCTTGTCGAAACAGCCATAAGAGCACATAACAAGCTGATCATTCCCGAGGATACAGATGACCGTACAAGGCTCTTCTGTGAGATCCTGAGGGATGCCGACAAGATAGATATCCTCCGGGTTGTCTGCGAGGTACCGCTTAAGCAGCGCGCCGGAAAGGGCTGGGACTTCCCGGAAGATAAACAGGAAGCATCCGGGGAGGTCATGGAGTTCGTATATGCCCACCGATGCATTCCCAGGAACCTTATCGGATCAGCTTTTGAACTTCATATTTCGCATATCTGCATGGTATTTGAACTTGTATTTGAGGAATCGCGGCGGATCGCAGCCGGGCAGGGATATCTTGATAAGCTTCTGTCGCCGTATGATGATGCCGGTAAGCTTCTATGGAATGACAGGGAGACAGAACAGTTAAAATGCCTTAAGGAAGAGGTTGAAAAATTCTATTCTTAAATTCAGGAGGTTGGGATTATTGTACTTGCATTGTACGGTTCCGGAGCCACAGGCAGTATCCTTGATTGTCCTGTTTATAGCTTTCAGGATTTTAAGAAAAAATATGATCCCTCAGAGGTTAACTTCCTGATAACGGTCGGTGAAATACGCTTCAAAAAAGAACTCTATGATAAAATGAAAATGGCAGGATATACTGCAGCTGCTGTTTTCCATCCGGATTCTTTTGTTGCTTCCGATGCACAGATAGGCGAAGGGATCGTGGTATCACCCGGGGCATATATAGGTTCCGCGGCAAGGATAGGCATAAACGTGTTTGTCTCACACAATGCCAGCATCGGGCATGATACGGTGATAGGCGACCATGTGGCGATAGGGAGTGGGGCATTTATCGGAGGCCATACTATCATTGAGAATGATGTCCATATTGGGGCAAATGCATCTCTTAAGGACAGGATCCGTGTGGGAAAAGGCAGTAATATCGCACTCGGTGCCTCGGTCTTTTCCGATATACCGGCCGATTCATCCGTGATAGGAAATCCCGCAAGGATAATGGATGGAAACAGTAAGTCCTTATTGTACGAACCAAGCAGGGCTATTATCGATAACAGGGAAAAGTCTCCCGATATTACCGTAGCCGAGAAGTATTGGGATGTTTTTTCGGATTGTTTCACCGGAACAGACTTCAATCCCGTAAGCTTCCGCTT
>JAILCT010000264.1 GCA_024690425.1 Lachnospiraceae bacterium | reverse complement strand
GCGAACTTCGGATATGCTTCGGCCATGTCCTTCGTAGTCTTTATAATGGTTGCGGTCCTTGCATGGATCAACCTGAAAGTAGGTGATACACGTGACTGACAAAACGACGAAGATAAAAGGAAACATGATACAGAGAAGGCTCATCCCTTCATACATAGTCCTTGTGATCGTATCCTTCTTCTCGGTATTCCCGATCTACTGGATGATCACTGCGGCCACCAACAATACGGTCGATGTAGCCAGGGGTAAGATATTCTTCGGTGCCGAGGCGGTCAATAACTTCAACAAGCTTCTTGCAGGATCCAACCTGTGGAAGTCTATGGGCAATTCGTTCAAGTACGCGCTTGTCCAGACCATCCTCTGTCTTCTGGTATGTTCACTGGCAGGTTACGGATTTGAACTCTATCATGACAAGGGTAAGGATATGCTCTTTGGGATCCTGCTCCTTGGTATGATGATACCCGGCGTTGCCACCATGGTCCCCCTTTTCAGAATGATGAGTAAATTTAAGATGCTCAATTCGGTATGGGGCTTCGTGCTTCCCGCGATCTCAACGCCCTTTATGATCATGATGTTCAGACAGAACTCAAGGAACTTCCCGACAGATATCATGGAGGCAGCCAGGATCGACGGCCTGTCGGAGCTCGGCATCTTCTTCAGAATGTTCATGCCCGTAATGAAGGCAACCTACGCGGCAGCGGCAGTCATAACCTTCATGAATGCGTGGAATTCATACCTGTGGCCCCGCGTTGTCCTTACCGACAACAAGGCCCAGACCATGCCCATACTTATTGCCAACATGGCCAACGGCTATAAGGTTGACTACGGAATGCTGATGATGGGCGTTTTCTTCTCGACACTGCCTACACTTGTAATATTCTTCGTGCTGCAGAAGCAGTTCGCTGAAGGTATCACGGGTTCGGTGAAGTAGAAATAAAAACAGGTGACAAATATGGAAAAAAAGTTCGATCAAAACATAATAAGCGATCCGCGTATCTTTATGCAAAATCGCCTACGCTCTCATAGCAGCCACATAACCTACGCTTCCTTCAATGAACTGGTCAGCGAGGATACTTCGCTGAGGATGAGCCTTGACGGGGTATGGAAGTTTAATTATTCTGCCAACCCCGGTCTTGCTCCGACTGATTTCTATGAAGAAGACAAGGATGTGAGTGCATGGGATGATATAAGGGTTCCTTCCCATATCCAGATGGAGGGTTACGATAAGCCCCAGTACTCCAATACCGCGTATCCCTGGGACGGACATGAGGATATAGTCCCGGGACAGGTGCCGGTGAAGTTTAATCCGACGGCCGACTATGTGACCACCTTCAGGATCCCTGAGAGGATGAAGGGTAAAAGGATCAGGATATCCTTTCAGGGAGTTGAATCCGGCTTTGCCATCTGGCTTAACGGGACCTATATAGGATACAGCGAGAATTCCTTCGATCCGGCTGACTTTGACTTAACGGATGCAATTAAGGACGGGGATAATAAGCTTGCGGTAAGGGTATTTAAGTTCACTTCCGGAAGCTGGTGCGAGGACCAGGATTTCTACAGGTTCTCGGGCATATATAGGAGCGTGTTCCTATATGCCGTACCCGATGTAAATGTATACGATATAGCGGTCATTTCCGAGATTGACGAGGGGCTGACCGGGGGCTGTCTTACCATAAAGGCACTTGTTGAAGGCAGCGGCTCTATGGACATCATGTGTACCTGCGCAGGCAACTTGAGTAAGGGCAGAACCCTTACGGGTGATTCCGCAAGAAGGGTTTACGAGAAAACGGTAGACGTTAAGGACGGAGTCAACGAAGTTAAGATGGACGTATCGGAACCTGTCCTGTGGAGCGCCGAAGAACCCAACCTGTATAAGGTTCTTATAACAGTTAAGGATGATAAGGGCAGGGTGCAGGGAGTTATCGGCCAGTATACCGGTTTCAGGCGCTTTGAGCTTAAGGACGGCATCATGACCCTTAACGGACGGCGCATCGTATTCAAGGGCGTCAACCGTCATGAGTGGAATCCGCATACGGGACGTGTACCTGACCGGGCGGCAGTCCTTAAGGACATAATCACCATGAAGCGGAATAACATAAACGCGATAAGGACATGCCATTATCCGGATGATACATACCTGTATGACCTGTGTGACCGCTACGGTATCTACATGATAGCCGAGAACAACATGGAGACTCACGGTACATGGGACGCCTATTACCGCAAGGTGGCCGGTAAGGATTTCATACTCCCCGGCGATAAGGATGAGTGGATGGACATGATGCTCGACCGCGTCCGTTCATGTTACGAGCGCGATAAGAATCATCCGTCGATCCTTATCTGGTCCTGCGGCAATGAATCTTACGGGGGCAAAGTCATACACGAGATGAGCAGGCTGTTTAAGGAGCTTGATCCGACAAGGCTCGTGCACTACGAAGGGATATTCCATGACCGTACTTACCCCGATACATCCGATATGGAGAGCCAGATGTATCCGTCTGTGGCATCGATAGAGGAATTCCTTAAGGAGAATAAGGACAAGCCCTTTATCTGCTGCGAATATACCCATGCGATGGGCAATTCATGCGGAGCAATGCACAAATACACAGACCTTACAGATCGCGAACCCAGATACCAGGGTGGTTTTATCTGGGACTATATAGACCAGTCGATATATACCCATGACCGCTACGGCAATGAGACCTATGCCTACGGGGGTGATTTTGACGAGAGGCCCACTGATTACGAGTTTTCCGGCAACGGGATAGTCACGGGCCGTAAGAGGGAAGCTTCCCCCAAGGTTCAGGAGGTCAAGTACAATTACCGCAGCATCAGCGTGGATATAGATATCAGGGGACGTAAGTACACAGTGAAGAATAAGTACCTGTTTACGGATACTTCGGCTTATGATTGTGTGCTCATCCTGCTGGCTGACGGAGTGAGCGTAAGTGAGCTTGGCCTGGCATGCAGTGTGCCTCCCCTGACGGAGAAGACCTTTGACCTCCCTGCGGGTATCTATAATGAGATCGAAGTAAGGAAGGAAGGGGCCGCGTCACTGGGTAAATGCGAACCGGAGTTTTCGATGATCATTTCCTTCAGGCTTAAAGAGGATACCCTGTGGGCAGGATCAGGCCATGAAGTGGCATTTGGTCAGGCTGTTGTTAAGAGACCGTTTGCGGCATACAGCTGTGACGGGAAGCCTGCGCTTATCATGGGTAAGCAGAACATTGGAGTACGCGGCGATAACTTTAACATCCTCTTCTCGGGTGTGACGGGAAGTATGGTATCATATGTGTATGCCGGCAGGGAACTGTTAAAGGCACAGCCCATGCCGAACTTCTGGAGGGCTCCCACCGCCAACGATAACGGTAACCTTATGTATAAACGGTATGCCCAGTGGAAGATAGCCAGCATGTATATTTCCAGCAGGGAAAACAACGTGTGGGGCGAAGAGGGCCCTGCCATCGAAGAAACAGGGAACAGCGTAAGGGTTACGTTTAAATACTATATGCCCACGGTTCCTGCTTCAACCTGTCTGGTATGTTATGAGGTGTTCGGCGACGGGACGGTTGAGACCACCCTTAAATATACGCCGGTGAAGGAACTTTCGGACATGCCTGAATTCGGTATTATCTTTAAGCTTCCTGCCGAACTTGACAGGGTTAAGTGGTACGGTCTTGGCCCCGGGGAAACCTATGCCGACAGGAAAAGCGGAGGCAGGCTTGGAGTCTTTGAAAACATGGTGGCCGATAACATGGCGGAATACCTTATTCCGCAGGAATGCGGCAACAAGTGCGAAGTTCGATGGGCAGGGGTGACCGATCACAAGGGACGTGGTATGATATTTGAAGGTGATTCCATGTCATTTTCGGCGCTTCCCTATACACCGCATGAGATCGAGAATGCGAAGCATGATTATGAACTGCCGCCTGTGCACTACACAGTGGTACGCGCATCCCTTGCGCAGATGGGAGTGGGCGGTGATGACTCGTGGGGAGCCAAGACTCATCCCGAATATCTGCTTGATGTAAGTAAGGATATGGAATTTAAGTTCAGGTTCCGCGGGATCTGAATCATGCAAATACTTTAGGATCAAAGAATAAGAATCTCGTACAGGAGGATGCGATGAACATTTCAGATGCAAGACTTAAGGAAATCTATGGAGATGCTGCGGCTGCCAAAGAGCGGTTTGAAAAGCTTGAGAAGAATTATGTAAACCAGTTCGGAGAGGGAGACATATCCTTCTTCACATCACCCGGCCGTACCGAGATAATAGGTAATCATACCGACCATAACGGAGGCAGGGTAATAGCCGGAAGCATATCCATGGATACCATAGCCGCTGCGGCTGAGAGTGGGAATAACATTATCACGATCGTAAGTGAAGGCTATGAGGGTAAGGTTGAGATAGACCTTGATAAGCTTTCGCAGGAGAAGCCGGGTTCAGGCACCCGTCCGCTGGTAGCAGGTCTCCTTACGGGTATGAAGGAGCGCGGATATAAGCTTGGAGGCTTTAATGCCTATGTCTCGACAAATGTTATAGCGGCATCCGGGGTTTCTTCTTCCGCTTCATTTGAGATGCTCATCTGTACAATAATAGATGCCTTCTTCAATGATGCTAACATGAACTATATTGATTACGCGAAGGCAGGCCAGTTCTCCGAGAATAATTTCTGGGGAAAGAAATCGGGTCTTATGGACCAGCTGGCATGTGCCGTAGGCGGGGTGATAAAGCTTAACTTCGACGGTGAGGTAAGCTATGAGAAGGTTGACTTCGACCTTGATGCATTTGATTATTCCTTCGTCCTCGTTAATTCGAAGACTTCACATGCGGACTTATCGGCAGAGTATTCGGCGGTGCCCGAGGAGATGTTCGAAGTTGCGAAGGCCCTTGGCGGCAAGCGCCTGTGTGATGTGAGCCTCGATCAGCTAATGGAAAGGCTTAATGAGGTAAGGGACAAGGTCGGAAGCGACCGCGCGATCCTCCGTGCCATCCATTTCTTTACCGAGAATGACAGGGTTGACCGAATGGGTCAAGCGATGCATGAGCGCAATACAGCTGAAGTCGTTAAGATAATAGAGGAGTCGGGCAACTCTTCCTATAAGCAGCTGCAGAACTGCCTGGTACCGTCGATCAGCAGGGACCAGGGAGTGGCCCTTAACCTGGGTCTGTCGGAGGTTCTTAACCGTGAATTTCACGGTGTGTGCAGGGTTCACGGAGGAGGTTTTGCGGGAGTGATCCTGGAAGTCCTTCCCAATGAGCATGCAGCGGAATACATCGCCAGGATGAGCGAGTACGCCGGAGCTGAGTATGTATATCCGCTCTCAATACGTAAAGTAGGTGCAGTGAGAATTTAGTGAAACCGAGGAACCGTCCCCCTGTTTCACGCAAGAGGATGCGTTATGAAAGCAAATAAGAAGGCACTTCTCCCGATTGCGGTTTTTCTGATACTTTATCTGGGCAATGGGATCTATTTCGAGTATATTTCACATGAGCAGGGACAGATGGGATTCTATGTGGTGTCAGTCTGCCTTGCCTTCAGTATTGCCCTTATTGTCGCATTTCTGCAGAATAGAAAGCTTAAGTTCGAGGAAAAGATACATATCTGCGCAGGCGGGATCGGAGATGACAATATAGTGATCATGCTCTTCATCTTCATCCTTGCCGGTACGTTCAGCGGGATAGCATCGGAAGCGGGCGGAGCGCACAGCACGGCCAACCTGCTCCTTGATATAATACCCGCCAGGTTCGCGGTACCCGGGCTCTTTCTTATATCATGTCTTATTTCAATGGCCATGGGAACAAGCGTCGGTACCATATCGGTTATCACACCCATAGCGGTGGCGGTATCCGCTAACGGAGGCCTGTCGCTTCCTCTGTGTGTAGGTGTCGTTGTGGGCGGAGCCATGTTTGGGGACAACCTGTCCTTCATATCCGATACGACCATAGCCGCCACGAAGACGCAGGGTGTTGAGATGAAGGACAAGTTCCGCACCAATATAAAGCTGGCGCTGCCGTCTGCTGTCATAACCCTGGTGATCCTTGTTATCTATGCACTTGTTAACAAGAGCGTGGCAGTGGGTGATTTTGACTATAATATATGGCAGGCCTGCCCTTACTTCATAGTCCTTGGTATGTCGATACTGGGGATCAACGTATTTATTGTCCTGATCAGCGGAATTGTTCTCTTTGCCCTTGCGGGGATGATCACGGGTTCGCTCACATATGCAACGGCCCTTTCATCCATGGGCAGCGGTATCAGCGGAATGTTTGAAACGATGATCGTTACGATACTCGTGGCCTCTGTTGCAGCGCTTATGAGGGAGAACGGAGGGTTTGAGGCAATACTTGAATTCATAAGGAAAAGGGCTGATTCGAAGAGGGGAGGAATGGCAGGGATAGCCTGCCTTACGGCCTTTATGGATGTAGCGACGGCCAACAATACGGTCGCGATAGTCATTGCGGCACCCATAGCTAAGGACATAAGCGATGAATATAAGGTCGATCCGAAGGAGACGGCTTCCCTTCTTGATACGTGTTCGTGCATCATGCAGGGGATAATCCCTTATGGAGCCCAGCTCCTGATCGCAGCCTCCATCGCCGCACTTCCGAGCTTTGCACTCATACCGTTTCTTATCTATCCCTTTGTTCTTGCATTATTTGTGGTAATACACATAGCCCGCAGCAGACAGAATTGATCAATAAAATCATCAACCGTTATGACCGGCAACAAGGAGGGAGGACAACAAGGAAAAGACAAAAAAAGATTATTCTCAAGTTCATTGTTGTTCCTATAGTGCTCTTTTCGATAATGGCGATCATCATCGGACTTGTCGGAGGAAACATCTTCAAGGGATTTTTCCCGATACTCGAAACCTCGGATCTGGTTTATGAGGCGTCCGAGACCACTCCGTTCATGGATACCATAGTAGGTATATTCCCTTCCAACTTTATAGCTCCCTTATCGGAATCCACCATGCTTCAGGTCATTGTAATGGCACTGCTCATAGGGTCTGCGATACACGGTAAAGACCCTGGGCGGGATGAAACCGCTGGATTTCCTCAAAGGACAGCTGCCCGCAATGATCTTTGTATTTTCCAGTTTCTCCAGTGTAGGAACACTTCCTATAAACATGAAGGGCTGCGAAAAAATGGGAGCCGATAAGGAGATAACATCATTTGTCCTTCCGCTGGGGCTGATCGCAGGACTTTTCAATATAGCAGGTAACTATCTGGGTGCCGTAGGATTCCAGAAGCACGGAGCCGGTATAGCCAGAGTAGTCATCATCGTTGTACTCACGGTTTTTTTGGTCAGGCTAGTGGTGGATCTTATTTGATGGCCGGATAAAAAGAACCTTCTTTGGATGCTGACTGGAGAGAACTGCGGATTAATGATATAATGGTATCACAAAATCAACAGGATAGGGGTGATGACCTTGGAAGAGAGACGTAATATATCACGAGTGGGTTATCTGGCTAAGAGCGTTATTGTGGTGTGTGATACCGGGGAGAAGTATATGGTAGAGACTAAGAATGTAAGCCCCCTGGGAATGGGTATCACCATGCCGGCTGGTTCTCCCAACATAGTGGGTAAGGACATTATCATCGTAGCCAGCACACTTATAATGTATGCCGATGTGAACAGGCAGGTGGAGAACGAGGATGGCACGTATACAGTCGGAATAAGCGCCAGGGAGTTCACGCCTGAGGTCCTGCAGTACCTGTTTACACATATAGCAGAATAGTAAGAGCAGGAGCATAAAGAGCTCTGGTTTATCACAGCATGATGAATCAGAGCTCTTTTTCTGTTTTATATATAGATATATGCAACAAAATGAACCCGAGCGCAAAGGAGAATATAGAAGATGCAACAAAGATGCTGGATACCGGCATAACACCTTCGGAAACAACTACTTATACGATTCCCGGAATTTCTACCATCGCAACGACTGTTGCTGCAACACTTCCTCAGGAAGACGGAGCAAAGATAAGCTGGTGGTGGCTTCTTATCATAGCTCTTCTTGGAGCAACCGGTAAGAAGATGTACGATGACCACATAGAGAAGAAAAGAGCTGTGGAAATGGCAGCAGATGACGAGAATAAGGACTGATTCCCGAGCGGATCAAATGTGAAGTGTTTCACGAAGAGAAACGATCTTATCAGCAATACATACAAGGATAGCCTCCCTGCTCTTAGGGAGGCTTCTTAATGTCAGGGGCCACATATGCGATTCGATCACATGCTGGGTGGGCCTGTCTATATGGAAGTGCTTAACGGCCCGTTCTCTTGCACGTCTGGCGTGGGTAAAGCCGTGCATATCAAAAAGCTTCCTCTTTACCTTGTCATTGTGCCAGTCATATCCGAAGAAATCATGCAGAAGGGCTCCCTCGATGAGTACCTTCTCGTCGACCTTTATCTTAAGTGCGTGCGCCATGGTGTATGCAGTGTGGGCGACTGCATTGACATGATCATATACCGATACATTCCCATGTTGGATATAATCCTTCATGTCCTGAACCTTGTGGTGGGACCTTACCTTATATGCAAGCTTGTTAAAGCGGTGGATATGACTTTTCTTAAGCGGCATGTTTCGTTCCTTTCGGGATACCGGAAGAAGGTTCTGCGGTATCCCTTTTCTGATTATACATTTTTCTCCTGAGTTTTTCCACATGAAGACATGGGGTGAGTGAGGACACGGGGACGGTTCTACTGTCTTCATTCATCCTTAATCAGCATTTAGCCAAATAATTAATTTGAATGAAGACAGTAGAACCGTCCCCGTGTCCTCACTCACCCCGAGTCTTCATGTCCCCTTGTTTGGGGTGGCGGATTGTGTTATCATGTTAGCGATTAAGGAGGTAACGCAAATGAGCAAGATAAATGACTTTTTAAATGAAGCAGGAGTATTCTTCCTGGCCACCGAAGACGGAGATCAGGCTAAGTGCAGGCCTCTTGGGGCTCATATGGAGATGGACGGCAAGGTGATCTTCGGAGTGGGTGATTTTAAGAATGTATATAAGCAGCTTGTGGCTAATCCCAAGTGCGAGATAGTAGCTGCCAAGCAGGACGGACACTGGCTCCGTTACACAGGTAAGGCTGTATTCGAGACTGACGGCAAGTACGCTGAGGCTATGCTTGAAGGTGCACCCCATCTTCGCGCCATTTATAATGATGAGACCGGCAACAAGATGATGTGCTTCCATATAGAGGATGCCACGGCAGTTGACATCGCAGTAATGGGTGAGGGAGAGAACCTTCTGTGAACCTGCCTTACAGGGACCTTAAACCCGACGAGATAGAGAAAAAGAGCTTTGAGATAATAGGCGCCGAACTAGGCAGGATGGGAATCGTGCTTGAGGAGGATAAGGCGCCTGTTATAATGCGCGCTATTCACACGACGGCTGATTTTGACTATGCTTCAAGCCTCTGCTTTTCGGAAGGAGCAACGGCGGCTTTCGTGGATGCGATAAGGTCGGGCACGAGTATCGTTACTGATACACAGATGGCAAGATCGGGTATAAATAAGAAGAAGCTGGAACAATACGGAGGCCAGGTCATGTGCTTTATGTCGGATGATGATATCGTGGCAAAGTCACACGAAACGGGCAGGACCCGCGCCGCACTCAGCATAGATAAGGCAGCAGGCCTTAAAGAGGATGTGATCTTTGCTATAGGCAATGCACCGACAGCCCTTATACGTCTGCATGAACTGGTAAGTGAGGGCGTGATAAACCCCAAGGGTATCATAGCGGTGCCCGTGGGATTCGTTAATGTAGTCGAAGCCAAGGAACTTATCATGGAACTTCCGTGTCCCTATATAGTGGCAAGAGGCCGCAAGGGCGGTAGCAACGTAGCCGCTGCGATCGTAAATGCACTCCTATACACGGAATGAAACACGTAGTTACCCAAATATATATAAATAAAGGAGATTGTAATGGATAAGAAGGAATACGCACTTAAGAAACATGAGGAATGGAACGGTAAGCTGGAGGTCACTCCCCGCTGTGAGGTCAACACGATGGATGACCTTTCAGTTGCATATACCCCCGGTGTTGCAGAGCCCTGCCTTAAGATAAAGGATGACGTCGATCTCAGTTACACCTACACGAGAAGGGGCAACATGGTGGCCGTTATCACTGACGGAACCGCAGTACTGGGTCTTGGCGATATAGGCCCCGAGGCCGGGATGCCTGTTATGGAAGGAAAGTGCGTGCTCTTTAAGCGTTTCGGCGGAGTGGATGCCTTTCCTCTGTGCGTACGGAGTAAGGATGTGGATGAGATAGTAAATACGGTAGCCCTTCTCGCGGGTTCATTCGGTGGAGTAAACCTTGAGGATATATCGGCCCCCAGGTGCTTTGAGATAGAGAAGAAGCTTAAGGAGAGATGCGATATTCCCATTTTCCATGATGACCAGCACGGAACGGCAGTAGTTGTTCTGGCGGGCCTTATCAATGCCCTTAAGCTCGTAAATAAAAAGATGGAGGATATCTCCGTTGTGGTTAACGGTTCGGGCGCAGCAGGCATCGCGATCACCAAGCTCCTTATGAAGACAGGGTTAAAGTCAGTCATTCTATGTGATACCAAGGGTGCTATCTATGATGGGCGCGACAACCTCAATGCGATAAAGGCTGAGATGGCTAAGATATCCAACCTTGAAAAGAAGCAGGGAAGCCTTGCGGATGTTATCAAGGGCGCCGATGTATTTATCGGTGTATCGGCTCCGGGTGTCCTTACCGCGGATATGGTTGCAACAATGGCTAAGGATCCCATCGTATTCGCAATGGCCAATCCCGTTCCCGAGATCCGTCCCGAGGAGGCCAAAAAGGCAGGCGTTGCAGTTATGGGTACCGGACGCAGTGATTATCCCAACCAGATCAACAACGTGCTTGCTTTTCCGGGTATATTCCGCGGTACTCTTGATGTACGTGCAAGGGATATCAATGATGAAATGAAGCTGGCTGCCGCTTATGCGATAGCAGGCATTATTAGCGATGATGAACTGAAGCCTGAATATATAATTCCCGATTCCTTTAATGAGAAAGTTAAGGATGCCGTGGCAAGTGCAGTGGCCGAGGCGGCAAGACGGACAGGGGTAGCAAGAATATAAAATGAAAGGAATCCTTGCGGATTCCTCTTGATGCCTCAAAGCCGGCGGGCTCTCATACCCTAAAGGGCATGAGCAGTAACAGTAAAGTAGCCCGAAGGGGGAACCAACGGGCTACGATGAGGGGAGTATAAATAATTAATAAGGGGTCGTAATCGAGAATCCTTTGAAGGGTTGATTCCCGTTTACAAATAAGATTATAGTACATATTTACAAAAAAGACAATAGATTTTTTAAAATTGTAGTAACTTTTTTGATGACCACAAAATCTTGTGGAATCCAGTAATAATGCGGTTTACATAACCGTTATCAGAGGGTAAAAATGAACAGATTTGAACTCATTGCACCATGCCATTTCGGAATGGAAGCGGTACTCAAAAGAGAGATATATGATCTTGGTTATGACATCACCGAAGTGTCCGACGGGCGGGTGACTTTTCAGGGGGATGAGGAGGCTGTGGCAAGGGCCAATGTCTTCCTGCGGACAGCCGAGAGGATCCTCATAAAGGTCGCATCATTTAAGGCAGTGACTTTCGATGAACTGTTTGAAGGTACAAGGGCCGTGGCCTGGGAGGACTATATTCCAAAGGACGGCAGGTTCTGGGTAGCCAAGGCGTCGGGGATAAAGAGCAAGCTCTTCTCATCGTCCGATATCCAGTCCATCGTCAAGAAATCTATGGTCGAGCGCCTTAAGGAGACCTATGATGTGAGCTGGTTTGAAGAAAATGGAGCATCATATCCCCTGCGTGTCTCGATAATGAAGGATATCGTTACGATAGGCCTTGATACAACGGGAGAATCGCTCCACAAGCGTGGATACCGTAAGCTTGTCAGCAAGGCGCCCGTTGCCGAGAACCTGGCAGCGGCCATGATCATGCTGACCCCGTGGAATAAGGACAGGGTTCTTGTCGATCCCTTCTGCGGATGCGGGACCATACCGATCGAGGCGGCACTTATGGCCTGCAATATAGCGCCCGGGATGAAGAGGGACTTTACCGCGCAGAAATGGACCAATATAATAGAAGGAAAGAATTGGACGGATGCCGTTGATGAGGCGGAGGACCTTATCGATATGAGTGTGGACACGGATATCCAGGGCTACGACATAGATGGTGATATAATAAAGGCGGCCAGGGATAATGCTTCTCTTGCCGGCGTGGCTGACAAGATCCACTTCCAGCGCCGCCCGGTGGCCGAGCTCCATCACCCCAAGAAGTACGGCTTCCTTATAACCAATCCGCCCTATGGTGAGAGGATAGGGGATAAGGAAGAGATGAACGCCCTCTATAAGGAACTGGCGGACGCATACAGGGGTCTTGATTCCTGGTCGGCCTATATAATCAGCGGCTACGATGAAGTCGAGAAGATCATGGGACGCAAGGCCGATAAGAACCGCAAGATATATAACGGGATGATGAAGACATATTATTATCAGTTCATGGGGCCCAAGCCGCCGAAGCGGGAAGCCTGAATCTTTGGATTGGGTTGTGGCCGGAGGAGAAGAAAAAAACAAAAACAAGTGTAAGAGAGAAGAAAAATGGGAAAAAGAGAGATCATATTTGCAACAGCCAATGAAGATAAGATGAATGAGATAAGGATGATCCTTAAAGACCTTGGGATAGAGGTGATATCCATGAAGGATGCGGGCATAACGGCCGACATAGTCGAGGACGGTGAGACCTTCGAAGACAATGCCATCATCAAGGCCCGTACGATCATGCAGGAAACAGGCAAAATCACCCTGGCCGACGATTCCGGCCTTGAAGTTGACTATCTGAATAAGGAACCGGGTGTGTATTCAGCAAGATACTGCGGGAGGGATACTTCCTACAGGATCAAGAACAGAAATATCCTTGAGCGTCTTACGGACGTTCCCGATGAATTAAGAAGTGCAAGGTTCGTGTGTGCAGTCGCCCTTGCGATCCCTGCAGGCTTGCTGCAGGGTGTGGATGAGGATACGATCAGGACGGTAAGGGGCACCATGGAAGGGCGCATAGGCTATGAGGAGAAGGGTGAGCATGGCTTCGGATACGATCCGATCTTCTACCTGCCTGAACTTTCATGCTATTCCGGAGAGCTCCTGCCCGAGAAGAAGAATGAGATAAGCCACAGGGGCAAGGCGCTGAGGATGATGAAGAAGGTGCTTGAAGACTATGGGATTTAAAAAGAATGAAGATACTAATTGTAAGTGATACCCACGGATACGAAGATAATATGTGGCGGGTCATTAAAAGAGAAGAGCCCATCGATATGTTCATCCACTGCGGTGATATCGAACATATGCCGACCGAGCTTAAGAAGTATTTCGACTGTCCTGTCTATGTCGTAAAGGGAAACAACGATTATATGCTTCGCCTTCCCGAAACGGAGAGGTTCGACATAGCCGGATATGAGGTTATCCTGACGCACGGCCATCACCACAACATTTACCGCAACCAGGACGCCATGTTCTACTATGGTGAGGAGAACGGAGCGGACATAGTTATGTTCGGCCACATCCATGTACCGATAGTGGCACACTCGGACGGTGTGACAATAGTAAACCCCGGCTCACTGTCCCTGCCGCGCCAGAGAGACGGACGGCCTTCCTACATCGTAATGACGGTGGAAGAGGGTGGTGAGCCGGAGTATACGATAAAATACATATAATAGTGACGGAGCGGTTCTGCTTAGCAGACCATCTCTGTTCCGCCGCCGCTAAGGAGCTTGCTGTTAAGCTCAGCTTCCTTTATTTCATGTCCTTTGGGACAGTATAAGCGGTCTCCTGATGCCGGCTTACACGGAACCGTTTTTCTGCATTGTGGACAATACATGTCCTTCGTTGCGAACAACTTGTCGCCGCCGCTTCTTGTAAGGTCAACGCCGCCGTTAACAAGATCGAGTTCATCATCATTGATTTTATTTACTGCCATAGGATTATCCTCCTTATAAACATAATTTATATTGCTGCTGCATCCCGTATATAGAATATTGTAAATATTATATCACAGCTAAGGGTCTTTGTGACCTTCCTTTTTGATTTTTATATGGGGTTTCTTTATCTCGAATATAGCCTTCATCGCTTTGCCCTCCTCTTTGTTCCGCGTAGTGCGGGTGCCTTTATTTATATTCCAAATAAATTATAGCATCGGAAGAGTCACAGAAGTGTCACATTAAAAAACACGGGACTATCCCGTGCACAAACCTTGATCCAGCTGATTTTGAAATGAGACACGGGGGATTCGAACCCCCGACAACCTGATTAAAAGTCAGGTGCTCTACCAACTGAGCTAGTGTCCCGGAAATATATACTTTCCAATCAGAAAGGCTTACCTTGCCGGTCATAAGGAATCCCCCACTTCGTGGTACGCCCTTATGACGAATACAGGGCTAGCTGGATTCGAACCAGCGAATGCAGGGATCAAAACCCTGTGCCTTACCGCTTGGCGATAGCCCTACAAAATAAAAAGGGTGGGTAGAGGGATTCGAACCCTCGGCCTCCAGAGCCACAATCTGGCGCGCTAACCAACTGCGCCATACCCACCATGCGAAATCCTTAAGGATTCCTTCCATATAATTGCTCCCGAAAAGGGCTATCAGGAATCGGGAGCGGACGTGCTCGAAGGGATTCGAACCCCCGACCCACGGCTTAGAAGGCCGTTGCTCTATCCAGCTGAGCTACGAACACACAGCTGACTGAAATCAAGTCAGCATTAGTCATTATATATTATTCTTTGGTACATTTCAAGAGAAAAAAGAAGAAATCCTTGCGGATTTCTCAAAGTCGGGGTAACAGGATTCGAACCGACACTCCGAAAGGCCTCAAACGTTTATAGATATTTCGGGTGAAAATATATGGCAGATATAAATCATAAAAATGAAGAACTGAATTACAAAAATGACTTTTCGGAAATGTTTGTTAAGCTCATTGATGCCATGGTTGATTATGAACATTTTTCCAGGGAAACGCTGGTTGATGCTCTTTGCAGGTTGGCCCGGTCTTTTCGTCTTACCAAAGTCGTTACTGAGTTTTATAAGAGCATGATGGATGAGAAGGACGGAGAAAGAGAGACTCTCTGCGATTTCGATGAAGGTCCTGCAGATATAGTTGTGCTTAAAAAAGAGCTCATCTCAAAAACGGGAGCAATAGTCCGGGCAACAGCGTATGCTGCCAAGTGTACGGAACCTTTAAATAGGGAAGAAAAGCAACAGCTTGACATCTGTATACGTGCCATGATGAGTTATATCGGACGGAACCGTCTACAGACAGCGGTTGAGAAGCTTGCATATCATGACAACAATGGATATCCGAATTTTGCGTATTTCTTCCGGCATCTTGGAAAAATGAGTAAAACAGGAGGATTTTTTGGTTTTACCGCCATCATGTATAATCTTAAAGATTTCTCTGACATAAACCGTAACATAGGCTTCGAGGGTGGTAATGAAGTTATGAAGACCCACTATGAAACCATAAGGGATATGATCGGAGAGCGCGGAGCAGTGTGTCGTGTGGGCGGAGATAACTTTGCAGCAATATTTCCCAATGAGCTTCGGGAGAAAATCATCACATTTCTTGAAGGAACACCAATCATATACGATCAAAATACTAAAGGCAGCGTGAGTGTATCGGCATGCGCCGGAATATTCATTATACCTGAGGATTTCGTATATGAAAGGCCCGGAAACATTGTTGAGATGATACTGCCCACCTGCCAGGCGGCTAAAGTTTCTGATGAAACCGATTTTGTATATGCAGACATG
>JAILCT010000237.1 GCA_024690425.1 Lachnospiraceae bacterium | reverse complement strand
TACCAAGCCACTGGCTGATGCGATAAGGCAGGCTCGGGCTCAGCTTAATCTTACGCAGGAACAGGTTGCTGAATTAGCCGGTACTGATCCAATGAACATTATGAAGATGGAAAATACCAACCGGAACGCAAATCCTGAGCTGGCAACCCTGTATCCTGTAGTCCGTGCTCTAAACATCAATCCACAGGATATCTTTTACCCTGAAATTGCTCGGGAAAATCCACGGATCCAACTTCTTCAGCAACTGATCTCTGGCTGTACCGACAGTGAAGCGGATGCCCTTATCCCAATCATAAGAGAGCTTCTCCAGTTCATGCGAAGTAGCAGCAAAACGCATATTGACGAATAAAAAAGAGAGCCTGTTTCTCTTGTAACTGAGAAAGCAGGCTCTCCGCATCTTTTAACTTCTATGCGTCCGGCTCGTCGCTTACCTTATATT
Organism: Lachnospiraceae bacterium; assembly: GCA_024690425.1. The sequence goes on along the minus strand of JAILCT010000237.1, from coordinate 2,830 downwards.
CAAATTTCATCAAATCTATCCTCGTCTCAATCCCGCACTTGGGACAATACAGCGGGAACCGAAGTAATACCGTATCCTCATACACCTTAGTTCTCGTCTTTTTATTGCAGGATGGACATCGTATCCATCTTGATTTTTTCACTTCCACTTGATGCAATTACTATTCCTCAATACTTTGAATTAAATATCTTTGTATATCCTTGAGCTGTATACAAGCCCACTTTCACGCTTCAATATATGTATGACCATATTGTTCATATTGTCACCTTTCTTTTCAGCAAACACCAAACTATAAATCTTTCGTATAATAAGAACTATTTCATCAGAAACAATGATTCCATGATTCCCATGTGCATACTTCTTATTATCTCCTGAATCCATTCATCCTTCGAATAGATATTGTCCTCCCCGTAAAACTGTAATTTCTCATTACCGCTATTGGCAAATGCCTCTCTAAATGAATCATACAGGCTGATATCTTCCTTCTCGTATTCGCTAAAGTGGTCATAGCCTCTATCCCTGAGCGCACTTAACTCCAACCCTCTCTGGAGATCTTCCCATGGAACACTTTCCACCTGCTGTATTCCGAAATACTTATAATATTTAGAATTCATCATTTCATTATCGACATAATTCTTCCCGTTCTCATCTTTCTTAAAAATATTGGCTTTGCCATGATCAAGGGTATCGTAGTAATCAAAGAATTCTTCTTCATCTATCTTGCCATCTACAAAATCCTGCCAAAAATCTTCTCTTGTAAGAAATTTGGTGGTATCTTCCTCCGGAATTCTATCAAGAAACTTCATTGCACGTTCATAGTCTTCTTCAGAATTAAAGTCCACCCTCCAGTTATATGTATCCTTAATACCTGCCTCTCTGGAATCGTAACTGGATCGTCCTGAAATTATTCCTTCCTTAGTGTAGAAATTCCTGTACACATATCTAACAGATATAGCCTGGCCGGTCTCCGGATCAGTCATATCACTTCCCTGTTCATACGTTGTACACCTTGCGGTCAGCAGATCAATATTTTTGTCATCTGTATGCTTATCGCCTGCTATCTTGGACTTCCCTATCCTTTCAATATCTGTTTTTTTCGCAACTCTAATCTCCTTATCAACAGCGCTAAGCATTTTATCCCATTCTTTTTCAGAATACTCACCAACTGTTTTATCGAAATTATTACCACGCCTCATCTCTGCCCAACGCTCTAGTCCTGCTGCGATTCTTTCGCAGTTAAGACCATGATGATATGCTTGGGGAATGCCAAAATATGTTTCTTTTGCATTTTGAAGTATGGCCGTCCAGTCCCTATTCATAGACCAAGCCTGGTTCGGATCGGAGATTCCGCTGCAAAATCCGTTATACTCAGCCTGTTTGGAATATGCCCTCATCTTGTTAAAGGATTTCATTCCGGTATTATCTGTAAGCCCTTTGTCATCCATATATGATGTCAGGGCAAACATTTCTATCTCGGTGGCATTCTTCGGATCAACATCATTTATGCGAACTTCATAATCTCCGATCTTGATTACCGGATCCTGCTCCGTTGATGAGTCAGCATACTTGGCTATAAAGCCTCTGTTGCCTATTGTCATGACTCCAATATTCTCTCCTTTGTCAGAAGATGTTGTTTTAGATGTGGCCTTACCCATGAACTCTGCTTCAAAATCATTATCACGTCGGCGTACATTTTCATATCCGATTCCATACTGTAATGTCTGATTAAAACTTGATTGTACTGCAAATGACATATCTCCTCCTTTCCGCAGCCCCTCTGTCAGTCAAAGCTGCACCGCTCCCCGGAAAGGTCCGAGCGGTAAAAACACTATACGCATCAAACTACTGATTTATATGATCATAAAGAGCTTTATACTTCAGATATCCACTGTAGTTTCCAACATCGTACTGAAACTTCATAAATTCAGATATCAGTCGCTTAAAATCATACTTGATGTCAATGTTACTTGAATCATAAGAAATATCTCCGTTCACGCCACGCGCAGCTAAAACAAAACTCCCAAACGCAAAATCCGACTGACCTGTATGCTCCAAATGAGCCGAATATGTCAACATCTCGATATAACTGGCATTTTCCGGATTCACATTATTGATATCCACGTTATATTCTTTTTCATCACCGTTTTCATCCCAGCGCTTTACTCTGTACTGTCCGGATTCCTCGCCTGGGAAAACGGATATCGTACTTCCATCGCAATGCCCAATCGATACTATCGCTTTATCGCCTTTATCTCCATCATTGACACGTAAATTGATACTCGAGTCAAAAGAATTCGAGACCATTTTCGTTTTACTCTGAATTCCCTGAGGGTAATAATTAGTCGTTCCCAAATAGTTCCCTACACCTGCTATAGACATACATCCTCCTTTCCGCAGCTCATCTGTCAGTCAGAGCCGCACCGCTCCCCGGAAAGGTCCGAGCGGTTTTCAACTATCTATGATTATTTATATCAGTCCGCCACCCGCAAATGTACCGGCTTCATACGCTGATAATATCCATATTGAATCTCCATTACTATGATAAAAAGCATCCGTAAACAGGTATGAATCATTCCCTTGATTACAGATGCTCTCCTTAGCCTTTATCTGTTATATTCATTTTATCGACAATCCGACTTCTTCTATAAAGCCCTATGCATAAAACGACTATGAAATGACAAAAATCGACCATAACCTAAATCATAGCCACCGCTGTAAACTCTTTTTCATCGCAGGAAATCACAAAAGTCCCATCATATTTTTCAACCACGCTCTCCACATTTGACAGCCCGATCCCATGTCCATCTTTTGGGATTACCTGAACCTTATT
>JAILCT010000051.1 GCA_024690425.1 Lachnospiraceae bacterium | reverse complement strand
TATGTAAAGATCATAAGCAGGTATTGTAATGGAACATATCAGTGAGGCCATAAGATCCTTTATGAATCGGTATCTGGGATGGGTATCCATGCCGATGATCATGTGGACCGATATAGTAGAGATCATAATAATATCCTTTCTCGTGTACCATATTTTGAAGTGGATAAAAAACACCAGGGCATGGGCACTTATGAGGGGTATTCTTATCATATTGGTATTTGTTTTTGTTGCGGCAGTGTTCGACATGACGACCATCCTGTGGCTGGCCAAGAACGTAACCGGAATAGCCGTAACTGCGATTCTTATTGTTTTTCAACCCGAACTCCGTAAGGCTCTTGAACAGATAGGTAAATCCAATGTGCTGTCAGGTATTGTACAGTTTGATTCATCAAGGGTTACCGGAGAGATGTTTTCAGACAAGACCATAAATGAACTGATAAGGGCATCTTATGAAATGGGCAAGGCCAAGACAGGGGCCCTTATTGTTGTACAGAATAAAGATCCCCTGACCGAATACGAACTTACGGGAATCCTTATCGATTCGCTTGTTTCAAGCCAGCTTCTCATAAACATATTTGAACATAATACCCCGCTTCATGACGGGGCTGTTATCATACATGGAGACAGGATAGCCTCGGCGACCTGTTATCTTCCGCTTTCCGACAATATGGAGCTCAGCAAGGAGCTTGGAACCAGGCACCGTGCAGGTGTCGGTATCTCGGAGGCAACGGATTCACTTACGATAATCGTATCCGAAGAAACGGGACGTGTTTCGGTAGCCATGAACGGTGAGCTGTACAGGAATATAGATGCGGATTTCCTAAGGAATAAATTGCAGGTTCTCCAGAGCAAAACAATGGAAGAAAAGAAGATATTCTTCTGGAAAGGAAGGGCTAAGAATGAAACAAAAGCTGACAAGTAATCTTGGCCTTAAACTTATTTCCATAGCTGTTTCCTTTATATTGTGGCTTGTCGTCGTAAGTATAGATGACCCGGTGATAACAAGGACTTACTCAGGCATTGAGGTGGAGGTTTTAAATGCCGATGCCATTACTTCACAGGGCAAGGTGTATGAGGTGCTTGACGACAGCAACATTATTTCCGTGAGCCTTTCTGCCAAGAGATCGATCCTTGAGAAGATGAGCCGGGATTATATCAGGGCTACTGCAGATCTTAAGGAAATGACGATACTCAATTCTGTGTCCATAGATGTCCGCACGACAAGGTATTCGGACATGATATCATCAATAACTCCGCTTACCAAAAACCTTAAGGTTGATGTGGAAGATCTTGAGAAGAAACAGCTGTCAATAAATGTTGAGACTGTGGGTAATCCTGCCAAGGGCTATGTTGTCGGAAGTAATTCGCCCAGCGTAAACATCACTTCCGTGTCCGGACCGAAATCGGTTGTATCCAAGCTGGCCAGAGCGGTTGCCACGGTCGATGTATCCGGAGCAACATCAAATATAAGGGCATCATCCAGGGTGGTATTGTATGACGGAAACGGTGATGCCATAGATAATTCGATGCTTACCGTGGGAGTTACGGATATACTTGTGGATATTGACATCCTGGAGACGAAGGAGATATCCGTGGCAGCAGCGGTATCGGGAACACCTGCCGACGGATATGCCGCCACAGGCAGGGTTTCGGTATCACCCGACTCTATCCTGGTCGCAGGTTCGGGATCAACATATAAATCACTTGAGGGAATAACGATACCTGCAGAAGATGTGCAGATCAACGGAGCAACCGATGATGTCAGCACCACATTTGACATAAATGATTATCTGCCCGGCGGGGTAAGGCTTGCCACGGAGGACTATGACGGTATGGTCGAAGTTACCGTCCACATAGGCAGGCTTGAGAACACCGTGATAGATATCCCGACAGCCAACATTACGATCGAGAATGTTCCCGAGGGCTATGCAGCTTCTCTGGTTGATATCGGCGGAAGCAAACGGATCGAGGTACAGGGGCTTAACGATGACCTTGCTATCATGGACCCGGCAAAGATAACGGGAACCATTGATGCATCGGGTATGACGCCGAGGGATTCGACCATAGAAGAAATCCATGCCGGTTCGTATGATGCAAATGTAAGATGGAACATTCCTGCGGGTATTACCGTAGTCAATTCTTCGGCTATGGAAGTAAGCCTGTATCCTGTTACAGATGCTACCGCAGGAGCAGCGCTTCCTCAGGAGGGTGTGAGTGTTACCCAGTAAATCCTGACAGATCATGGATTTAAGACAGATAACTTCTACTTGTACAGGGCATGCTTCCATGTTATAATACTCTAAGTGTGACAGTAAAAATGCGAAGCATTTTAAACCTGTGCTAAGTTTTATGGAACGGAGGACATTAGCATATGGTCAGCCAGAAGGTGACTATTAAGAATCCCACGGGATTGCATTTGAGACCTGCCGGCATCCTGTGTAAGGAGGCCATGCAGTATAAGTCCCTTATTACTTTTAATTTTCGTGAGAGTACTGCGAATGCCAAGAGCGTTCTAAGTGTCCTCGGTGCGTGCGTTAAATGCGGAGATGAAATTGAATTCGTGTGCGAGGGTGAGGACGAAGAAGAAGCACTCAAGGCTCTGGTCGATGCGATAGAGGGCGGATTGGGTGAATAGAATATGAAATGTTTCGGGCCGGCTTTCGCCGGCCTGTTTTATAATAAATAATACAGCAGTGGAGGAGAAGATATGAAAAATACAGAGAGATACAGAAAGAATCCTGTACTTCATTATCCGGAGAGACAGTGGCCGGATAAGGAGATAGAGAAGGCACCTATATGGTGCAGTGTTGACCTACGTGACGGTAATCAGGCGCTTATCGATCCCATGGTGGTGGAAGAGAAGATCGAGTTTTTTGAGATGCTCATCAAGCTTGGCTTTAAGGAGATCGAGATCGGTTTTCCGGCCGCATCCCAGATAGAATATGATTTTCTCCGCCAGCTCGTTGACAGGAAGCTCATACCCGATGATGTGTGGGTACAGGTACTGACCCAGTGCCGTGAGGAGCTCATAGAGAGGACATTCGAATCAATAGAGGGAATAAAGAATGTTATCGTCCATATATATAATTCGACATCCGTACTTCAGAGGGATGTAGTCTTCAATATGGATAAGGATGAGATCATACAGATAGCCGTTAACGGAACAAGGTGGGTTAAGGAGAGAGCCGATAAGTTTGACGGAAACATCCGCCTTGAATATTCGCCTGAGAGCTTTACCGGAACCGAGGTTGAGTTCTCACATGATATCTGCGAGGCAGTTCTCAAGGAGTGGGGTGCATGCAAGGATGATCCGGTCATAATAAACCTTCCTGCAACTGTTGAGATGAATACGCCCAACGTATATGCCGACCAGATCGAATGGATGAACAGGCACTTTTCAGACAGGGACAGCGTGATCTTAAGCATCCATCCCCACAATGACAGGGGAACGGGTATAGCAGCGACCGAGCTTGCGATGCTTGCCGGTGCCGACCGTGTTGAGGGCACTCTTTTCGGTAACGGAGAGAGAACGGGTAATATAGATATCCTGAACATTGCTTACAATATGTTCTCACAGGGCATCGATCCTAAGCTTAACATAGAGAAGATAAACGATATAATCGAGGTTTACGAACGCCTTGTCAAGATGCCGATAGATGACAGGCATCCTTACGCAGGCAAGCTTGTATTTACCGCTTTTTCAGGCTCACATCAGGATGCTATCAACAAGGGTGTAAAGGCCATGAAGGAGAGAAAGTCCAAGATATGGCAGGTTCCCTATCTTCCCATCGATCCTGCCGACATAGGCCGGGAATACGAGCCGATCGTCCGCATCAATTCCCAGTCGGGCAAGGGCGGCGTTGCCTTTATCATGGACACCTATTTCGGGTTCAAGCTTCCCAAGGGAATGCATAAGGAATTTGCAAGGGTCATCCAGGCTATCACGGAGAAGAAGGGTGAGATCTCACCCGATGAGATCATGGCATCCTTTAAGGAGAATTATATCGACAAGAAGGAGCCTCTCCATTTCAGAAAGCTTAAGGTTGATGATACTTCGGATTCATCCGATTCCGAATTTGATACACATATAGTCCTTACCTACACCAAGCATGGTAAGGAAGAGTCATTCGAGGCAGTGGGCAACGGTCCCATTGATGCAGTCCTTCGCGGGCTTAAAGAGAATCTTGACATTAATATCAAGGTCCTTGATTATGAGGAGCATGCTCTTCAGGGAGGCGCCAATGCCCAGGCTGCGGCTTATATCCACCTGCTTGATGCGGATGAAGGCAGAGTCACTTACGGCGTGGGAGTAAGCTCGAACATTACCAGGGCATCGGTACGTGCGATATTCTCGGCTATCAA
>JAILCT010000228.1 GCA_024690425.1 Lachnospiraceae bacterium | reverse complement strand
ATTAAACGATCAGGTGGCGTTTGTTTCGCAGGAACAGTTTCTGTTTAATACAAGTTTGTATGAGAATATCCTCATCGGTAAGCCGGATGCCACGAAAGAGGAAGTGCTTAAGGCTGCCGAACGAGCCCAGTGTAATGAATTCCTTGAGAGGTTTCCTGAAGGGATCGAAACCCAGGCGGGCGACGGGGGCAAACAGCTCTCAGGCGGGGAACGCCAGAGGATATCCCTTGCAAGGGCAATACTTAAGGATGCCCCGATAATCGTACTTGATGAGGCTACGGCATTTATGGATCCTGAAAATGAGGAAAAGATGAATGCGGCACTGGACGAGATCGTCAAGGATAAGACAGTACTTGTCATCGCACACAGGCTCTCGACGATAAAGAATGCTGACAGGATCTGTGTGATCAAGGAAGGCGAGTGCATCGCCGCGGATACGCATGACGGACTTTTGAACAGTTGTCCTGAGTATAAAAAGCTATGGGACGCATCGGTTCTGGCAAGCACATGGAAGGTAAGGGAGGCGTGAGAGATGCTTAAGATAATGCACAGACTTATTAACAATACAGGTAAGTATAAGGGACGGATCCGCGCTTCATATATAACAGCCTTCTTAAAAGGGCTTATGATGAAAGCACCGCTCATACTGTGTTTCCTTTGTATAAGCTGGTTTATGCAGGGACAGATGGATAAGATGAAATGTATATATCTCGGCGTGGCTGTTCTGGTAAGTGTTATCCTGGAAGCAGTGTTTGAACATATTTCCAATGTTCTGCAGTCTGCGACAGGATACATGGTATTTGCAGATATGCGCCTTAAGCTTGGCGATCATTTAAGAAAGCTTCCTATGGGATATTTCACTGAAGGGAATATTGGAAAGATAAGCTCTGTTCTTGCAACGGATATGGTATTCATAGAAGAAAACTGTATGGGAGTATTATCTGAGCTTGTGACATTTATTATCTCGCAGGGAATCATGATCGCAATGATGTTTGTGATGGATATAAGGCTTGGCTTATTATCATTGCTGATTGTTGCAGTATTTATAGCAGTGGGAAATCTTATGCTGAAGACCTCGATGAAGCATTCGGTGATAAAACAGGAAGCGAGCGAGTCGCTGACTGAGGAGGTGCTTGATTTTGCGGAAGGAATAGGGATCATCAAGTCTTACAACATGCTTGGCGAAAAGTCGAAGAGGCTGACGGATGAATTTAAAAAGAGCTGTAAGGAGAGCATAGATTTTGAAGTTGCATATGGCCCGTGGGCGAGAGCACTTTATCTTACCTTCGGGATCGGTACGGCTCTGGTGCTTGCGGTGTGCGCGGATCTATTTAATGCGGGTCTGATATCCGATGTATATATGGCCGGTATGGCACTATTTCTTTTTGACATGTTCGTTTCAATCAAAAGTTACTACGGTCAGATGGCAAGGCTGACCGTGACGGATGCGAGCCTGAACAGGATTGAAGAGGTTTTTGCTGCCGGGGAATTAAAGGATGATGGCAAAAAGGCTCTGCCGGTTCCGAGCGAGACGGATGGGATGTTGCCGGAAATAAAATATGATAATGTGAGCTTTGCATATACCGACAAGGAGGTGCTTAAAGATGTTTCGTTTGAGATAAAGCAGGGCGGAATGACGGCGCTTGTCGGACCTTCCGGAGGAGGGAAATCAACCATAGCCTCGCTTCTTGCGCGCTTCTGGGATGTTAAGAGTGGACGGATTCTTGTTAGAGGTGAGGATATAAGAAATGTGTCGCTGGGAAGTCTTATGGATAATATAAGTATGGTATTCCAGCGAGTCTATCTGTTTCAGGATACGGTATATAACAACATCGCGATAGGCCGCCCCGATGCCAGCCGGGAGGAGGTTGAAGAAGCTGCGAAAAAAGCAAGATGCTACGACTTTATCATGCGGCTTCCCAAGGGCTTCGATACAATGATAGGAGAAGGCGGAGCATCTTTGTCCGGCGGCGAGCAGCAGAGAATATCTATAGCAAGATGCATCCTTAAGGATGCGCCGATCGTGATACTCGACGAAGCAACTGCAAGCGTGGATGCGGACAATGAAAGAGCAATTCAGGAGGCGATATCTGAGCTGTGCAGGAATAAGACACTCCTTGTTATCGCGCACAGGCTTAAAACCATAAAAGATGCAGATCAGATACTTGTAATATCCGGTGGAGAAATTATAGAAAAAGGAACCCACGACTTGCTTATAAGTAATAACGGAACATATGCTCATATGGTGTCATTACAGGCATAGCCGGAATACTTCGAAGGTGAATTTCATTTTTGAGAGCTGTTCCGGCGAGACTTCTCGAACTCATGGGAGTCAGTAAGGATACTGCCGAGAAAGAGGCATGTCTTATGGAGTATACGATCAGCGGTGAGACATATGAACGGATGGATGAATTCGTCAATGCACATGAGGAGAACACTTAGATGAAATATAAACCGACGATATGGCTCTTTATGACGAGCCGGTTAAAGAAAGGATTGCCCACATGCTGGCCAAGAGAGGATGTAAAAAAACTGCTTGTAAAGGCAAAGCCAATCTACAAGGATATTCTATCAAGGATGAAGGGTGTCAGTGACAATAATCCCATGGCAAGTAACATCACGATGTCCTTTGTGATCATTTCTATATGGCTTGCTTCCGAACGAAAGATCACACCCGATCAGATGAGTGAGGTCATGAAGATTGCCCTTGACTGGAAACCTATGAAGATGTTTTGCGGCATGATAGACATGAACACCGAAAAGGGAATCAGAAACTTTGGGAAGATGGTTCTATTATCACTTTACAAGATGCCCCATTGCGGCGTTCTGCAAAGAGTACGGATATAAAGAGATCAATCCGGTACTTTGCAATATAGATTTCATAACAATGTCCATGATGCATTCAAGACTGATCAGGAAACATACGGTAGCTGAAGGAGCGGGTATCTGCGATTACTGGACGGTAGGTAATAAGATAGCGGATCCGCAGTAATGGAAGA
>JAILCT010000224.1 GCA_024690425.1 Lachnospiraceae bacterium | reverse complement strand
TTACACTCACCACAACCACGGATTCGGCTACCCTGAATATCAGCGCACCGAGTAGTGGATCCGGTAATAATGATAATAATGGTGGTGGATCTGAGAATTATGTTAGCAATGATGCACCCATCGATCCCGACTATGTACCGGAGCATATAAGGCAGCGGATTGCAGAGGCGAACAAGGCTTCTCAGGAAGAGAGTTCACCGGCTTCTAATGAGTCATCAGGAACTCCTGCCCCTCAAACATACAATCCAGTGAGTGCAGTGAGCGGAACGCTGACGACGGGTAACGGAATGTCGGGCAACATAACGATTTATAAGCAGAAGCAGGGTGAACTTGCAGAATTTGCTTTTAACAATGCAAGACCTGCAGGATGGAGCACCGGATTCTCGTTCAACCTTCAGGTAGGCTATAAGACAGATTCTTCACTGAAGCAGGGTGAGATAAAACTGAATATACCGGCGGAATATCTTAAGTCAGGCGGCAAATATGCCATAATGGGAATTGATAAGGATGGTAATGTTAAGATATTCTATGATACGGATGATGATCCGAATACCATTACGGTAGATATCGATTGTGAAGGGTATGCTTTTGAATTGATCTACAAGTAATATTATGTTCTTGATTTGATAAACCCCGGAAGCTATTGTACATTAGTGTAGTTTCCGGGGTTTATTTTTGGATTCATTTCAAAAATCGAACAAGCCTGTCCTGAAAATCCCGGTAATAAGGCTTTTCAATATATGCAACATGCGAGGCACCCTTGATCACTTCACGTGAGGACCCCTCCGGCAATTCATCGAGAGCGCTGTCGATCAGTTCATAATTCAGATAAGGGTCGTTGTCACCATAGATAAGCAGTGTGGGAACCGTGATCCCTGACAGGTCGATAAGCCGCTGCGTCCCGGGAACACAGATATCCCTTCTGCCTCCGTTGGGACTTGATTCCCCGTCATAATGCCAGTTGCCTGAACATAACAGCTCGACAACGACAGGCTCTGCTATATCGGGATCGATGGTCCCGTCCGGACCCCGCTGAAAATCATCTGCTGCATGCTCCCATGTATTGTGATGGAAGGGCTCGGTAACATCGATCTCTCCGACACCGCAAAGAATCGGAGCGTAAAGCACAAGCTTATCTAAGTGTTCCGGATGATTGGCGGCAAAGCGTCCGGCAGTTACCGTTCCCCAGCTCCAGCCAAGAACATCGATCTTAAGCCGTCTGCAAGACCGCAATGGCGCTTCTGATGTCCGTAAGGACGTCGGAAGCGCTTTTGCGTTACTTTCGCAGAAAGTAACAAAGGCGTAGATACACACATAATAAAAAATGAAGGGAGAACTATATAAATGACTATAAATACTGTAAAGACTATAAGCGGGTGCATGGGCAAGGGGTCGATGCCCCATAACAGAAGATCGTTCACCGCTGCAAATGTTGATGCAGAGAGAACGGAATTAAATGAAGTGATCATAGACGATAATATCAGGGAGGTGTATTCTGAATTATTCGATGATGCTTTGGACAGGTACAATGATAAACAGAAACGGTCCGACAGGAAGATAGATGACTATTATGAGCACATAAGGACAGGAAAACAGGAGAAGCTTTTTAATGAGGTGATCTTCCAGATGGGAAACAAAGATGATACCCCGGCAGACGATGGAGAGGAGGCTGAGAAAGCAAAGAGGATACTTAAGGAGTTTACAGACAGGTTTACCGAGAACAATCCCAATCTTAGGGTCATAGGTGCCTTTATCCATATGGATGAAGCAACACCGCATGTCCACATTGACTTTATTCCTTATATTACGGACAGCAAGAGGGGGCTTGATACAAGAGTGACTCTTAAGGGAGCCCTGAAGGCAATGGGATATGAAGGTACCGGCAGGCGTGATACGGAGTGGAACCATTTTGTAAACACTCAAAAGGAGATCATGGCAGGGATCACGCAGGAACACGGTATCGGATGGCTTAAGAAGGATACCCATGTCTAACAGTACGTTAGGTATAGCAGGTGTTTCTGTCGAAACAAAGCAAAGTTCTTTAAGGGCTATAGACTCCATTAAGGCAGCAATTAATAAGGTTTCAGCTGAAAGAAGTAATTTTGGTGCATATCAAAATAGATTGGAGCATACATTCAATAATGATCTTAATGTTGCTGAGAATACGCAGGCAGCAGAATCACGGATCAGAGATACAGACATGGCAGCTGAAATGGTCAAGTATTCAAAAGAAAACATACTGCAGCAAGTCGGACAGTCAATGCTTGCTCAGTCAAATCAGTCACGGCAGGGTATATTGACGCTATTACAGTAAACTATACAGGAGTTACTGAATATCATGGAACCCGTATAGCTGAATTTGACAATATATGCAGAAATGCTATAATAAAAGCACAAAGGAGCTACCGATAGGCGGTTAGCCCGAATTGATTTTGATCATAAAAACGATCGCCATGTCTTCCAAACTAACGGCGGTCGTTTTTACTGGATTCAATATATCTTCCGACAGCAACTCCGGCTGTGAAGATAGTAATAACGGATGCGATAGCAGCCAAAATCTCCATAGTCATCATCATTGCAGAAGCCCTCCTTTCAAGATATTCCCTTGTCGGGTTTCTATGATAAACGGAGGGTCCAGTCCCTCCGAAGAGGGCTAACCGCCTTGCCTTAGTAGCACCTTATCCCTTAAGCTTATCCATCTGCTGTTCTTTAAAGACAATGATATCCGTCATATGAAGGATATGCTGGATCTTCCTCAAACGATTGTCCATTGCCCTCAGATGGAGCTTCTCATCATCACTGTTGGGGTTAAGGAACAGAAATTCGCATATGGTATCCTCATCAGCCCTCATAGAAAGAACCTTCTTAAAGATCATTTTTGCATCGGAATTAAGAAAAACTGTTCTTTCAGAGTTATCTTTGCAGTGATCGAGGATATCATAGGTCTTAGTCTGTTCCATCCTGTCAACATACATGATGCCCCTGTCCAAATCGATATCTGAGACTTTAAGGGCAAGCATTTCTCCGGAGCGCAGTCCTGTAGTTATAAGGGCTGCTATCGCAAGATTAAGATAATCCGCATTATCAAGTGAATATCGTATGATCTTTACAGCTTCGGATTCACTGAAGGCAAGTTCCTGTTCTTTCTTGCAGCCTTTTAT
>JAILCT010000190.1 GCA_024690425.1 Lachnospiraceae bacterium | reverse complement strand
CACTTGACTAATATATGCGGTTGATTATACTTAAATTAAGTAATTTACAGTCAACTTTACTTAAACTAATTTAGGAGGAAAAACTTATGAAGTTGAAAAAAGTAATGGCAATCTGTCTGGCATCTGCAATGACTTTCTCGCTGGCAGCATGTGGCGGGGCTGCAGCAGCTCCTGCTCCGGCAGCAGAGGAAAGTGCAGCGGATGAGGCAGAAGCAGCAGACGCAGAAGAAACAGAGGCTGAGGATGCAGAAGAAGCAGAAGCATCAGGCGAGGCAGAAGAAGGCGGTATCCCTTCATATACGCAGCTTGACATCAGCAAATATGCCGATACCGAAGCTACGATCAAGTTTCTGCATCACAAGACCGACCGTGCCGAGGACGGAACCATGGATAAGATGGTAGCTGCATTCAATAGCGAATTCCCGAATATCAAGGTTGAAATGGAAGCGGTTACGGATTATGCAGAGGATTCACTCCTTCGTCTTTCCACAGGTGACTGGGGCGATATAATGTTCATTCCCGCAGTTGATAAGGTGGACCTTGAAACCTATTTCATGCCTTTCGATACTCTTGATAACCTGTCGGCCGAGCTTAATTTCGTAGACAACTGGGAGTATGAAGGCAACTGCTACGGTATTCCTTACATGGCCAATGCCCAGGGTGTTCTTTACAACAAGGCGGTATTCGAGGAGGCAGGTATCAAGGAGCTTCCCAAGACTCCTACCGAGTTCCTTGATGATCTTAAGCTTATAAAGGACAACACGGATGCGATCCCTCTTTATACCAATTATGCGGCTGGCTGGACCATGGGTGCATGGGATGCCTATATAGGTATAGTATCAAACGGTGATGACACCTTCATGCAGCAGAAATTTGCTCATACAGCAGAGCCCTTCAAGGATCCCGGCGATGACACCGGTATCTACAACCTTTACAGGATCCTCTTTGATGCTGTTGCAGGCGGACTTATCGAAGATGACTATACGACCACAGACTGGGAGAGCTGCAAGGGCATGCTCAACCGTGGTGAGATCGGAACAATGGTACTTGGTTCATGGGCTTATGCACAGATGCAGGAAGCAGGCGACACTCCTGAAAATGTAGGATATATGCCTTTCCCCATGACGGTAGGTGGCAAGCAGTATGTTAACGCAGGCGGTGATTACAACTACTGCATCAATGTTAATTCTTCTGATGAGAACAAGCTTGCATCACTCATATTTGTTAAGTGGATGGTTGAAAAGTCAGACTGGTGCTACAACGAAGGCGGTTACACCGTAGTTAAGGGTGGCAAGAATCCTGATATGTACGCAGCATTTGACGGATGCGAGGTGCTTTCCGATCAGCCGGCCAAGGCAGGTGAGGAGACTCTTCTTAACGACATGAACTCTGAGTCGGAGCTTTCCTTCAACGCAGGCGGAAACGATAAGGTTCAGAGGATCGTTGAAGCGGCAGCCACAGGTTCGGAGTCACTCGATGACATATATGCCGACTGGACACAGAAGTGGAACGATGCCCAGGAAGAACTTGAGGTATCAGTGGACTATTGATCTGAAAGAATTAAATATGTGCCGGCTGCCACACGCGGCCGGCACACTTAAAAGAAGGTCATAAACGGTTGATTCGGACAGTATTACGGGAGAAGGTTAAATGAATGCATCGGTAAATACTACTGTAAAAAGGAATAAGCGGACATTCAAAGAGTGGCTTAAAAGCAGGGATGGTCAAAAGGTACTGGTCATGCTGGCCTTCCTTATAATTCCGCTGATCCTTCTTATGGTATTCACCTACATACCATTTGCGGAAATGGTGAAGTTCTCCTTCTATAACATGAAGTATATAGGAGCCAGAAAATTCGTGGGTTGGAAGAACTACATCAAGGTATTTTCAAGAAAGGATTGTTTCGGAGCTCTTAAGCTGTCGCTTTATTATATGGGCGGATCGGTAGTACAGCTGTCGCTGGCACTGTATCTTGCGACCATATTAAGCTTTAAGGTAAAGGGCGGCGACATATTCAAGGGATTTATGTTCTTTCCTTTTCTTATAAACGGTATAGCGATAGGATTTATCTTCAAGTTCTTCTATACCAGAGGATTTGTCTTTGATACGGTTCTTCAGTGGTGCGGATTTCAATTGGATAACCTCCCTTACTGGCTTAAGGACCGCAGCATTAACAACATTTCGCTGGTGGGGACCAGTGTATGGCGATATTTCGGACAGAACATGGTACTGTTTATCGGTGCGATAATGTCTGTTGACAATGAACTGTATGAGGCCGCAATGCTTGACGGAGCCAATAAGTTCCAACAGTTCAAATATATAATAATGCCGAGTATCAAGACCATCTTCGTCCTTAATGTCATTCTCTCGATATCGGGTTCATTAAGTGCCTTTGAACCGCCCTATGTAATAACGGACGGTGCCAACGGTACGGGCACATATTTTGTGGTAATGCATGAAATCGCCCATACCCAGCAGAAGGTAGGCTTAGCTTCGGCTATGGCAGTTGTCCTTCTTCTGATCATCTTTACGGTAACGATACTGCAGAAGTTGTTCTTTAAATATGTGTTCAAAGACGGAACGGAATAGGAGGAGCCGGGGAAATGAGTATTTCGGAAAAGATCGGTAAAGGTACATTAACTGTTCTTAAATATTTATCACTGGTATTTTTCTCCTTTGTCGCACTGCTTCCCGTTGTGTCATGCGTGATCACTGCCTTCAAGACGGATGAAGAATACCAGACAACAAATGTAATGGTGCTTCCGCACAGCTGGCTTAACTTTGAGAATTTCATCAATGCCTTTAACAAGGCGGGAATGGGACGGGCCTTCATCAATTCGACGATAATCCTTGTGTGCGTACTGCTGTTTTCGACGCTTATCGGAACACAGCTGGCTTATGTGCTTAACAGGTTTAAGTTCCCGGGCAACACTCTTGTAAGAAACATGTTTCTTTTTGCCTCGATGCTTCCCGGCGTGGCGATGCAGATCCCTGTTTATGAGATCATGTATAAGCTTAAGTTCATAAACCTGCTCCCCGGATATATAATAGTTATGTGCGGTACTGATGTAATTGCGATATACATATATATCCAGTTCTTCGAGAACATAGATATATCACTTGATGAATCGGCGATAGTGGACGGGGCCTCGTATTTTACGATCTTCTACAGGATCCTGCTTCCGCTTCTTAAGCCCGCGATCGTTACATCCTGCATCCTTAAGGGAGTGGGAACCTATAACGAGTACTACATGGCGAACATGTACCTTCAGGATAAGACGAGGCTGGCCACAGTGGCTACTTCGCTGTATACTTTTGTGGGACCTCTGGGAAGTAAGTACAATCTTATATGCGCAGGTGTTATAATATCATTGTTACCTGCCCTTATCGTATTCATTACATGCCAGAAACAGATATATTCGGGCCTTACATCAGGAGCGGTTAAGGGATGAAAACGTATCATCTGAGGTGTCTTTATGGACGAGCTTAAATATTTCAGGATAAGGGACGTTGATATTAAACTGCACGGGAGGATGGATGATTTGTCCGACGTGGTGCCGCTTTTGTCTAACGGGCACGGGATTGAGTTAAATATTGAAGCGTCACAGCTCTGGGCAGATGTGGAGGCTGATTATGATGACTTTGAACCATGGGCAGCGATCGAGATAAACGGGGAACTTGTAAGCCGTTTTATGATTGATAAGGGAAGACAGAGGATATGTCTGTTCAGGGGAAGAAATCCGGAGAGAGCCAACAGGGTTAAGTTCTATCGTGAACTGCAGGCAATGAGTGAAGATAAAAAGACCTGTATCCTGATCAGGGGTCTGTGGACGGACGGTGAGTTTAAGGCTCCCCCGGCATATGAGCATAAGCTTGAATTTATAGGCGACAGCATAAGCTCCGGCGAAGGAACTTACGGGGCAGGGCCGGATGTCGACTGGATACCGTCCTGCATGAGTTATTCAAGGACCTATATAAACCTTATAGGACAGGCTATGAATGCCGAATGCCGCGTGATATCCCAGGGCGGATGGGGTGTGTTTTCGGGCTGGGACAATGACAGGAGACATGTGATCCCCCGTGTATACGAACAGGTATGCGGCCTTGCTGCCTTGGGAGATGATAAGTACGGGGCGCATAAGGCGCATGACTTTGCCTCATGGGTGCCGGAGGCGATCCTTATAAACTTAGGTACCAATGACCGGGAAGGCTTCAATCAGCCGCCCTTTAAGGACCCTGATACGGGAGAGATATACAAGCTTAATACCGAAGCGGACGGTTCGTTCGCCGCAGGGGATGTCGAACTGATAAAGAACGCTGTTGTTGATTTTATTAAGATGGTGCGCAGGAATAATCCGGCATCGCATATAGTGTGGCTGTACGGCATGCTCGGGTACGACTTAAGCCTGACCCTTGCCGATGCGATCAACCGCTATAAAAGGGAAACGGGGGATGGCAATGTGGCCTACCTTCAGCTACCGGCAACGAATGAGAGAACAGTCGGTTCCAACGCTCATCCGGGGCCGCAGGCTCATGAGATCGCGGCAGAGATACTTGTTGATTATCTTAAGGGGCATATCTTGGAGGAAACATGAAAAGAATAGATAGAGACCAGAACTGGAAAATGTGTATCACGGACGAAACTTCAGGTGCAGGAGATTATATTCCTGCCATCGTACCGGGATCTGTATATAATGACCTTACAAATGCCGGAAGGATGGATGATCCTTACTGGCGTGACAATGAGATGGAAGCTCTCGAACTTATGAAGAATGACTATGAGTACAGGGGTTCATTTGACGTGGATGCGGATGAGCTTGCCGGTGCGGATGAGGTCATCCTTCGATTTAACGGCCTTGACACAATTGCCGAT
>JAILCT010000185.1 GCA_024690425.1 Lachnospiraceae bacterium | reverse complement strand
TGCAATATGGCGTCTTTTTCTTTGGATGCGAGGGGCTGGTGCGAAGCAACAGCCCCGTGAGCTTCGAAGAAGCGAACGGTGGTTGCTGCTCAACCTGTCATGTGGCTGGTCCGCGGCGACTCAAAAACGGCTGTTTTTTGAGGCTTGACCACAATGACGATGTCAGGTCTGGGATCAGGCTAATGTTAATTGTATAAGGATATGTTAAATGACACTTTTTTAGGAAAGTGTACATAAAATGTGTCGAGTCGTCTGTTTGCTATACCAATCGATATAATATACTGCATCCGGATCATGAGGATTGCTACTCGTTAAACGAGATCACGATCTACTGGAATTCTCCGTTCGTATTTGTGCTAACCTGCATATTGTAATTAGTTACGGGCTGGGGTACACTTTAGATTAATGAAGATAGACAGATATCACAACAGTTCCGAGAATGATAATAAAAGCCGGATAAATACTCCGATGTACAACTGCGTACTTTATGTACGAAGTGATTTTACCGTGTCGAGTGCAACCGAGGACTACTACGAATTTGTAGGTGAGAACTCGGTTCTTCCTTTTACCGAACTCATAGATCCCGAAGATGCTGATATTCTCAAAGACGGTATCTCGAACGATTGCAGGGAAGCGGTGGAGCTTTATACAAGGCTGTCCAATCATCTGGATGAGGGATGGCGTAATGTTTATCTCAAACTGGAATCATCCGATCATACCGAAGAAGGAAAAAAACTATACAGGATCAAGCTGATAGATATTATTGATGCGGGAAACAGGATCACGCATTTAAACAATGCAGCTCAGAAATACCGGTTTTATATGTCTATCAAGGATGAGTATTATTTTGAATACTATCCGGAGAGCAATCATTATACTGTCTATAAATACGTTAACGGTAAAGCGATTAAGATCTATAACGGCGACTTCGATGTATATAGCGAAAGGATAATAACCGAGGCTAAAGGCGTTGACCTCATAGCCGAACAGATGAACCAGTTTTCCCGGTATTTAAAGGGAAGAAATACTTCTTTTGAAATGAAATGGAAGAGCAGTGGTTCAATGGGAGACAGCGAAGGTAATTATCTGCTCCGGGGTGGTATATCGATATACAATCCCGATATAGTCACCGGTGTGATCTCCTCGGAAGGCAAGACCGATAATATGGCATATTATCTGACTGCCGCAGGTAAAGATTCATTTACCGGCCTTCTGAATAAGAAAGCAGCAACAGAGTATTCGGTAGATAAGATAGCCAATTCACCCACCGATATCATGTGGATGGTCATAATAGATATTGACGATTTTAAATCGATCAATGATAATTTCGGACATGCTTTCGGTGATACGGTCATTCGCATGGTTGCAGATACACTTCAGAAGCATATGGGTAAACACGGCATCATCGGAAGGTTCGGCGGTGACGAGTTTTATGCTTTGATGCATGATGTTCCCGGCAGAGATGAATTAAAGCTCATACTCAAGGTTATTTCCAAAGATCTTATGTATGCGTTCGATGACAAGATCAAACTCACGATTTCGGTTGGCGTTTCACAGTATCCCAAAGACGGCACGAGATTTGATGTTCTTTTCGGAAAAGCGGATAAATCGCTTTATATTGCAAAAGAAAAGGGAAAAAACCGTCATATAATCTATGATGAAAAGCTTCACGGAGAGTATTCCGAGGATTCCATAAAATACCAGGCTGTATCGTATATGGTTTCCAGAGAGAAAAGAAGGGGGATGCTTGTCCGCTGTATAAGTGATATCCAGGAGCACGGTATAGATAGGTTTTTGGGTAATCCAAATCTCCAGCAGGGTCTGCTCGACCTTTTTGATCTGGACGGTATAACCATATACGGCGATTACGGACGAAAAGTCATATTAAGATTCGGTGACTATTCCGGGAAGCCGGAAGACAGAGCGGTCATAGCGGCAGACGGAACATACCCGGATCAGTATGAGCATGAGACCGTATTGGTGATCAGCAATATCAATAAGCTTAAGTCAATAAGCGAAAAGGCTTATGAAGCGGTGATCGAGCAGGAGATAGGTGCTTCGGTAAGATGCGTGGTAAAAAACGGTGATAAACCTTTTGTGTTTGTGGATTTTGATGTGTTCAATACAAACAGAAAATGGTCAGATGCCGATGTGGATATACTGACCATACTCGGTTGCACGCTTGGCGAACTGTTGAAACACAGGGAGAACTGAGTCTTATTCGTGCATGGCATCGGCAGTGTTTATTTTTGCCTGTTGTATAAGCTGCTTGGGCGACATATTGTATTCTTTTTTGAAAGCACGATAGAAACAGGAATAATCGTCAAATCCGTAAGTATTGTATACCTGTGAAATAGGTTCCCCTCCCATGATCGCATCATGGCAGAGTTGGAGCCTTTTTTTTGCGATATATTTGTGAATGGATATACCTATGTTATCTTTGAAGACATGCGATATATAATACTTGCTTAAGAAGAAGTGATCGGCGATATTATCAAGTGAAAGCTTTTCATCTATGTTATGTTCGATATAATCGCATATGTTTTGATAAAGCGCGTCCTGAGTGACACTATGTGTCGTGAACTGTTCAAACGCCAGTCTGTTGATATGCATCAGCAGATCTCCCAAACTGATCATCAGCTGGGTTTCTCTGCCGAAACGGTTTCCTTTTTCTTCCCCGATAATATTAAAGAGCTTTGAAAGAATAGAATTAAATGTGATCCTGTCGGTATGGATAACATGCCGGTTTTCGTTTGAAGCCTTGTTAACGGCGTAGGCATAATCGTCACTCATGTTGACCAGATTGTTGTAGAAAGGTACGCTCATCCACAGGTCAAAACGCCTGTAAGGTATATCAAAATCATGCACGAAAATACCGTGTGAAACTCCCGGAGGAACGATCAGTATATCCCCGTAAGCAAGCATATAATGTTCTTTATTGACCTTTGCTTCGGCATGGCCTTCCAGAAAAAAATAAAACTCGTAATACGGATGGGTGTGGAGACCGGTTCGCTTGTTCATCTTGCTGTCATGATAGTAATACAGCTCAAAATTCGCGGCCTCCATATATTGTCTGTCATCATAATTGGTG
>JAILCT010000181.1 GCA_024690425.1 Lachnospiraceae bacterium | reverse complement strand
GTAAAGAAAGATGGGTCAGATAGTTTCGGAAGGAATTACTTTTGATGATGTTCTGTTGGTTCCGGGGTATTCAAATGTCATAGGAAACCAAGTGGATGTTTCAACCTGCCTTACTCAGCAGATCAGGCTTAACATTCCGATGATGAGCGCCGGAATGGATACCGTTACCGAGCACAGGATGGCAATTGCCATGGCCAGGCAGGGAGGAATAGGTATTATTCACAAAAACATGACCATCGAGGAACAGGCCGATGAGGTTGATAAGGTCAAACGTTCCGAGAACGGAGTTATAACCGATCCATTTTCATTATCTCCTGAGCATACACTCAAGGATGCCGATGACCTGATGGCCAAGTTCAGGATTTCGGGCGTTCCGATCACGGAAGGCAGGAAGCTCGTCGGTATCATCACCAATCGCGATCTTAAGTTCGAGACTGATTTCACCAAGAAAATAAAAGAATGCATGACCTCCGAGGGACTGATAACCGCCCCTGAGGGAATTACACTTGACGAAGCCAAGAGTATACTGGCCAAGGCACGTAAGGAGAAGCTGCCTCTGGTTGACAAGGATTTCAACCTGAAGGGTCTTATTACGATAAAGGATATCGAGAAACAGATAAAGTATCCGCTTTCTGCCAAGGATGAACAGGGACGTCTGCTGTGCGGCGCAGGTGTCGGTATCACCGCCAACGTGCTTGAAAGGGTTGAAGCGCTTATTAAGGCCAAGGTTGACGTAGTGGTACTTGATTCGGCTCACGGTCATTCGGAGAATGTGTTAAGATGTGCAAGGATGATCAAGGATGCTTATCCCGATCTTCAGCTGATCGGCGGTAATGTCGCTACTGCCGAGGGAACAAGGGCACTTATAGATGCGGGTGTGGATGCAGTAAAGGTCGGTATCGGACCCGGTTCGATATGTACGACACGTATTGTTGCCGGTATCGGTGTTCCGCAGATCACGGCGGTAATGAACTGCTACGAAGAGGCAAAGAAGTCGGGAATACCCATCATTGCGGACGGCGGTATCAAGTATTCGGGAGATATGACCAAGGCTATAGCGGCAGGCGCCAATGTATGTATGATGGGAAGTATCTTCGCAGGATGTGATGAGAGTCCGGGAACGTTCGAACTGTTCCAGGGAAGGAAATATAAGGTTTATCGTGGAATGGGTTCTATTTCCGCCATGGAGAACGGAAGCAAGGACCGATATTTCCAGAGCGATGCCAAGAAGCTTGTGCCCGAAGGAGTGGAAGGACGGGTGGCCTATAAGGGACTTGTTGAAGACACTGTATTCCAGCTTATCGGCGGACTGCGCTCGGGTATGGGTTACTGCGGATGTCCCACTATTGAGGATCTTAAGGAGAAGGGCAGGTTTGTTAAGATATCTGCCGCAGCACTGAAGGAGAGTCATCCGCACGACATTCATATAACCAAGGAAGCACCTAACTACTCGGTTGAGGAATAACCGGATAATACAGAAAAGTTACAGAAGAACACAGGAGATTCACGGCAACACATGATACGCTACATCATGAGGGAGCTTGACAGGGCAGTACGCCGTAAGCAGGCTTATGTTTATTTCGGCAGTATATTTTTGCTCTGTATACTGGCTAATATTGCGGTGGTAGCCTTCCGTACCATATACGGTACGAATGAGGGAACCTACGCATACAATATAATGGAATACGCGGCATGGTCCTTTATCATTCCGTATTTGAGCTGTATAATCATAGCACATATGGTCATAGGTAAGGATTATCCGGATCCGCACATCAGAGATGGCATTACGAGCGGTCTGAACAGAATTCAGATTTATCTGTGCAATCTTGCGGCAAGCATATCGCTGGCCTTTGTTTTCCTGGTGATCACATTTGTGGTGCTGGTCGCATCCACGGCGGTCTTCCATATGGGTGACAATACTCTGACGAAGGAAGCAATCAGAACTTTTACCGGTAAAATGGTGCTTGCAATGCCTCTTTTTCTGGCAGGAATATGCTTCGGAAACATGTTCCTCTTCATATTTAAGGACAGACGTAAGGCTTATGCCGGTTATTACATACTTACATTTGTAATACCAAGGACGATCATGCTTCTTGCAAAAGAACCGCCGGGATTTATCCTGTGTAAGTTTTTGAGAAAGTATACAATATCACAGTGCTTTACTTTGATACCATATCCGTCAAGTCCCGACAGAAGTGTTCCGTTTATCGTGGCACTGGGCTTGATCTATGCTGTAGTATCAACGGTGATCGGAATAGCCGGATACAACAGGAAAGACACTAAAAAAGTAATA
>JAILCT010000129.1 GCA_024690425.1 Lachnospiraceae bacterium | reverse complement strand
AGTGAACCGTCATCAAGTAAAGGCTGGATCTGCTCCATAAGACCTGCGTAAAGCATATGAGCGTTGTTATCATCAGGTGAACCCATGAAAAGCTCGATGGTCTTGGGATCATCCTTGGTAGCACCGCAGTGCTCAACGATGTACTCACCGATCTTGGTACCAACACCCTTGTTATCGAATGTTGCATAGTAAGAAACAGCATCTGTGTTCATAAGAAGACGGTCATAAGCGATAACAGGAATGCCTGCATCCTTAGCCTGTGCTTCAACGTTTACAAGAGCGTCAGAGTCGATAGCTGCGATTACGAGGCAGTTAGCGCCAGCTGCGATCATGTTCTCGATCTGTGAAACCTGAGCCTGTACATCATCCTCTGCATACTGAAGATCAACTTCGTAGCCGAGCTTCTCAAGCTGCTCCTTCATGTTTGCACCGTCGTGCATCCATCTCTCTGATGACTGGGTAGGCATTGCAACTGCAACCTTCTTGCCTGCGCCTGATGCTGCGGGAGCTGCTGCTTCATCAGAACCTGCGTCTGCTGCGGGAGCTGCGTCTGCTGCGGGTGCTGCATCTGCTGCGGGAGCTGCGGGTGCTGCTGCCTGGCCGCATCCTGCAAGAAGTGATGCAACTACTGCTGCGCTCATGATAACACTGAGTAATTTCTTTTTCATATTCTTTCCTCCTTTTTAAATCGGCGACATATGTCGCTCACTCTTCAGCTACCACTATAGCAGGGAGGTGTCATTATAAAAATAAAAAATCCTTCACAGAAGATTAAGATTTCTTCATTCCTGAAATATATCCAAAAAAGAAGGCAGATCAGCTTCTGCCTTCTTCCTTCAGTATTCTTCTTATCTTGACCTTGAGCCTTGACAGGGCATTGTCTGTTGACTTATCATCCTTGCCCAGCACCCTGGCTATCTGCACATAAGACATGCCTGTGATATAGAGGTCAAGGACCTGTTTCTCAAACGGACTCAGGCTCTCTTCTATCTTCTGCTCAAGCCCTTCAACATTCTCTCTGTCGATTATCATCTCTTCCGGGCTTAAGGATCCCGACTGTGCGATGGCATCTATGAGATATTTCTCATCGTCCCGTTCATTATCCGACACATTGCCGTACAGGGAGATGTAATTGTTAAGCGGTATGTGCTTCTGCCGTCTGGAAGCCTGGACCGCGGTGTACATCTGTCTGGATATGCACAGCTCGGCAAAGGTGTAGAAGCTTGCATCACGGCCCGCATCATAATCACGCACTGCCTTGAACAGCCCTATCATCCCTTCCTGGATAAGGTCATCGTTATCAGCCCCCAAAATATACATAGACCTTGCCTTATTTCTGACAAGGTCCTTATATTTCTCCATGAGATAATCCGTAACCTCACTGTTGCCGTCACGCGACTTCATTATAAGTTCTACATCCGATAATCCTTCATATCTTTCAGGATTCATAAATTACTCCCCGCTCATCCTCTGCCTTACTATCTCATAGGCCATGACTCCGGCGGCAACCGAAGCGTTAAGGGAATCGATATCTCCCTTCATGGGTATGGATGCCACATAATCACACTTCTCCCTTACCAGCCTGGACACGCCCTCGCCCTCTGCTCCTATAACAAGTCCTATGGGGCCGGTCAGGTTCTGCTTATACATCACTTCGCCTCCCATATCCGCACATACGAACCACAGTCCTTCCTTCTTAAGGTCTTCTATCGTCTTGCCCAGATTGGTGACCCTGGCTACAGGTGTGTAATTGAGAGCGCCCGCAGATGTACGCGCCACCGTTGCCGTAAGCCCCACGGCCCGGTTCTTCGGTATGATGACCCCATGCGCTCCGCAAAGGTTCGCCGTCCTTATTATGGCTCCGAGATTATGGGGATCGACTATATTATCGAGGAGAAAAACAAAAGGGTCTTCCCCCTTCTCCTTAGCCTTATCCAAAATGTCCGAAACCTCGGCATATTCGTATGCCGCTGACTGGGCAATAACCCCCTGATGGTGTCCCGTACTGCTCAGCTGGTCAAGCCGCTCCTTATCTACAAACTTGATAATGGCATCTGTCTTCCTCGCTTCACGCCTGATGGTCGATACCGGTCCATCATGGCAGCCGTCAAGTATATAGATCTTATCTATAGGCCTGCCGGACCTGAGTGCTTCCAGCACGGCATTTCTTCCTTCTATATATGTTTCTTCGTATGACATGGATCTCCTCTCCGGAAATGGTTTACATAAAATTGTACAGTCCGGTCAGACCTTATCTTCCAACAGATCCATACCTGTCTTGATAAGCTCAACAACCCTGGCAGTCCTGTTGTTAAGGTACAGATATCCTATAAGAGCTTCAAGTCCCGTTGCCTTCCTGTAGTCTCCGACAGAAGCATTCTTGGCTGTTGTTGCAGACTTGGCATTGCGTCCTCTTTTATAGATCGCGAGCTCTTCATCGCTTAAGATGCCCTCTTCGGTAAACCATGAAACCATCCTTGCCTGGGACTCGGCCTTAACGATCGCGCTTGTCTTACGATGGAGGATATTGGCCGACCTGTTGGCCTTCTCAACCATAACGGTCTTGACGACAAGATCAAACACGCAATCACCTATAAAGGCAAGCGACAGAGGCGAATAACCGTTGACTTCTATATCCGAAAGTTCGAACTTATCCTTTATGTTTTCCAGTATGCTTACATCCATACTAAGCCCTGCTCCAGGTTACTCCCTCTCTTGTATCCTTTATGACTATCCCCTTGGCGGCAAGTTCATCCCTTATCGCATCCGCCCTTGCGTAGTCCTTATCCTTCTTGGCCTGTGTACGCTGTGCGATCATCTCCTCCACATATGCGGCGAGCTCATCGTCCACTTCTTCTCCGGCATCTTCTTTAAGAAGATTGAGCGACAGCACGCTGTCATAGTCTTCGATGACCTTAAGCTTGGTCGCACCGTTTAACTCCGACTTGAGCACATCATACAGAAGAGTTATGCCCATCGCGGTATTGCAGTCATTCCCGACTGCTTCGGCGAACTTATCATGCCATTCCTTTATTGCAGCCTCGTCCGCCCGACCATCCGCCTTTACGGACAGTATCCTGTTCTTGAGCTTCTTATAGGTCGCTGCTGTCTGATCAAGAGTATCATATGAGAAGGTCAGGGGCTTGCGGTAGTGTGACTGAAGCGCAAACATCCTGTATACTATCGGATCGTATCCCTTGCTCTCAAGCAGGGATACTGTCAGGAATTCTCCCTTACTCTTGCTCATCTTACCCGTCTCATCATTCAGATGATGAACATGGAACCAGTAATTGCACCATTTATGTCCAAGATATGATTCTGACTGTGCTATCTCATTGGTGTGATGGGGAAACATATTGTCTATACCGCCGCAATGGATATCCATCTTATCACCCAGGTGTTTCATGCTTATGCATGAGCATTCTATATGCCATCCCGGGTAACCCACTCCCCACGGACTGTCCCATTTAAGAGCCTGGTCTTCGAACTTGCTCTTGGTGAACCATAATACAAAATCATTCTTATTGCGCTTATTGGTGTCCTCGCTCACATCATCACGTACGCCGACCATAAGCTCTTCCTCGTTCTGATTCCCGAAAACATAATACTCCTTAAGCTTTGATGTGTCGAAATAGATGTTCTCTCCTGCCTTGTAGGCATAACCCTTCTCGAGCAGGGCTTCCACCATATGAATGAATTCCGGGATGCAGTTGGTCGCAGGTTCCACGACATCCGGTGTCTTGATATTGAGCTTGGCACAGTCCGAAAAGAAGGCATCGGTATAGAACTTCGCTATTTCCATAACGCTCTTATGCTCTCTCTTGGCTCCCTTTAACATCTTGTCTTCACCGGTATCGGCATCAGACGCAAGGTGGCCCACATCTGTGATGTTCATGACACGCTTGACATCATATCCCGAAAACCTCAGTATCTTCTCAAGCACATCCTCGCATATATAGGTCCTCAAGTTACCTATATGGGCAAAATGGTAGACAGTGGGGCCGCAGGTATACATAGATACCTTCCCCGGCTCATTCGGTACAAATTCTTCAATCTTTCTGGTAAGCGAATTATAGATCTTCATAATATTCTCCTCATAAAACCATGTTCATCCCTGTATCAGTGCGCCGGTCAGGACTTACCGGATTCCTTCTTAAGCGCCTTAAGCTCTCTCTCAATATCAAGCAGCCTGTTCGTAAGTTCCGAGTTGGCATGCTGCAGGTTCTGTATATCTTCCTTGATGGGGTCGGGCAGATGTATCTGGTCCATGCTCTCTCTGGGGATGACTTCATTCTCCCTCTTGACTATGCGGCCCGGAACACCGACAACCGTACAGTTGGGCGGTACCTCCTCAAGAACTACCGATCCGGCTCCTATTTTGGATCCGGCTCCAATCGTAAATGACCCCAGTATCTTGGCTCCGGCCGATATCATAACATTATCCTCTATGGTGGGATGGCGCTTACCCGTCTCCTTGCCTGTACCACCAAGCGTCACTCCCTGGTATAGGGTAACGTTATTCCCTATGATCGTCGTCTCTCCTATGATCACTCCGCTTCCGTGGTCGATAAAAAAGCCGCTTCCTATCTGTGCACCGGGATGGATCTCGATACCTGTCTTCCTCACGCCTCTCTGTGAGATATACCTTGCAAGAAAATAATGCTTCTTTAGGTAGAGCTTATGCGCCAGCCTATAATGAAGCATTACTCTGAAGCTGGGATACAGGAAGACTTCCATTGATGAATGAATGGCCGGATCCCTCTCCCTTATTATCCGAATCTCATCCTTTATGTTCTTAATAAATCCCATATACTATTCTTTCCTTAACGGGCATCCGCCGCATCCTTCACAGGATACCGGCACTACGCCATAACTCTCAAGTTCCTTCACCGAGCTTATCATACATATCGCCTGGGAAGATATCCCTTCACCCGATCCGGTAAAGCCCAGTCCCTCCTCGGTCGTTGCCTTGACATTTACCTGGCTCTCTTCTATCCCAAGCGTACGGGCGATAACGGCCCGCATTTCATCGATATAAGGCCTCATCTTCGGCTTCTGGGCTATTATGGTGGCGTCTATGTTGTCTATGATATAGTGATTATCATACAGAAGATTCCCAACCTCTTCAAGCAGCCTTACCGAATCAGCATCCTTGTAGGCTTCATCCGTATCGGGAAAATGACTGCCTATATCCCCCAGCGCTGCTGCCCCTAAAAGGGCATCCATGATAGCATGCAATAGGACATCCGCATCCGAATGTCCTAATAGTCCTTTCTCATAGGGAATCTTCACTCCCCCTATTATAAGATCCCTGCCCACTACAAGCCTGTGGACATCATATCCCATTCCAACACGCATTATCTGTGTCTCCGTCAGTTATTCGGAAAAGGCATTATCAGCAAGGAAGATTGTCATCTCGCTGACCTTACCGGCCTTGTCTATCATAAAGAGCATGTTATACTTGCCCATTTCGTACATAAGCTGCTTCCTGCCGCCCGATGTCATGGCCTCAATTCCTTCACCGTATGTTTCCTTTAATGTGTCGATACCTGTTCCGATGCCTATGCCCTCTGCTGTCTTAAAGTCACCTTCGGTCACATCGATCTGGGAAACCACGAACTCTCCGACAGCTTCCGGATCAAGGTTGCTGTAATACACATCGTATCCGTCAAATTCCTGAATATAGGTCTTGACCTTATCCTTCTCGCCGGAAACAAGCTCCAGGGCCTTGTCTATATCCTTGCCCTTAAGACCTCCCACGGCATCCAATGCGGAACCGAGTGTTATATCTCCGCCGCGTCCCGGAATACTCATTACAGCCTTAAGATCGGAACTGAGCATCTTATCATACAGCTCATTTACAAAGGATCCGCTCCAGTCGGTCACATCATCCATGTCCTTACTCCAGAAGTTAACATGGATCTTAACGCTTCCGTCATCTTCCTTAGACAGGACGGTAAGAGCATAAGGTGCATCCTCATCCCGCTCCCTCATGAAGACAACATACATATTATTGTAATAATACCCGCCGTCACATACCAGATCCTCGCAGGGCTTTATCTCATCGACATAGTAGTACTGCTTATCCTTCCTCTCAACGAATTCAAGCGGATCATCAAGTTCATCAGACGTTATACCGAGCACGCTTCCAAGAACCGAATCGGCATTCTTCCTGCTGATCCTTCCTTCTCCCAGATCCTTATCACTCTTGCCCGTCTCCTTGATAATGCCTGTGTATCTCGATAACGCTTCAGAGGCATCACATGCTTCGGGCTTCTCATATGTGCTTAAGAGGAATCCGTTAACGCTCTCATCGGCAAAATAGTCGGTGAAGAATTCCATATCCTCTTCACTTAGCGCATCATATGAAGAATTGCTGTCAACGTTCTGCGCGATATAATCCATCAGGCCTTCTTCACCGGCCCTGATGGCATTTACGACCTCTTCCTCGGTGATAGGCGGATTGATCCACGGATTCTCGGGTATCGCTTCATTCTCATACCAGTCCATGAATTCATTGGTGGAATCAACACCCTGCTGCATCGAATCCCTTATCATCCCTACATACTGTTCCATCTCTCCAAGTGATTCAGTCACCTGTTCGATCGTTTGGGAAGCTTCCTGGATCGACTGCGTAGCCTCCTGCAGAGCTGCAGGATCAAAGCCTGTTCCATCACAGGCACATAACCCCATACATATAATCCCCATCGATATACATAAAACAAGCCTCTTCATATCCGCTCCTCCGTATACCTGAAAATAATACCTTTTCTCATAAAATATATTATAACCTCTAAACGGGATAAATAAAAGTTATAAATTAAATATTTTCCTTGACAATGGATACCCATGGTTAGTATAATAGCAAAGCGGGCTGAAAAGCCCGTATATGGCGAGGTGGCTCAACTGGCTAGAGCGTCCGGTTCATACCCGGGAGGTTAAGAGTTCAAGTCTCTTCCTCGCTACTAAAAAACCCCATACCTTACGGTATGGGGTTTACTTTGTTATTTAGCATAATCGGTTACGCGACTCTCACGAATAACGTTAACCTTGATCTGACCAGGATATTCCATTTCCTCTTCTATCTTCTTGGAAATGTCTCTTGCGAGTAATACCATATCTGCGTCATTAACCTGCTCAGGAACTACCATAATCCGGACTTCACGTCCTGCCTGAATAGCAAAAGATTTATCAACTCCCTTAAAGGAATTAGTGATATCTTCAAGTTGTTTTAATCTGTTAGTGTATGTCTCCAGTGTCTCACGCCTTGCACCGGGACGTGCTGCCGATATCGTGTCGGCCGCCTGAACCAATACTGCAACGAGAGACTGCGGTTCAACATCGCCGTGATGGGCTTCAACCGCATTGATGATCGTTGCTGACTCCTTATACTTCCTGCACAGATCAACACCAAGCTGGATGTGTGATCCTTCCATCTCGTGATCGACTGCCTTACCTATATCGTGGAGCAGACCTGCCCTCTTGGCAAGACGTACATCGATTCCGATCTCCGATGCCAAAAGGCCGCAGAGAAGGGATACTTCAATGGAGTGCTTAAGCACGTTCTGACCATAAGAGGTCCTGAACCTGAGCCTGCCCAGTAACTTGATGAGCTCGGGGTGGATTCCGTGAACGCCTACCTCAAGCGTTGCCGACTCACCTTCCTCGCGGATCATGGTCTCAACTTCCTTCTGGGCCTTCTCAACCATTTCTTCAATCCTTGCCGGATGAATACGTCCGTCGACGATAAGCTTCTCAAGGGCTATACGTGCCACTTCTCGTCTTATCGGATCGAAGCCTGACAAAACAACGGCTTCCGGTGTATCATCTATGATAAGATCCACACCCGTCATCGTCTCGAGAGTCCTGATATTCCTACCCTCACGACCGATGATCCTGCCCTTCATTTCATCATTAGGCAGAGGAACAACGGAAATCGTAGTCTCCGCAACATGATCGGCTGCACATCGCTGTATGGCGCCAACCACGTATTCCTTAGCCTTCTTGTCTGCCTCTTCCTTGGCCCGGCTCTCAAGCTCCTTGACCATGACGGCAGTTTCGTGTTTCACATCGTCTTCAACAGTTTTTAACAGATATTCTTTTGCTTGTTCAGAGGTTAATCCGGATATTCTTTCCAGTTCCTGTACACGCTGTTCATTAAGCTTGCTTACCTGCTCTTTTTGCTTTGCAAGTTCTTCTTCCTTCTTAGCGAAGCTGGCTTCACGCTTCTCGATCGCATCGGTCTTTTTATCGAGATTCTCTTCCTTCTGCTGCATTCTGCGTTCCAAACGCTGTAACTCTGCTCGTCTTTCCTTGGTCTCCTTCTCAATATCGTTCTTGGCTCTTATTGATTCTTCCTTAACCTCGAGCAGCCCTTCGCGCTTCTTCGCTTCAGCAGTCTTCAAAGCCTCGTCGATAATTTCTCTGGCCTTCTGCTCAGCGTTGCCTATCTTCTCCTCATCGGTCTTCCTCTTGTTCTCATAACCCATCTTATAGGAAATGAAACAGCCGACCCCAAGAAGAACTGCTGCAATAGCAATAATGATCACTGATTGCACAGGGCACCTCCTTATAAAGTTTTCATTGTACGATTTATATAGAATACAACGATTCTAATTTAAAAAACTACAACAAATAAATATTATACTTTTTAGGATGTTATGTCAAGTGATTCTTCTTCGAGAATCCTGTTTACCCTGTCCGTTCTAAAGCCCTTATTATACATGTAAGCGAGCAGCTTCTGCCTGCCCTTGAAATCTAGTGCAGATAAGTCCCTGCACTTCTTATGGATAAGGTGTCTTATAAGTTCATCCTCGTCATCATCGCCCGAATACTCCTCAAGGAGTGCCTGCGAGATCACATCGGAAGAAACACCCTTCTCAAGGAGCTTATGCTCCGTCTCACGCCTGCTCCTGACACCGACCGAGCATCTTGCATAGTTCATGGCATAGCGGAGATCATCAATATAACCGAATGACCTGACATATTCAATCGCTTCATCCGTATCCTCAGCGGAAAACCCTGATCTTATAAGCTTGTCCCTAAGGCCCTGTTCCGTATAATCCCTTGCCGTTAAGAGACGCATTGCCTTGTCGACAGATGGTGACATCAGGCCTCTTCCCCTTCAGCCGCCGAGCCTGCTTCGGCATTGCCGGTAAGCCCGTAGTGCTCGCGGACCTTCTGCTCTATCTCACTTAGCATCTCGGTGTTCTTCTCAAGATACTGCTTGGTGTTCTCCCTTCCCTGGCCGATCTTCTGACCGTTATATGCATACCAGGCACCGGACTTATTGATCACATCGATATTTGCCGCAAGATCAACGATATCTCCGACTACGGATATTCCCTTGCCGAACATTATATCAAATTCCGCTTCCTTGAAGGGAGGAGCGATCTTGTTCTTGACCACCTTGACGCGGGTCCTGTTACCTATCACCTCTCCGCCCTGCTTGAGCGACTCTATCCTTCTGACGTCAAGACGTACCGATGAATAGAACTTAAGGGCACGTCCGCCGGTTGTTGTCTCGGGGTTGCCGAACATAACACCCACCTTCTCACGAAGCTGGTTGATAAATATGACCGTACAGTTCGACTTGGAGATGACAGCCGTGAGCTTACGAAGGGCCTGTGACATAAGGCGGGCCTGAAGTCCCACGTGTGAATCCCCCATGTCACCGTCGATCTCAGCCTTGGGAACCAGGGCGGCAACCGAATCGACTACGATTATATCTACCGCTCCCGAACGTACCATGGTCTCGGTTATCTCAAGTGCCTGCTCGCCGTTATCCGGCTGTGAGATATATAAGTTGTCAATATCAACACCGATATTTCTTGCATATACGGGATCAAGGGCATGTTCGGCATCAATAAAGCCGGCGATCCCCCCGCGCTTCTGTACCTCTGCGATCATATGGAGGGTAACGGTCGTCTTACCTGATGACTCGGGACCGTATATCTCGATTATCCTTCCCTTGGGTATACCGCCAAGCCCGAGTGCTATATCAAGGCTCAGGGAACCTGTGGGGATCGTCTCCACGTTCATGTGGTTGGATGTATCGCCGAGCTTCATCACCGAGCCCTTGCCATACTCCTTCTCTATCTTCTGTAATGCTGCTTCCAATGCCTTTAACTTTTCTTCTCTTTCCATTTTCTCTCCTTTACACTCCCGCCATTAATCGAACATCTATTTTGAACAAGCGTTCGTTCTAAATGGTAATATAAAACATCCGTTCGAAATTGTCAAGCGGTTTTCTCTTATTTTGGTTATTGATTGGGTGTTATTCCGAAATCAGCCGCTTATCAGGCTGACCTTAACGTCATTAAGTATATATGATTGCATGTGATCATATGGGTATTAAACGGGACCCGGATCAGAATCTTTGTTCGGTCCCGTCGGATCAGGCAGAATCAGGCAAAATTCTTCTCGCTGTAATATTCAAGTATGCACATACGCAGCAACGCCAGTGCGGCAGATGCGGCCTTGCGCCTTATCTCCGTCCTGTCTCCGTCGAAATTGTATTTGTTGACTCTTGTCTTGCCGCATACATTGCATCCGATATATACAAGACCTACCGGCCTGTCTTCGCTTCCGCCGTCAGGCCCCGCTATCCCGGTAGTCGAGACCGTCACATCGGCCTTGCTCACCTGGGCACAGCCCTTGGCCATCTCCTTGGCCGTCTGTTCACTTACGGCTCCGTACTTGACAAGCGTACTCTTCTTGACATTGAGCCTTGTCCTCTTGGCCTTGTTGGAATATGTTACGAATCCTTCCTTATATACATCCGAAGCTCCCGGAATATCTATGATGGAAGATGCCACCATACCTCCGGTACATGATTCGCAGGTTGACAGGTACAGATTATTGGTCTTAAGAAGATCCACCACGGCTCCTGCAAGCGTGGTCTCTTCATCCGTCGCATAAATATTGAGTCCGAACCGGTTCTTTATCTCCTTGACGATGGGCTTGCCAAGCTTCTTGGCCGAATCCTCCTCGCCGTCAACGGCGGCAAGTCTTATATGTACTTCGCCGGGTATTGCCTTAAGCTCTATACGGGGATTACTGCTGTCCATAAGGTCCTTCATCTGGGACCTTACCTCCTTCTCCTTCATCCCGCATATCTTAAAATATTTGACAAATGTCTCTTCCTTCTTAATATCGTTTGTCTCAAGCTTATCACCGGCCATTTCCATTCCTCCGAAAAATCACACCGTTTCAGTGTTCGTCGTTCTTAAGTACTTCCCTGTTCTTGTACAGATAATCGGCAAGCGATACTATCGTCAGGATAAGAGCTATCCATACGACCGCCTGTGTCAGTATCCTGTAAAAGGCAAAAGGCAGATCTCCTATGAGCATTCCTATCATGATCATCTGAAAGACAGTCTTGAACTTGCCCCAGTAGCTCGCCGCAATGACGACTCCGTTATCCGAAGCCACCAGCCTGAAGCCGCTTATTATGAACTCACGGCTGATAATGACTATAACCATCCATGATGCAAGTGACCCCCGGGCCGTCAGGCATACAAGGGCGGAACACACGAGCAGCTTGTCTGCCAGCGGATCCATGAACTTGCCGAAATTGGTAACAAGGTTATACTTCCTTGCTATCCTCCCGTCAAAAAGGTCCGTAAAAGCAGCCAGTATGAAGAGGGCGAGCGCTATCCATTTTCCGTATCCTTCAGGTACATCATTGATCATAAAGAATACGAAGAACGGGACCATCAATACCCTTAGCACTGTCAGCTTGTTAGGAAGATTCATCACACAATTCTCCAATCAGATCATATTCGTTGGCACCGGTCACCCGGGCCCTAACGATATCGCCGCTCATCAGTTCACGTTCGGAACTCAGGAACAGCATCCCGTCTACCCCCGGTGCATCCATATAGGTGCGGGCAGCATAAACATCTTCATCGACGATCCGGCCTTCAATTATCACCGGAAGTTCCCTTCCGGCCATGGAACGGGCACGTTCAAAGGCTATATCCTGCTGGAGTTCCATAACCTCGTCCCGCCGCCTCTCCTTTACGGCTTCATCGATCTGGCCGTCCATTTTCTCGGCCTTCGTACCTTCCTCCGGCGAGTACGTGAATACTCCCAGCCTGTCAAAGCGTGCCTCCCTTACAAAGTCAAGCAGGATCCCATGATCCTCTTCGCTCTCACCCGGAAAGCCCGAGATCAGCGTGCTCCGCAAGGTTATATCCGGGATCATGTCCCTCAGCCTTTTTATCATCGTCCTGAGTTCCTTAAGGTTCGTGCGGCGGCCCATCCTCTTAAGCACACTGTCCGAAGCATGCTGGATCGGCATATCTATATAATGGCAGATCTTGGGTTCATTCCTGATCACATTTATAAGATCGTCGGTTATCTCTTCAGGATAACAGTACAAAAGACGTATCCAGCTTATCCCTTCCACCCTGCACAGCTTCTCAAGAAGCTCAGGCAGGCTCTTCCTGCCGTAGAGATCGGTGCCGTAAAGAGTTGTCTCCTGGGCCACAAGGATGAGTTCCCTGACCCCCTTACCGGCAAGCTTCTCTGCCTCCTCCACAAGGAGTTCCATAGGAACTGACCTGTAATGTCCCCTGAGCTTGGGGATGATACAATACGTGCATAATTTGTTGCAGCCTTCCGCAATCTTAAGATATGAATAATACCCTCCGGTAGTGATTATCCGCTCTCCGGATGGTTCCACCATGCGGTCGATATCATCGATTTCCTTGACATATTCGCCCTTAAGAACCCTGTCCGTTACCTGAACGATCTTATCATAAGCCGTGGTTCCGATGCAGGCATCCACTTCGGGCATTTCTTTTCTTATCTCGTCAGCATATCGCTGGGCAAGGCACCCAGTCACTATAAGGGCCCTGCATTTCTTCTCCGGATCCGTCCGGAGCTCTCCCATCTGTATGATGGTATTGATGCTCTCTTCCTTGGCATCTCCTATAAAACAGCAGGAATTGATAACGATGATATCGGCTTCTTCCTCATCATCCGTAAAATCATATCCCCTCTCTCTCAAGAGCCCGAGCATGTTCTCCGAGTCAACAAGGTTCTTGTCACAGCCAAGCGATACAAACAATACCTTCATAAACGGACTTATTCTCCAACCACCTTGACAACACCCGAATTGAGTTCCTCGATCGCTACGGAAAGTGGCTTCTTATCCTCGGCCTGTTCGATGGGTGTGGGGGCACCGTCTATAAGCTGCCTGGCCCTCTTGCTGGTAGCCATCACGATAGAATAACGGCTGTTGACAACAGGCTGCTCCCCTTCCTCAACTTCACTGTTTACCACCTTCATAAGGTCGCTGTATGACGGATGTAACATTTATCCTTCCTCCTTAAATATCTCTCTCTTTTAAAAATATATCAAACTCTTCTGATACTCTATTTATTACGTCCCTGTTCCTCAATGTCGAATTCTTCGCGCATCTGACTGTATTATGGACTTCATTTATGCACTCTTCAAGGTCATCATTGATTATAAGGAAATCATACTTTCCGATACCTTCGGCTTCCTCGGCACCCCGCCTCATCCGCTTCATAATGACCTCTTCGCTCTCGGTCCCGCGCTTCTTAAGGCGGTTATATACCTCCTGTACGCTGGGCGGCATCACGAACATAAGGGCTGCCTCGGGGCATTTCTCCTTAACTGAGAGGGCTCCCTGCATCTCTATCTCAAGAATGACATCCCGACCCTCTTCAAGCATATCCTCAACATATTTCCGCGGTGTTCCGTAATAATTCCCCACATACTCTGCATGCTCAAGGAATTCATCCCGGCTTATCATATTCTCGAACTCTTCCCGGGTCTTGAAGAAATATTCCCTTCCATCCTCTTCACCCGGCCGCGGTACCCTGGTAGTCGCCGAAACCGACAGGGCATAATTGTCATATCTCTTTATCAGTTCCCTGACTATGGTTCCCTTACCTGAGCCTGCAAATCCCGATAAAATAAGCAATATTCCCTTTCTCATGTTACCCCCATGGTAAGAACGGACAATTATCACTCCACGTTCTGTATCTGCTCACGGACCTTCTCTATATCGGTCTTAAGATCGATCGCAACATTGGAAGTCGAGAGGTCGGTGGATTTACTCAGTATGGTATTGGCCTCACGGTTCATTTCCTGGGCGATAAAGTCAAGCTTGCGGCCCACGCTTCCGCCCTCGTTAAGTGTATCTTCCGTACCCTTTATATGACTCTTGAGCCTTACTATCTCCTCATCGACACATACCCGGTCGGCATAGAGGGTTACCTCGGTCAGTATCCTGGACTCATCTATCGAGGCATCCGCAAGCATATCGGATACCCGGTCAAACATCCTGGTCCTGTATTCTTCTATTATGGCCGGAGCACGCTTCTCAATCTCGTCCACATACTTAAGCATGCTCTCAAGCTTCATTATAAGGTCCTTCTTAAGGTTCTCGCCTTCCTTAAGCCTTGACTCGACAAAGGCTTCGCAGGCCCTGCGGACAACCCCTTCAAGGTCCTTCCACAGTTCCTCTTCATCCACCTCCTGCTCCTCAAGCGTGAATACCTCGGGATATCTTGAGAGGACCGAAACCCTCACGTCGTTCTCAAGACCGAACTCATTCCCCATCTCATTGAGGTACTTAAGATATGACCTTGCCATCTCCTTGTTATACTTAAGGCTGACATTGTCTTCGGTAAAGTCCTCATAGGTTATATACAGGTCGACCTTGCCCCTCTGCATATATTCCTTAAGGAGGCTGCGGACGGATGTCTCGAAGAAACTTATCTTCTTGGTCATCTTGATGTTTACATCAAGATAGCGATGGTTAACAGACTTGACCTCAGCCGTGATCTTACGCTTCTCATCACTGAACTCAGCACGTCCGAAGCCTGTCATACTCTTTATCATTCTACTTCTCCCAAATATCTGAAACGGGATGGCCCCGCTACCACATTCGCATACAGGTTACATTATATTCCAAGCCTTAAGCATCGTCAAGGAAAAGAACTTATGATATAATGTTGCGCGGAGGTTAACCATGGCACTTGACGGAATAACAATGGCCGCTTTAAGGAGCGAGCTTACAGACAGGCTGACAGGCGGAAGGATATATAAGATAGCCCAGCCGGAAACAGATGAACTGCTTCTTACGATCAAAACACCGGAAGGACAGTTCAGGCTGCTCATATCTGCGGGAGCATCACTCCCCTTTATTTATCTTACACAGGACAACAAACCGGGGCCTGCCACAGCGCCTCCGTTCTGCATGCTCCTTCGCAAGCACATCCAGAACGGAAGGATAACCGGCATACGCCAGCCGTCTCTGGAGCGTATCCTCATGATCGACATAGAGCACCTCGATGAACTTAACGACCTGCGCAGGAAGACACTGGTCGTCGAGATAATGGGCAAGCATTCCAATATCATCTTCTTAAATGAAGACGATGTGATAATAGACAGTATCAAGCACATTTCTTTTGCTGTAAGCTCAGTGAGGGAGGTCCTGCCCGGCCGGTCATATTTCATCCCCAACACCATGGAAAAGCTGGATCCGAAGGTCGTCGGCCCGGAGGACTTCATGCAGGTCCTAAGGTCAAGGCCCATGCCTGCTGCCAGGGCTCTGTATACATCCCTTACGGGTTTCTCTCCGGTCATGGCCGAAGAGCTCATATCAAGGAGCTGCCTTGACTCTTCAAAGCCCGCATCTGATCTTACGGACGACGAGCTTAAGCACCTTTACAACAACTTCTCATGGCTGATGGATACCGTGAATGCGGGTGATTTTGCACCTAATATGATAATAGGGCCAAACGGTCCCGAGGAATTCGCAGCCCTTAAGCTTAAGCAGTATGAAGGCTCAGTGATCGAGGAGGATCCTTCGATGTCGCATATCCTCGAGAACTACTATGCACGCAGGAATGCCGTAACAAGGATAAAACAGAAGTCGGCAGAATTAAGAAGGATCGTATCAACAAACTTAGAGCGCAGCACAAAAAAGTACGAACTTCAGCTAAAACAGCTTGATGACACGAAGAAGAAGGATAAATACCGCATATACGGGGAACTTCTCAATACCTACGGATACAGTCTTGAGCCGGGGATACGATCGTATGAAGCCGACAATTACTATACCGGGGAGAAGATCACCATACCTCTTGACCCCGACCTTACGGCGCTCGAGAATGCCAAAAGGTATTTCGACAAGTACGGAAAGCTCAAGAGGACCGAGGAAGCATTGAAGGTACAGACCACCGAAACAAAGGAAGAGATCGACCACCTCAATTCGATACGCGCCTCCCTTGATATCGCCCTTTTGGAAAATGACCTGACGGAGATAAGGGATGAACTTGCCGAATCCGGCTATATCAGGAAAAAAACAGGCAAAAAAATGAAAGAGCAGAAAAGCCTGCCCTTTCATTATATAAGCTCCGACGGTTTTGATATGTACGTCGGCAAGAATAATTATCAGAACGATCATCTCACATTCAAAGTAGCCACGGGAAACGACTGGTGGTTCCATGCCAAGCAGATACCCGGCTCACATGTGATAGTAAAATGCGGGGACCGGGAGCTGACGGACAGGGCCTTCGAAGAAGCGGGAGCCCTTGCAGCCTACTACAGCAGCGGCAGGGATCAGGCCAAGGTCGAGATAGATTACGTTCAAAAGAAGGAAGTCAAAAAACCGGCGGGTGCAAAACCCGGATTCGTGGTCTACTACACCAACTACTCGCTCGTTGCCGTCCCGTCTCTTGACGGGCTTACTCCTGCCTGATCTTCTTCTTTATTGTAAGGACGTTGTGTCCATCGGTATATTGATATTCCACATCATCCATACTGTTCTTTACCATGTAGATGCCAAGGCCCCCTATCTGCCTCTCTTCGGCAGGCAGGGTTACATCCGGATCGGGCTTCTCGAGCGGATTATAAGGGATACCGCTGTCGATAAACGTGATGGCAGCGACTGCCCCGTCATCTTCAGTGGCAAACCTTATCGTTGCATCACCCTCTTTAGGCTCGTATGCGTAATGGGCTATGTTAACGAATAGTTCTTCAACCGCAACATCGATCTGTGTCTGGATCTTCAGCGGACAGTCAAGCTTCTCAAGCCTCTCATCAACAAATCCCAGAACATCATTCAGCTTTTCCGTCCTGGCAGTCAGGGTGATCTCATCAGCATCTTCCTGCTTACCGGTATTCCCGCCTTTTCCGAAATAGGAAAGGCCTAACATCGTAATATCATCGAACTGCGGCGCCGTACCTACAAAACCGTCGATATCGGCCTTGACAGCATGGAGGAGTCCATTCATATCAAGCTCTCTGTTTTTGTTCAGAACTTCTGTGAGCCTGTCAGTTCCATACAGTTCATTATAGGAGTTCGTGGCTTCTGTTACACCATCCGTATATACATACAGACAGTCCCCGGGATACAGTTCGAATTCATGCTCCTTAAACCTTAAGCCCTCCATCGTTGCCACCGCGGGAGAATGACGATAGCAGATAAGCTCATAGTCACCTCCGGCCCTCTTAACGATCGGATGCTCATGGCCCGCATTGGCCGCAAGACCCTTACCTGTGGATATTTCCAATATTGCGATCCAGACGGTAACGAACAGTTCCGCCTCATTGCCATCGCACAGCTGCTCATTCGCATATGCAAGTACTTCCGAAGGACTTCCTCCCATCTGTGCCCTGTTCTTGATAAGAGTCTTGGCTATGACCATAAAGAGGGCAGCCGGAACTCCCTTGCCGGACACATCAGCCATAACTAGTCCCAGATGATTGTCATCGATAAGGAAGAAATCATAGAAGTCACCTCCGACCTCCTTGGCCGGGGTCATTGTCGCATACAGATCGAACTCATTCCTGTCAGGGAACGGCGGGAATATCCTGGGCAGCATGTCTGCCTGGATCTGCGTCGCGACATTAAGCTCCGCACCGATACGCTCCTTCTCGGCCGTCACGCTGGTAAGATCATCTATATATTTCCTGAGGGATACGGCCATTTCATTGAAGCTTACGGCCAGATCGGATATCTCATCATTACCTTCGACCTTGGCCCTGTGCTCAAGGTCGCCCCCGCTTATCTCCTTGGCATCTTCTCCGAGTGCTATTATCGGAGATGTGATGTTGTTCGCAAATCTGTGAACTATAAGTATAACGAACAGAACGATCAGAACAAATACACTGACGAAGAGTACTACTGTCCCCTGGATATCACGCGACATCTCGATAACTGCAGCAAGTACGGTCTCCTGAGGAATGCTTATGCAGTACTTCCATGATGTGGATTCGACGATCGAATACGCATAATATACGCCTGCACCGGACAGTTCCACACCGCTTGTTCCCTTGATGATCTTTTCCGCAAGTGCCGGATCCATGCCATCCATATCGGAAAGCTTATCCTGTGTGGCCTCCTGGGATATGAGACCGCCTTCATTATCGATCAGGAATGCCTCGGCGCCCTGCTCAAGAGGCATGGAAACCGCCTGTTCATACATATCCGACAGGAGGATATCCATGGCTATGACTCCGGCAAAATCATCATTCTCATCATAGAACGGTGCCACACATGTGATCGTAAGACCCCTGCCAAAGGAATCCATGTATACATCGGTAAAGGAAACCTTCTGTTCGTTCTTTGCAAGCTTATACCATGGCGTTGAATATATATCGTAGTAAGGCATATTTATCTTCAGGTCTGACTGCGTATCATATGCCAGGATAAGGCCACTTTCGGTTCCGAGATATACAGTCGCTATCACATCCTCATTCTCAAGCATCACAGGATGGAGCAGATTGTCAATGGACGCAATACGGCCGGCTTCATCCTTAATATCCTCATCGGACACATCGGCGCTGACTTTTGTCTGCTGCATGACAAGCTTCCCGGCATTGTCTGCCGAGAGCGGAGGTATGACAGCAGGTTTGATCTCATCAGGGTTCACATATGTCTCATGAATATAACCGGCAAAGGTTGATATATATCTTTCATACTGATTAAGCCAGGAATTGGTAAGGTCAGCCCTGCTCTTAACTATGTTGGACATGTTCTCCCACACACGGCCCGTAAGGGCATTTCTGCTCCGTTCCCTTATCGAAAACATACTTGCTATGCCCCCGAAACTGGTAATGATAAGAGATACAACGGAGATCGTAAGGACTATGGTCATTACTCTGGCTTTTATCGGTCTTCTTTTCTGATCGTTCATCACATCACCCCCAACTGGTCCGCAGAACCCATGATAGTCTCGGTAATAAGCTGCGGATATGCCTCCTGCAGCTCAAGCAGATAGGATTTCAGTCTCTCTTTTGTTTCCGCAGCCATTATCCATTCACAATAACCCACATCGACTCCGTCGGCGACCCGGCATTCGAATTTCATGACTGACTTTATATGATCACGCCCCCGGATGATCTCTTCTATCATATCATCTTCAAGAACATCCGACTTGAAATCGATGGTATACTTACAGGGCTTATCCTCGAAACATTTCTTCCCCTGTGCTGCGGCAATGAGAGGATCAAAGATATTGTCTCCCCGCATCGCACTGCCTACTGCCGTGAGCAGCGAAAACCTGGGATTTATCTCTATAACGTGCCATTTATCACCGTCAAAGATAAGGTCGATCTCGGCGATACCGGAGAACTTCATCTTCCCTGCCAGTCCTTCGATCTGGACCTTCAGCTCATCCACCTTGTATTTACTGTGGGAAACGGGGCCGAACTTGACTGAAGCGAAGGGATCGGTCACACCGTCTCCGGTCATCGAAAAGATCACAGGCTCGGTGATCGAATAATTACCCGGTACCCCGTATATCTCAATACCGAAATTGCTGCCCTCTACCTTCTCCTCAACAACCATGTCGCACTCAATATCTATGGCATCGAGATTCCCGATAACCTCATCGACATCTCCTGCTATGCTTATCCCGACCGAGCCTGAACCCGCAGCCGGCTTGACAACGACCGGAAATCTCAGCGTGGACAGGCGCTGCCGCAGATACTCCTTGTAAACATTCTTATCGATATCCGGATTCCTTCTGTCGGCATAGTACAGAAGGCCCTGTACATAAATACCGTTGGCGGCATTGTACCCGGATTCACGGACTATCCTGTTCGTATCGTATTTTTTGAAGCAGTTCATCGCCGTCTTACGGGTGTGGGCAAGGACCCTTATCCCCTTTTGTGCAAGCTGTTCTCCCACCATTGCATCCCTCACCGGGTTCCAGTCAAGGCCGGCATCCGGCAGGCTGTAAGCAACGGCGCAGTCAGGGTGCGTATCTGCGATGATATCGGCGATCGTGTTTACCGATACATCCTGGGGAAGAACGTGATAGTTCACGTTCGAAGGTCGGAGCAGGATATCACTCCCCTTCGCATCGATAAGATGTGAAGCCGGAAGGACCGCAAAAAC
The DNA here is from genome assembly GCA_024690425.1 of Lachnospiraceae bacterium. The sequence continues at coordinate 19,943 of JAILCT010000129.1, read as the reverse complement.
ATCTATCGTATGTTCACTGTATTTTTGAGCAATCTCGTCCCACGAATGTGCCCTCTTCGGGAAGAAGGTGAGCACAGGTGTAAATGCGGACTGCGGTGACATACCGCCGGAAGAATAAAAAGCTATCCTCATCACTGCCTCCTAAGAACTGTTATCCTGGTAGAATTCATACCCATTATATAATCATATGCTATATCGGATGCAACGGCTGAAAGCATCATGACGTTCTCTTCCAGATCCTCATCCGTCGCCTTTGTCGGATCAAACGGCGCACCGGAGCTCCTGAAGTCTATCACCATATCGTCCTTTCCGATACGCAGTATTATATCTATATCTCCTGTGTCCTTCCTGTGAGTTCTCGTATAGACCGCCATCTCCTCACACAGAAGTCCCAGCTTGTTCGCTTCCTTCATGGAAAGACCGTGCTCCGTGCCGAAATCTATCATCTCTTCACTGGCTCGTGAAATATCCTCGTCATCATCCCTGATGGTAAAGCTAATTTTGCCCAGCGCTCCGCTGTCTCTTCTTATAAGGGACAGTCCCGCATATTCGTCCCTGTTCCTTACAAAGATAATGATATTTATCACACATATCACTGCAAGGGCAATAAATGCCGTAAGCGGATAGGCTGCGAATATACCGTTGACACCCATGTTCTTACACAGGATAAGGCCTGCGGGGATCACCAGGAATCCGTCCATCAGGCTTATCAGAAAGGCATAAAGCTTCCTTCCCTCTACCTGGAAGAACCTCATGAACTGTATACATATCCCCCTCGGAAGATAGGTAAGCGTAAATATCCTGATCCCAGTAAGGGCTATCGCGAGCACATCACTGTCATCGACCCCGTACATCTTCGCCATGGCACCGGGATTCAACTCAAATAAACCTATAAGGGCACATGCGAAGATAACCTGAAGTACGAACGATCTCTTAAGGACAAGCCTCTCACCCTTATAATCCTTCTGGCCGGACAGCATGGCAAGCAGCGGTTGTGCGGTATCGCAGACACCGAGCAGGAATACCGATGCGATCGAGAATGTCTGAAGACAGAGGGAAAAAGCTATGATCCCCGTCCTGCCTCCGTACATGGCAGCCATATTATTGGAAAATGCGTATTTTATCGCAAAGCATACCTGCAGCATCGCGGTGGGGATCCCATATACCAGTATTGTCCTTATAAGCCTTATATCGCTGCGCCCGATCCTGCTCTTTGCAATTTTTACCTTTTTGTTCTTCACAAGTATGAACATTACGATAATGCCTGCAAGATAGCCGGATATGGTCGCATAAGCGGCACCCTTAACGCCCGTATGGAAGAACTTTATATATATTATATCAAATAAAAGATTGCTTCCGTTCGCAACAATGTTGGCAACGGTAGCCACGACCGGTGCTCCCGACGGCGGGAGAAAACACACATATGTCAGCATAAATATAAGGACGGGAGCCATAAAGAGCAGAACACTGTAGTATTGTGTAAATTCGGCTCTCAATGATCCATCCGCACATAAAAAGGCGGTAACCGGTCCCTTTAACACAAGTCCGGCTATTATGAACACAAATCCTGTGATAATGGAAAGTGCGATCGAGAGGGTAAAGATCTTGCCGGCCTTCTCATTGTCCCACTTGCCAAGACATGCTGCGTACAGTATCGATCCTCCCGTGCCCAGCAGAACATAGCAGGCCGCTATGACAAGTATGACCGGGCAGGCCATGTTCGCGATCGCAAGCGCATCCCCGCCGAGCATGTTGGAAACAAGCATGCAGTCCACGAATTCATTCAGTGCCAGTGCAAGAGATGTAAGTATCGACGGGAGAAGATACTGTCTGTACTTTCTCATTATAATGCTGTCATTGTTCATATGTAACAGTATCTCTCCTATTTAAGGAATCCGTTGATTATCTGCTCCTCAGCTTCCTCCTCGGTAAGCCCCAGAGTCATAAGCTTGATTATCTGATCACCCGCTATCTTGCCTATGGCCGCCTCGTGTACAAGGGCAGCATCCACATCATTGGCCTCAAGGCCTGGTACGGCGAGTATCCTTCCGCTGTCCATTATGATCGCGTCACACTCGGTATGGCCCGAGCAGGGTGCATTACCGTTTATGACGGCATCGAACTTCTGATAAGATGTCCCCCTGGCAACAGACCTTGATACCACATCCGCATTCGATCCTTCACCGTTAAGATCGACAACATATGAGCTGAGTGCCTTCTGGTTATCATGGGTCATGAGGCGCTCCCTGATCACGAGCGATGCGCCCGAAGCCAGTTCTGCCCTGGTAACCCTGTTCGTGTCGTCAACTCCCTTTATCTGCACCATTTCAAGCTCGGCCGTAGAACCCTCCTCCATATACAGTTCTGTGACCGGATTGAGTATCCTCTTGCCTCTTCCGTCGCCGGAACCGTAATGCTTCTCCACATATTTGATCCTGGCACCCTTACCGACAAAGAACCTGTGGATACCGTCATGCTGGGAATCCTGTACCCCGCAGTTATCGATTCCGCAGCCGGCTACGATGACCACATCGGAATCCTCGCCTATATAAAAATCATTGTATACGGTTTCCGTAAGCCCGCTCTCGGACAGTACGACCGGGATATGAACGCTCTCTCTTTTGGTCCCGGGTTTTATCTTTATAGTAAGACCGTCACCGGTTTCCCTGGGGATGATCTCTATGTTTTCCGTGGATTCCCTGCCGAGCGACTTGCCGTTGGCCCTTATGTTATATGCTCCTTCCGGTACATCGTGAAGATCGGCTACCTCCATAAGTATGCGCTTCTGTATCTCATCCATCTTAAGCATTGGTGCTTCCTCCCTTCACTCCGTTGCAGTAGCTTACTGCCGCAGATGAATTGATAAGGCCGGGAAGTATCTCTTCCTTCGTTCCCCTTGCTCCGACCGTTCCTTCCTTTATAACTACGATCTCATCCGCTATGTTCAGTATCCTCTCCTGATGGGATATGATAAGGATCGAGCTTCCCTTGATATTCTTCCGCATTCCTTCAAATACTTCTATGAGGTTATTAAAGCTCCACAGGTCGATCCCGGCTTCCGGTTCGTCAAAGACCGCCAGTCTGGGCTGCTTGGCCAGAACGGTTGCGATCTCTATCCTCTTAAGCTCGCCGCCCGAAAGGCTTGAGTTGACTTCTCTTTTTATATAATCCCTCGCGCACAGGCCGACCGCTGACAGGTACTCGCATGCATCAGCCGACGATATCTTCCTGCCTGTTGCAAGCCTTATAAGATCAAACACCTCTATGCCCTTGAACCTTACAGGCTGCTGAAAGGCAAATCCTATGCCCTTCCTTGCCCTGTCTGTTACAGACATGCCGGTTATATCTTCACCGTCAAGTAAAATGGTCCCGGAAACCGGCTTCTCAATACCTGCAATGAGCCTTGCCAGTGTGGACTTGCCTCCGCCGTTTGGGCCGGTGATCACTATAAGCTTATCATCGGGGATCGTAAGGCTTACGTCCCTGATTATTTCCTTTGCTCCTTCATCCCCATCCACTCCGAATGAGATATTCTTAAGTTCCAACATAACAACACACTCCCGCACCGAACCGTCAGATGCGGTCCTCCCTTTCATTCATCTGTTTTCCTGAACATGGCCTCGTCCATGCTCCCGCTCCTGAAACCCATTATATCAAGAGATACGTAATCAAATCCTGTCTGTATAAGATAATCATATACCGCAGTCCTTGTATCCTGCTTCATGAACTCTTCAAATTCCGCGGGCTGCAATTCTATCCTCGCAAGGTCTCCGTGAGACCGTACCCTGAAATTGCGAAACCCCATTTCCTTAAGCTTCTCTTCCGCCTTCGCTACGCGCGAAAGCTTCTCATCATTGATCTCTTCACCATACGGAAACCTGGTAAAAAGGCAGGGATATGACGGCTTGTCATAAGTATCAAGCAAAAGCCTGCGCGACATCTCCCTTATCTCTTCTTTCGAAAAATCAAGCTCCTTGAGCGGGCTTAATACCTTAAGCTCCTCAAGTGCCAAAAGGCCGGGCCTGTAAACGCCCTGATCGTCTGTATTGCTTCCTTCACAAAGGATATTATATCCCCTTGCGCCTGCTTCTTTAATAAATTTTCCAAAAATATATTTCTTGCACAGATAGCACCGGTTCCTCGGATTACGGGCAATTTCCGACAGGTCAAGAACCCTTGTTGCAACGATCACATGCTCTATACCATGTCTATGGCAGAAATCCTTCGCCATTGCAAGCTCGCTTTCGGGTATTGCACCGTTATCTGCCGTTACTGCCAGTACCTTCCTTCCCAGCGCTTCATGTGCCGCATATAGCAGGAAAGTGGAATCAACCCCTCCCGAAAATGCTATCGCAGCTCCCGGAAGAGCATTAAAATAGTCCTTCAGCGCCTCGTATTTACTGTTCAATCCATCCGGCATACGCTCACCTTACTTAAAAACGCTTCTTCATCCGTGCAAAAACAGACGAAGAAGCGTCGGAATCAAAACACTGCTGTCATATGCTTACTTCTTAAGCTTGTCATAAATAGGATATTTAACATCATACTCATCATTGGCAACAACTGACTGTATACCCTTATTGGTATCCGCATTGATAACAATGGGAGCATTAAGGTTGACCGTCATCTTGGTGACATCCGAAGGGATCGTCATGGTCACAAGTACCAGGGCATTCTCCTCTGTCAGCTTGCCTATGGTTGCTTCTATGTTCTCGGTGAACTTCGGCGAATAACCGGGTTCAACCACGAGCGCCGGAACCACCGGCATCATGAATGCAGGCTCGGCAACCGATACCAAGAAGTTGAAGCCGCCTGCCGTATTCTTCTCATTGTCATAGAGAAGAGCAAACGTCTTAAGCTCCGGGAATCCCAGTATTCCTTCAGGGAATTCTATAAGCTTGCCTTCTTCCACGTTAACCTTGCCGAATAACTTAGTAACAAATTCCATAACCCCACTCTCCTTCCGTAAATGAATCACCTACAAAGTTGAATAACCAAAACCGTTGCATATTGCATCAACAGTCGTACCGGCCTTACACATGGGACAGCTGTCGGTGGAATAACTTGCATAATCGGGAAGATCCCTGGTCGAATACAGAGACCTTATCTGAAAACCTTCCACCTGGATCGCTACCGAGAATATCGCGGATATGCCTACAACCTGGCCTCCGTAGAAGCCTACCGAACCTACCGCACTCCTTAATGTATCACCGGTCGTTGCGGTATCGATAAGGATAAGGACCTTCTTCCCCCTGATCATGTGCTGATTGTTCTCCCTGAACATCATCTGCCCGCTCACATTGTACTCCGGACTCGTGATATACATTGTCTGATGCCTGTTAGCCGATATGATACCCGCCTTGGTCAGCTTGTTGGCAAGATATGAGCCAACCACTTCCATTCCGTTAAGACACAGGATTGTATCAATGATATCAGATGATAAGTACATCTCCGCAAGCTCTTCACCGGTCGCCCTTGCTTCGCGCTGCCTCGACTTCATATCCGTAAGATCCATGTAATAATTGACATGGGAATTAGGCGTTACAAAATGCCCCGGAATGTATCTGAGCACAACATCTTTGTTCTTGGCATAATCGATCTTCTTGTAGTCCTGCATATGACCCCCCTATTAATATAAATATTCAATACACAACGATTATATCACAATTTTTACAAAATTAAACAAATTTCTTGAAATTTTCTAAATATTTGTATAACTTTTTCCTCTTATATCTGCTTGCCGGAAGGATGATATAATCGCATCCGGCATTCTCTGCAGCCTGTCCGTCCCTTGACATCCGATCGCCCACCATAAGGATATCTTCTGCCGCAAGCGACGCATCCTCCATTATCAGCTTAAGTCCCTTGGGGCTTGGCTTGAGTTCATTAAGGCGCCTGTCGGTCGCCGCATACATTCCGTCTACACTCAGGCCGATCGCCTTAAGCTTATCCTCGATGGGATAATCCGAGAAGATGAACACCTTCTGCCCCCTCTTCTTTATATCCCCGATGATACCAAGCAGGGCATCATCCCTTGTTTCATATACCGTCTTAAGGGGCTTCTCATACATCCAGGTCTCTATCGCGTCCTTTACCCGCTTCCGGGGAATATTCATCCTATCTGCAAGATATCTGTACTGGGAACTCTCAAGATCGTCCTTCTCATCGCAGGGTTCATTCTCCACTTCATCCCAGTGCTCCCTAACTTCCCTGAACTTCTTTATGATAAGGAGGTCCTTTATGCGCCAAAAATGGCACAGATAATACGTACCCAGTATCCATGCCATTTTTATCCTAAGTCTCCTCTGATAATACAGAGTACCGTCAAGGTCAAAGACTACGGCCTTATATTCACTTAAGGGTCTGTTCATTTTATCCATTCTTATACTCCGGCCGGAAGCAGGAAGGGATCCATCCAGAAGTTGAGAAAATCAAGATCCACAAATGTGAGCACAAAGAGCACCACGCATAAGAATGCGATATAGATCAGCAGCTTCTTCTCACGGTACAGCTTCTCAGGCTTCTGCACGGCCGAATCGGGCTTAAAGCTTATCCACAGGTAAAAGCAGAACAGCCCGAAAACAAACGGCATGGCCAGAAGGTACTCGATACGGTACTTGACCATGAAAATACCGATAAAAAACGTTGCGGTCATGGCATAGAAAAAGGTGGATACAAGGAGTGAATTCTCCGTATAGTGCTTGAACGACTTCCTGTAAAGGCCTGCCCTGTCCGGATCTCCTATCATCCTGTATTCCGCAAACCTCTTGGTCGCCATCAAAAAGGCCCCCGCAAACCAGTATCCTATAAGTATGGAACTGGGCGGCTGGAACTGTGAATTGATGATGAACCAGCCTATGAGCAGGCGTATCATGTTGTTTATGGATTCGCTGAGAACATCAAGGTACGGGATATCCTTGGTCCTGACAGGCTTGACATTATACAGAACTCCCATTATGAGAAGCCATATCTCCATCGCAAGGAAAGGCCTGTTTATCGGCAGTGCAAGGCCGATACCTATGATTATGCAGATAACGTACTCAAGCATGACCAGAGAAAACTTCATGTTCTCCGATACGACCGGCCTGTTCTTCTTCGTGGGATGGAACTTGTCAAATTCAGCGTCAAGCCACTCGTTTATAACGTAATTGGCCGATGCTATGAAGCAGGTTGAAAAGAACCCCAGAATGAACTTCCATATGTATTCCGTGGAAAATACCGGCTTTGTCATAAGTATCGCTATTATGACTCCCGGTAATATAAATGCGTTTTTAACCCAGTGATCGGGGCGGGCTATCTTAATATATTTCTTCATCTAGCGCTTTTCCTCGTAATCTTTAAAATAATTCTTGAAATATCTGACATTATCCTTTATATCTCCCTTGAACACCGATGAACCGGTTACGATGACATTGGCTCCGGCATCAAGGATAAGACCTATGTTATCCCTCGTAACGCCGCCGTCCACCTCGATATCGGAATCAAGTCCGCGGGAATTGAGGAGGCAGCGAAGGTCCTCAATCTTCCTGGTACATTTATTCATGTACTTCTGTCCGCCGAATCCCGGTTCAACAGTCATTATAAGGAACATATCATATTCATCAAGGTAAGGCTCAAAAACCGAAATATCCGTTCCGGGCTTTACCGATAATCCGGCCTTGCACCCGCATTCATGTATGAGTGCTGCCGCTGCGCCCACATCGTCACACGCTTCATAATGTATGGTTATGATATCGGCACCTGACCTTGCGAATTCACGTATATACCTCTCCGGCTGAACTATCATGAGGTGTACGTCAAGGGGAGTGTCTGTTATCCTCTTCACGGATTCCACGATCGGTATCCCAAAGGATATGTTCGGGACGAACATGCCATCCATGACATCCACATGAAAAAGGTCTGTCCCAGCCTCGTCCGCAAGCTTCATGTAATCTCCAAGGCAGGCCGAATCAGCTGCCAGTATTGATGGTGAAAGTTTGATCATAATATCAATATCTCCTCAGGTTTTTGACCTCATTGTATATCATCGTGTAGTTAATATAGCGTTCTTTGGAAATAAGACCTTCTTCCACCGCCTTTTTAACCGCACAATCCGGTTCATGCGTATGTGAACAGGGCCTGAACCTGCAATCGGTGTAACTTATGAATTCATTATAGTGATCCTTTATCTCATCCGAAGATACGGAAACCACATCAAAGGATGAAAATCCGGGAGTATCCATTATAAAAGTATCACGGTCGATTGGGATGATCTCTGAATGCCGTGTGGTATGCCTGCCGCGCTCAGCCTTCCTGCTTATGTCTCCGGTGGCTGCAACCACTCTTTCCTGCAGACAATTGATAAGAGATGACTTACCGACTCCCGATGGGCCCGCCACACATGAAAGGCGCCCCTTCAGCGCTTCCTTGAGTTCATTGATGCCCTGCCCGGTAGTGGCACATGTAAAAAACACCTTTGCTCCGCTGTCCCTGTAGATATCGCCTACCCTTGCAGCCTCTTCATCCCTGACAAGGTCCTCCTTGTTAAAGCACAGCATCACGGGCAGCTTCTGTATCTCAAACTGTAACAGGAGCTTGTCAAGCAGCATGTAATTGGGTTCCGGATGAGTCAGTGCGAATACTATAAGAGCCTGATCCACATTGGATACCGCCGGTCTGATAAGCTCGCTCTTCCTCTCATGAAGGGCTTCTATATTCCCGAGCTTCTCATCCTCGGAAAGGACCTCCATGTCAACAAGGTCTCCGACCATCGGCTTAACTCCGTCCTTGCGGAAGATCCCCTTGGCCTTGCATTCATATATAGCGCCGTAATCACAGTACACATAATAGAATCCGGCAATCCCCTTGATTATCCTTCCCTGCATATACTATTCCTTGGTGAAGGTAACGGCACTGGGCGCCGATGTCTGCCACTGTCCGTCTACGGTCTGATATGTGACCGTGATCACACCCGCCGGTGAATTGGTTATACCGGTCTTGACCGCAGTATAAGGGAATGATGTGGTCGAGAACCGCTGCAATTCGGCTCCGGAAGCGTCAAGCAGAACGATGATGGCCTCAGATCCTTCAAGATAACCTTCCGGCATCTGTACCGTTGCGTTGCAGGTGTAACCGTTCGGGCCCTTGCTGACCTTGATGTCCACGCTTGATCCCTTCTCGACCGTGGTTCCGGCTGAAACAGACTGGGATATGACGTTGCCCTTGGCAACCGTATCGGAATTCTCCTCACTCGAATTGCAGGTAAGTCCTGCTTCAACGAGCATTGCCCTGGCAGTTGCCTCGTCCTTGCCCGCTATATCGGGCACCTTGACCTCTTCAACATTCCTGCCTGTGCTTATATATACCTGTATGGCGCTTCCCAGCGGAGCGTTCGTGGCTCCGAGGGGACTCTGCGATATTACCTTGCCCTTATCAACGTTCTCGCTCTCCTGCTCGATGGCCGTAAAGGTAAAGCCCTCATTCTCGATGGCTACCCTGGCCTCGGCTTCCGACTTGCCCACCACATCGGGCACGGCTGCACCGCCGACATTCTCCGTCGGAGCTACATCAACATCTATTTCGGCACCCGCCGCCTTTCCGGAGCTTACCACAAGGGTAAGTACCGAATTCTCTTCGACAATCGTACCTGCTACCGGATCCTGGGAATCGATAAAATCCTTATCATAAAGCTGTGATTCGGCATATGAGGCCTTCGCGGTAAGCCCGGCCTCCTTAAGGGCTTCCGAAGCATCCGTGAGTGACATGCCCACAACATTGGGAACTTCCGTCATTCCCTCTTCGATAGCGGTCTCTTCATCCTTGCCGAACGTACCCATCGCACGGCTGACAATCCACACTGCCCCCAGTCCCAGCAGGATGGCTGCGACTATCATAAGGATGGTCATGATCTTCTCCATCTTGGGATCTACATCTGTATCGTCTTCCGATTCCTGGGAATACTTCTTCCTGGTATCCGGTTTTGAGCCCTTCTTCCTTGGCGGCTTGGCTCCTCCCTTGGCCGGGACATGTCCTCCGCCCGCTGCAGCCTTCCTGGCCTGCTGTTTGGCCCTTAACGCCTCAGCCTGGTCCGGAACCTGAGGCCGCTCCGGGTTCCTCGGTCTCTTGTTCCTCGGATCCATTACGTAGTAAGGATCCTCCATATCTTCCATCGGACGTCCGTCGTATCCGGGGCCGCCGTACTGGCCCTGATACCTGTCATAAGCAGGGTCGCCGTAACCGGCCGGATAACCCTGTCCGCCCTGATTATTTCCGTAATAGGGATCATTGTATCCACCCTGGCCGTAACGGCCCTGGTTGTATCCGGCATATGCCGATTCGAAGGTCTCATTCCCGTACATGCTGGATGAGGTCTGCTGGCGGATCTCCTTGCGGTCCTCATCACTCAAAGCCTTGGTGCCCTCATTGCTTGCCGCATCCTGAATGATCACGAAGTTCTCATTGGGTGCTATAAGTGAGTGCTTGAGATCCTGCATGAGCTCACTTACATTGGCATACCTTCTGTCGGGATTCTTCTGCGTGCACTTGAATATGATCTGTTCAACGCTTATCGGGATCTCAGGCACATAGATCCTCGGAGAGGGCATCTCTTCCTGGATGTGCTTGATAGCGATAGCTACGGTTGTCTCACCGTCGAAGGGAACACGTCCCGTCACCATCTCGAACAGGGTTATACCTATTGAATAGATATCACTCTTGGCATCCGAATAACCGCCCCTTGCCTGCTCGGGAGATGTATAATGCACAGAACCCATGGCGTGTGAGGTCTGGGTGTCGGAGCTTGCTGCCCTTGCAATACCGAAGTCGGCAACCTTGACCTTGCCTTCCTTGGATATGATTATGTTCTGCGGCTTGATATCCCTGTGTATGATACCGTTGTTGTGGGCGCTCTCGATACCCATTGCCACCTGGATGGCTATTGAAACAGCCTCCTTGACCGACAGCCTTATCTTCTTCTCTATGTAGCGCTTGAGGGTGATACCCTCGACAAGCTCCATGACGAAATAATACAGTCCGTTCTCATCACCCACATCATATACATTAACGATATTGGGATGCATAAGACCTGCTGCCGCCTGGGCTTCGGCCCTGAACTTACTTACAAAACTCTTGTTGGAAGCGAATTCATCCTTAAGTACCTTGACCGCATCAAACCTGTTGAGCTTGTGGTCCATGGCCTTATATACATCCGCCATTCCGCCGGCGCCTATCTTCTCTAATATTTCATACCGGTCGCCCAGCACAGTTCCGGGATTTAACATTATCTCACCTCATCTGCAAACGGTTCAATTATGACTACTGCGATATTGTCCTTGCCACCGTTGTGATTAGCTACCCTGATTAGTTCCTCGACTATCTGAACCACGTCCCTGCCGGCCTTGACTATCATGGCTATGTCATCATCATCCACCATGTTGGTAAGACCGTCCGAGCACATAAGGATATGATCACCCTTCTTAAGGTCTACTTCGAAGAAATCCGCTTCAACCTTGGGTGACACGCCTATCGCCCTTGTAATTATGTTCTTATCGGGATGCGTTCTTGCCGATTCCCTGTCGATCTCGCCCATCTTGATCATCTCTTCGACGAGCGAATGATCCCTGGTCACCTGCCTGATGTCATCATTTATCACATACAGCCTGCTGTCGCCTACATTGGCAACATACATAAGATCGTCAACTATCGTTGCGATCACCGCTGTCGTTCCCATTCCCAGGTAGTCAGGCTCCGCCTCCGCCTTCCTGAAGATCTCGGCGTTGGCACAGTCTATGGCTTCCTTTATTATCTTAACGGGAGCATCAGAATCATTGATCATGACTTCCCGCTCTATAGCCTTAACCGTATATGATGATGCATAATCACCTGCGTTGTGCCCGCCCATTCCGTCTGCCACGATAAAGAGGTTGGGAAGGTTCCCAAGGGGTACCTCGCAGGAAAAAATACAATCCTGGTTTATTTTTCTCTTGCGGCCGATATCGGTCTTAGAGAATGTCTTAAGCATTGCCCTAAATTTCCTTTCACTATGATTCCGAGATAACGCGGCGCCTTAACTGTCCGCATGCTCCGTCTATATCCCGGCCCATTTCCCTTCTAATAGTAACATTTATATGATTTTTTTCAAGTTTATTTTTAAATGCCAAAACCGCCTGTTTTGTAGACTGTACATAGCTTCTTTCCCTGACCGGATTGACCGGGATAAGGTTGACATGACAGTTCATTCCCTTAAGAAGCCTGACCAGCCCTTTTGCATCTTCATCGGTATCGTTGGCATCCTTTACAAGGCTGTATTCAAAGGTAAGACGTCGTCCCGTTTTGTCAAAGTAGTACCTGCAGGCATCCATGAGGGCGGCAAGTTCATATTTATTTGCCACTGGCATAAGCTCCCTTCGCTTCTCATCGCTGCAGGCATGGAGCGAAACAGCAAGGGTTATGGTAAGCTCCTCATCCGCAAGCTCGTAAATCTTTGGGACAAGTCCGCAGGTCGATACCGTCACATTCCGTCCGCTTATATTAAGGCCGTGCTCATCGGTCAGCATCATCACGAACCTGGTCAGCTCATCATAGTTGTCAAGCGGTTCGCCCGACCCCATGGTGACCACGTTCGAGATCCGTTCACCGGTCTCCTTCATGATCCCGTAAACCTGTGCAAGCATTTCCCCCGCCGTAAGGTTCCTTACCAGTCCGTCGATCGTTGATGCGCAGAACCTGCATCCCATCCGGCAGCCGACCTGCGTTGACACGCATACCGAATTGCCGTGTTCGTACCTCATGAACACACTCTCTATAAGGTTTTCATCATGCAGCCTGAAAAGATACTTCTTGGTCCCGTCAAGTGCCGATTCCTGCACCCTCTCTATCCTTATCGGGTTAAGTTCGTAGGTCTTTTTAAGCTCATCCTTAAGGGATGCGGGGATATTGCTCATATCATCATATGAATCCGCACCCTTTTTGTGAAGCCAGTCATAAACCTGGTCTCTTCTGAACTTCTTCCCGCCAAGGCTCTCAATGACCTTAAGCATCTCGTCATATTCTATTGAACGCAGATCGGTCCTGTTTTCAGTCATTCCTTTTTACAAATCTTGAAATAAAAAAGCCGTCACTGTCATCAATGCCCGGGATCAGCTGAATGTATCCCTCTTCTCCCGTATCATGCATGAACTCATCGGGGATATAGGGCTTGAGTGATTCTGCCTCAAAGGGCAGGTTGTCCTTTATCCAGTTGAAGTTGTCCTCATTCTCGGCCCTGTGTATGGTACAGGTTGAAAAGATTAGATGCCCGCCGGGCTTGATGTAGGCACTTACATTCCTAAGTATGTCCCTCTGAAGCCTTACAAGGGAATCAAGCTTATCAGGACTTACGTTGTATTTTATATCATTCTTGCGGCCCATGACACCAAGGCCCGAGCACGGAAGATCAGCTATCAGGACATCCGCCATGCCTGCATATTCTTCCTTAAAGCAGGCCGCATCGGCGGCTGTGATCTCAATGTCTGAAAAGCCCAGCCGGTCCGCATTCTCGCGGATCCTCTCAAGCTTGCCCTCGGAGATGTCAAAGGCATATAAACGGCCCATACCCTTAAGCTTGTCAAGCACATGCATCGACTTGCCTCCCGGTGCGGCACAGACATCAAAAACGGTATCTCCTTCCCTGATGCCCGCTGCCTCGCCCACAAGCATCGAGCCTGTATCCTGAATGGCAAAAAGTCCGTCCGCAAAGGAAATAAGCCGGCTCAGCGAATCCACATCCCTTAATTTAAGGGCATAGGGAAGACCCGGTATATCCTCGCATATAACATTTTCGGTCTCCAGGATTTTTTTAAGAGTATCCTTATCTGTCTTTGAAAGGTTTATCCTGATGCAGAGGTCCCGCTTCTTAAGGGAAGAGTCAAGTACCGCAAGGGCTTTCTCCGTCCCCTGCTCCTCAATCAGCAGCCTTACAAGCCACTCGGGACATGAATACTTAACACTCATCCCACAAGGCGTGTCCGCATCCGGATATCCGATATTGTCAATATCCCTTGCTATGGTCCTTAGGACACCGTTCACAAACCCCTTAAGGCCTGTCATGCCCTTTTTGCCCGCAAGCTTTACAGCCTCATTGCATACTGCGGAAGAAGGGACCGAATCCATATACTTGAGCTGATAGACGCTCATGCGCATTATCTGCCGGATGACCGGCTTCATCTTAGCCGTCCCGACCCTGCTCCTTGCATCGATAATATAGTCTAGCTCTATGCGGCGCTCTGTCGTCCCTTCGAGAACCCTCTTTAAAAAGCTTCTGTCCTGCCTGTCAAGATAGCCGTATTTATCCAGCACCTGCTTTATGACCTTGCCAGCGGGCAGGTCCTCCTTCTCGATAAGGAGCAGGGCTTCAAGTATTATAAGCCTTAAGTTCATGTAAGCTTATCTCCCGGCTTAAGAGGATAACCTCTTAAGAAATCACTGACCTTCATCCTTTTCTTGCCTTCAAGCTGGACAGTCTTCAGCTTAAGATAGTCCCTGCCTGCTGCCACATAGACCGCATCGGAAGACACCCCGGCTATCCCTCCCTTTGGCACACCGGGAAGTGCATCCTTACACTCTCTTACCAGTTCATCGCTGTCCGCGCATCCTGCTTCCATGACCTTTAAGAGCTTGCCGTCAAGGTGCGTAAAGGTGCCGGGCCATGGGGTAAATGCCCTTATGAGCCGCTCAAGCTCTTCAGCCGTTTTCGCAAAATCAAGCGCTCCCATTTCCTTTTTAAGTATCCTTGCGTAAGTGGCAAGGGATGAGTCCTGCTTTACAGGATTTATGTCACCCGCTTCTATTCTGTCAAGAGCCTCAACTATAAGTATCTTAGCGCTCTCTTCAAGCTTATCAAAAAGGCTCTCACCGGTCTCATCCTGTGTTATGTCAACCTTGCTCACATACAGTATGTCTCCTGTGTCAAGGCCTTCATCCATCTGCATTATGGTCACGCCGGTCTCCTTCTCACCATCGGCAATGGCCCACTGTATCGGTGCAGCCCCCCTGTATTTCGGGAGCAGGGATGCATGGGTATTGATACAGCCATACCCCGGCATGTCAAGTATCTCCTTTGACAGTATCTGCCCGTATGCCGCTACGACGAAGATGTCGGCGCCGTATCCGGAAAGCACCGATACAGCCTCCGGATCCTTTATCCTGCGGGGCTGGAAAACGGGAATATCATACTTAAGTGCCGTCTCCTTTACAGGCGGCGGCATGAGCTTATCGCTCCTTCCCTTAGCCTTATCCTCCTGTGTCACCACGGCCACGACCTCATGGTCGCTCTTTATAATGGCTTCAAGGATACCTGCGGCAAAATCAGGAGTCCCCATAAACAGTACCTTCATCTACTGTTTCTCCTCTTCTTCATCATGTGATGCATCTTCAAGATCCTCAACGTTCATAAGCTCGCCTTCAACCTTATCTACATAGAGCTTGCCGTCAAGATGATCGATCTCATGCAGCATTGCCCTGGCCTTGAGTTCTGTCCCCTCTATCTCAACAGGTTCCATGTCCTCATTGTAGGCAAGGACCTTGGCATAATTGGGTCTTGTAACTATACCGCATTTCCCGGGGACGCTTAAGCACCCTTCCGATCCGGTCTGCTCACCCGATGTCTCGAGGACCCTGGGATTTATCATCACGAACGGACCCTCACCCACGTCGATGACCACAACCCTCTTAAGGACTCCGACCTGCGGAGCTGCCAGTCCCACGCCATCGGCATCGTACATGGTCTCGATCATATCCTCTATAAGGGTCCTTGTCCTGTCCGTCATTTCCTTGACGGGCTTGCAGGGTTTATTGAGCACCTCATCGCCCATCACTCTTATAGTTCTTAATGCCATAAAAACCTCCTTATAATCCTCAGACCGGGTCAAGATCAAATGTCACCCGGATATTCTTATCCTTGCAGGCCTTTACATATTCCTCGGCTCTGTCCTTAAGCAATGTCAGCGTATCAATGCCGCCTGACTTTAAATATATGAGCTTCCTGTAGGTATCGTTCACCTTTTTCACACCCGCATCCGCCGGCCCGATCATCCGGCAGCCGTCACTATGCAGATTATTCATTATAGCATTTTTAAGTTCGCCTGCCAACAAGTCGCTGAATCTTCCGATGCCCTCATAGGACGGTCCTTCCACCATCACCGCCAGCATATGTCCCACAGGCGGATAGTCAAGCATGCTCCTGTACAGGATCTCTTCATTATAAAAGGCTGTATAGTCCTGGTCTTTCGCATGCAGGATGGCGTAGTGGTCCGGATGGTATGTCTGGATCACGACATCCCCGGGTATCCCCGCACGTCCGGCACGTCCGGCAGCCTGGGTAAGAAGCTGGAAGGTCCTTTCCGATGACCGGTAATCTCCGGCATTTAAGGACATGTCCGCTATAAGTATCCCCATCAGGGTCACGTAGGGAAAATCATGCCCCTTGACTATCATCTGTGTTCCTATGAGTATATCCGCCTCCCGGTTGGCAAATGCCGAGAGGATCCTCTCGTAATCATCCTTCTTACGGGTCGTATCCGCATCCATCCTAAGGACCGATGCGTAAGGAAAGAGCTTCTTCACATTCTGCTCAACCTGTTCGGTCCCTGCCTTCATGCCGCCGATATAGTGAGATCCGCACTCAGGACATACCTTAACGTCTTCTCTCTCATACCCGCAGTAATGACACATGAGCTTCCTTCCGCCGTGCTGCGAGAGGGACACATCGCAGTGGGGACACTTCATGACATGGCCGCAGCTTCTGCACGAAACGAAGCCGGCATAACCCCTTCTGTTAAGAAAGAGCATTATCTGTTCGCCCTTGTTAAGCCGGTCCTCCATGAGCGATCTGAGCTCACGGCCAAACATCGACCTGTTTCCTTCCTTAAGCTCCTGCTTAAGATCTGTGATATGTACCGTGGGAAGGGATGCATCATTGGCCCTTTCCTTAAGTTCGAAAAGCTTATATTCCCCGCTCAATGCCTTGTAATATGCATCAAGCGAAGGCGTTGCCGACCCAAGTACCAGCGAAGCCCCGTAAAGTTCCGCAAGTTCCCGGGCTGTCTCGCGTGCATGGTATTTGGGCATGTTATCCGACTTGTAGGAGGGTTCATGCTCCTCATCGATTATGATAAGCCCGAGATTCTCAAAAGGCGTAAAAAGTGCGGACCTTGGACCGATCATTATGGATATCTCGCCCTTTCTGGCCTTCTCGAACTGGTCATACTTCACTCCTTCCGACAGGCGGGAGTGTATGGTAGACACCGAATCCCCGAATCTTTTGTAGAACCTCATCACGGTCTGATAAGTCAGGGCTATCTCGGGTATCAGCACGATGACTTCAAGTCCCTTCCTTACCACATGGTCTATGAGCTCCATGTATACCTCGGTCTTGCCGCTTCCGGTAACCCCGCGGATAAGGTATGTGTCCCTTATGCCTTCATCATACTCACGTATGATCTCATCGGCGATCTTCCTCTGGGCCGGGTTAAGGTTCACCCCGCTTCCCTTAGCTGTACTCAGCCCTGCATCACGGTAGCGCCTCTTTTTGCGTATGCTTATGACTCCCTGCTCTTCCATGGCCCTGATGGTCGGTGCTGATATGGACAGCTTGGCCGAAACAAGCTTATAGTCAAGCTCACCTTCACTTATCAGTTCCCTTAGGAGCCTCTCTCTTGCGGTCCGGTGCTTCTTAACATATGTATCAAGGAGCTCTTCGGCCTCTTTATGGCCGATGTTTAAGACTATCGTCTTCTCTTCCTTCTCCTTTATCCGCTTCTTGATGGGCAGGACGGTCTTTAAGGCGTTTATCATTGTCGAACCGTACCGCTCCTTCATCCAGTAAGCCAGCTTGATAAGCCTGCTGTCAACGAGCCTTGCATCATTTCTTATACCGGCGATCTCCTTGAGCCTGGTCACATCGTAATCGGCCTTGTCCGTAAGCTCCAGGACATATCCTGCGATCAGTCTGTTGCCCGCTCCGAAAGGTATCGTGACATAGTCACCGACATCTATCTTCCCCACCAGCTCATCCGGGATCCTGTACTGAAATGTCCTGTCCAGGTTTTCATGTGAAATATTCACAATAATATTTGCATATTTCATGCATTAATCATCCAATCTTCCTATTTATCGGGTTTTGCATATGATCATCATGACCAAAAGAAATGTTCGCAAAAACGTTTACATAATCAAAATCAGTCACATATTCATCTTAACTTGACATGATTTCTTTGCAGTTTGTTCATTTAACGTTCACAATTTGTGCATTACAATGTCATATTCTACCCCTATACTTACCTCATAAGATAAAAATAAATCTTTTTCATAAGCGTGAGGTCAGACCTCACATCCTCCCTCTAATAAATTTATATAAGAAATGGTTCGGCTGGCGAGTCGAACCATTTTATTTTTATTCTTATTATACCCCATCCGGAACCTTGGAGATGATGTTCTTGTTTATCTTGTACATAAAATAGCAGTTAACGACAAATGACATGAGCTCGGCTATCGGGAAGGACCACCAGATAAGATCAAGCCCCCCTATCCTTGCAAGTATATATGCGGCCGGTATCAGTACGACCAGCTGCCTTGCCACCGAAACGATAAGGGAGTACATCCCGTTGCCAAGCGACTGGTATACGGTTCCGCCTATTATACAGAACCAGGCAAGCAGATAGTGCCATGCGATTATCTTAAGGGCCGGAACTCCGTATGTTATAAGGGAAGCATCACCTGTATTGAAGATGAGGAGAAGCTTATCGGGTATAAGCTTAAAGAGCCCGAAACCTATTACCGCAAATCCGAAAGCATACATCATGCATATCTTAATCGCCTCCACCATACGCTTGCGGTTCCTGGCGCCGTAATTATATGCAAGTATGGGGATAAGTCCGTTATTTAAGCCAAACAGCGGCATAAAGAAGAGGCTCTGGAGCTTGAAGTATACCGTGAATACCGCTACGGCGGCATCATTTAGGGATACCAGTATCCTGTTCATGCAATAGGTCATCACAGAGCCTATGGACTGCATGATCATCGTGGGTATGCCCACTGCATATATCCTGCCTATCGTAGGACCGTGAGGCTTAAATCCCTTAAGGCTTATCTTTATCTCGTGATTTTTCTTAAGATTGAGGGCAAGGCCCATGCATGCGGCGACTACCTGACCCGTTACCGTGGCAATGGCGGCTCCCGCCACCTTAAGCTCGGGGAACCCGAACATACCGAATATAAGGATGGGATCAAGGACTATGTTTATTATCGCACCCGTCATCTGGGTTATCATCGAGTAGAAGGTCTTACCCGTGGACTGCAGCAGCCTCTCAAAGATGAACTGCATGTATATTCCGAAGGAACACATGAAGACTATTGACAGATACTGTGTTCCGTATTTAAGCGCCAGTCCTTCTCCTCCCTGGGACCGGATCAGCATCCCGGCAAAGAACTTACCTATTATAAAGAAGACAACCGCACTCATTATCGACAGGAATATACCGTTGTTGGCAGCCCTCTCAACCGTCTCGTGGTCCTTCTCTCCAAGGGCCTTGCTTAAGAGCGAATTGACTCCCACTCCTGTTCCCGCTCCCACTGCCACAAGGAGCATCTGGAAGGGAAAGGCCATTCCCACCGCCACAAGGGCTGCGGTACCTGCAGATCCTGCTGCTGTACCGTCTGTTATCCTTGCCACGAATATCGAATCGACCACGTTATACAATGCCTGCACGAGCATTGATAAGATCATGGGCATTCCGATATTTATTATAAGCTTGTTAACGGGCATGGTGCCCATCTTGTTTTCTTTCATCTGTTCTCCGCAAATCAGTCATATGCAACCTTTACAGTTTAACACACAACCGCTCGGGAAAACAATATCTTCATTTAATACCTACAGGATAAATATACCAACACTTTCTTCGATAACATTGGCGGCGTTCTTAACGCCCTCC
>JAILCT010000041.1 GCA_024690425.1 Lachnospiraceae bacterium | reverse complement strand
GCAGTTGTCTTGATCACCGACTTTGTGCTCATGGTCATCTGAGCCATGGCATCCTTAAGGTTAAAGCTTGTGAACATATTGCGGACAATATAGAGGGCTTCCGATATCGAATTGGCCCTGAAGAACATCCATGCATAGCTTACTATCAGGAAGGTCAGGATCGTGAGCAGGAGCTTCACCGGACGGGACAGGTTTTTCTCCCTGTCACGTGTCAGGCCTATCGCCTCCTTTATCCTGTTCTCGATTATCTGTGCCGCTCCGTGTATGCCTCCCCACAGCACAAAAGTCCAGCTGGCGCCGTGCCAGAGGCCGCTTAAGAGGAAGGTTATGAGCAGGTTCAGGTCACGCCTTGACTTCTTACATCTGTTGCCTCCAAGGGGGATGTATACATAATCCCTGAACCAGGTAGATAACGATATATGCCATCTTCCCCAGAATTCCTTGATGCTCGATGCAAGATAAGGCTGCCTGAAATTGCCTGTAAGTTCAAAGCCCAGCATCCTTGCAACGCCTATGGCCATATCAGAATAACCCGAAAAATCGCAGTAAATCTCGAAGGTATACAGAATGGTGGCCCATGCAAAGCATATCCCGCTGTGCTCCGG
This sequence comes from Lachnospiraceae bacterium, assembly GCA_024690425.1. The sequence goes on along the minus strand of JAILCT010000041.1, from coordinate 8,544 downwards.
CACCTTGTTAAACACCGCATCGACATATTTGACCATCAGGTCTGCGATGACAACCTTCTTGATCATACCGAGCATAAGGAGACGGGCTCCGTATACCACGGAATCATAATCGAATGACTTTTCCTTATCAATCTGAGGGATGAAATGACCGGCCCTCTCGATAGGACCCGAAGAAATATTGGGGAAAAACGAAAGAAAGATCGCATACTTGCCAAAATGCCTTACAGGTTCGGTCTTGCCTTTATATACGTCGATGATATATCCGACCGCCATAAAAGTGTAGAAGGAAATACCCACAGGCATTATCAGCTTAAGAGTTGTCTCCTGCATCGGTATACTTATCCTGTTAAGTATCTTCGATACGGTATACAGGGCGAAATTCAGATATTTAAACACAAGCAACAGGGATAACGATGTGATTACCCCTGTCAGCATTATCACTTTATTCTTTTTTGCTTCATGCTTCTTATCCATCAGGATGGCGCATACGAACGATGCGATCATCGTGATCAGGATAGCTGCAAGATACTTAACATCATAGCATGTATAAAACCAGACATTGGCGGCCAGGATTATGATCCATCTGTATTTATGCGGCGCAAGCCAGTAAACCGTAAATACAATAGCCATAAAGACCGCAAATGCTGCTGTTGAAAATAGCATTGCCTATACCTCAACCCGCAACAACTTTAAGTCCGTCGCGTTCACCGTAGCTTAGATCACCGCCCCGAAGATCTATGACAGGTCCTCCGGTGCCCAGTATATAATCCTTCGTTATCGTTACCCTTCCGATATTATCATCCTTGGGTATCTCGTACATTATATCAAGCATCAGCTCTTCGATTATAGAACGCAGCGCCCTTGCGCCCGTATCCTTCTCAAGAGCCTTCTTGGCTATCTCATGCAGAGCCTCATCTTCAAAGTCAAGTTCCACCTCATCCATTGCAAGAAGCTTCTGATACTGCTTGATGATCGCATTCTTGGGCTCCTTTAATACCTCAACAAGCATATCCTCTGTAAGCCCTTCAAGGGTTGCAATTATCGGAAGACGGCCGACAAATTCGGGGATCATTCCGAACTTTTTGATATCCTCTACAGTGACTTCCTTAAGTATATCCTTTTTCTTATCCAGTACATCCTTAAGCTCTGCGTTAAATCCGATGGATGTCTGCTTCCTTAACCTCTGCTTTATTATCTCATCAAGATCCGGAAAAGCTCCACCGCATATAAAAAGGATGTTCTTGGTATTTATCGTTGTAAGAGGGACCATTGCATTCTTGGAATTGGAGCCCACGGGAACCTCTATCTCACTTCCTTCCAAAAGCTTGAGCATACCCTGCTGAACCGATTCGCCCGAAACGTCCCTTGAATGGGTGTTTTTCTTCTTGGCTATCTTGTCTATCTCATCGATGAATATGATGCCTGTCTCAGCCTTCTCCACATCATTGTCAGCTGCGGTAAGGAGCTTGGTAACTACACTCTCGATATCATCTCCTATATAGCCGGCTTCGGTAAGCGATGTCGCATCCGCGATGGCAAGCGGTACATCAAGGAGCCTGGCCAGGGTTTTGACAAGGTATGTCTTGCCGCAGCCCGTCGGGCCTATAAGAAGAATGTTTGATTTCTCTATGTCAACATTCTTAAATTCTTCTCCGTATCCGTCTTCCCTCTGTTCTTCGGATGCCACTCTCTTGTAATGATTGTATACGGCAACGGATATTATCTTCTTGGCTTTTTCCTGTCCGATAACATATTCATCCAGCATGCTCTTTATCTTATGCGGCTGCGGGATCTTACTTAGGTCAATAAGAGGGCCTGTTCTCTTTGACTTTTTCTTAACCTTGGATTTCTGGCCAAAAAGGGCCGGTATATCGGACATATTAAGGAAGCTTATCCCGGGGATCCCCTGGAAGGGATTTAAAGGATCCTGGCCTGCCTGGTCACCGCCTTCTTCCTTCCCTTCATCTTCCTTCCCGTCTCCGTCATCTTCTTTATTGGCGGGAACAGCCTGACCTGCCTCCTGTTCCTTCTTCATCTCATCAGCCGACTGCTTATTAAGATCACCGAATATGCTCCCAAGAGGTGTACCCTTCTGTGCATTGGCACCGGTAGCAAACGGGTTGATCGTGGAAAATCCGAACTGGCCCATGGTGTCCATTGTCTTATGCATGCAGTCAGAACATATGTACATTCCGTCAAGGAGCTTAAACATATCACTCACCTGGCTCCTGCCCCTTCTGCACATCTGGCAGTAAACTTCGTAATCACCGTCGTTATTGTTATTTGTATTGTTGTTATCTGACATTATATCTCCTCATAAAGACCCGGAACTGTGTGCCCAGTACCCCTTGTTCATGGAAAAGACTGTTACCAGACGTTCCGGAAGCTTTTTGTATTTTTTCCCGAGCCGGTAGCCAAGATACCTGAATCCGCATCCCCATACAAAGGGTATTATGAGATATCCCTTTCCCTGCTCCTTAAAATATGAATATGCGCTTCTGATATATCTTACTCCCTCCGATTCGGACGAGATCCCTTCGAATACTTCGGGATGTTCCGCCTGCGACACGGCAAGATCGAAATTCCTGTGAAACTGCTGCATGGGCGAATACTCATGTGTATGTATAACACATGCCCCGGCCTCATACCGGATCTTATACCCGTTCATGATGAGCTTGTGGGCGTAGATCATATCCTCGTTGAAAATGGTATGCTCGATAAAACCGCCCAGGCTGTCATAGACATCTCTCCTGTATGCCGCGCATACATTGGAGCAGAAGAAAGTCTTTATCCCCAGACGATCCAGGTCTTCCCTTCCCTTTAATGCAGACTGCGCAGGATAGTTGAAGCCTCTGGTAAAGCATTCCGCCACAGAGGAAGTCTTATCCGGAAGCTGCCTTGCATACGCTGCAGCTATGGTATCATCGGCCAGGCTTTCGGTCAAGTTCTCTATAAGAGTCTTATCATACGGTATGGCATCCTGGGTCATCATAACGAATATGTCGGCATTCGAATGCCTGACCGCTTCCGCTCTTGTTCCGCCATGATCGAACTGGTCTGCCATAAGCTCAAACACCTTCAGCTCCGCAGCTTCCATGCCCAGTTCTATAAGATGCGGGCTGATGTGGTCCATTGCCGACAGCCTTGTGTACATGATGATTATATTATCCGGACGCACTGTCTGGCCCTTTAATCCGTTTATAAGGCGTATCAGCTTCTCATCGGGTTTATATACAGGTATTATTATATCAACTCTCATGTTCTTTAATATGCATTCTCGTTAATGAATCCCTTAAATACCGTAAGGAATAATATCTTTATGTCAAACCCCATGGTCCAGTTCTCTATATAATACAGGTCATATTCAATCCTCTTCTCGATCGAAGTATCACCCCTGAGTCCGTTTATCTGAGCCCAACCCGTCATTCCCGGACGGACCTGATGCTTTATCATATACCTGGGAATGGTCTCCCTGAACTGCTCAACAAAAAGAGGTCTCTCGGGCCTTGGTCCTACAAGGCTCATCTTACCGGTAAAAACATTAAAGAGCTGCGGAAGTTCATCAAGGCTTGTCTTCCTTAAAAACCTTCCTATACCCGTAACTCTGGGATCATCCTTGACTGTCCAGCCCTTCTCTTCCTCATCCTTGTCTTCCTGCACGAACATGGTCCGGAATTTGAGCATCTTAAAGGGTTTATTATGCAGTCCCACACGCTCCTGCTTGAAGATAACAGGCCCGGGGCTTCCAAACCGTATTGTTATGGCCGAAACAAGCATAACGGGAGACAGAAGTATAATAAGAACAAAGGATCCGACAATGTCCACTATCCTCTTCATGATTATATTTACCGTATTTGTAAGCGGGACATGCCTTATATTTATCACCGGCAGGCCCTGAAGGTCTTCCGTATATGGTTTGTTGGGGATTATTCCTGCATAATCCGGGATAAACTTGGTATGGACACCTGACTTTTCACACATGTTCACTATCTCTTCTAGTCGGCCGTATTCCTTAAGAGACAGGGTTATCGCTATCTCATCAAGTTTATTCTCCTCAAGTATGATGGGCAGGTTATCTACCGCTCCCATTACCTTGACCCCTTTATACATGGTCCCCCTCTCGACATTGTCGTCAAGTATTCCGCGGACAACATAACCCCACTGAGGGTTGAGTCTTATCTTGTTTATATATGACTCTGCCGACTTGGAGTATCCGACAAGAAGGACATATTTAAGATTATACCCGCGTTTCCTGAAAAACCTCAGCAGGTATCTGATGATGTTCCTTACAAGGGTCTCCGTAAATATGTTGGCACACCAGAAGATAAATATCATCTCTCTGGAAAAATGAGTCTGTCCAAGCAGGTACATGGCAACTATGAGGCCAAGACTGCCGACTGTATTGGCCTTAATTATGTTATACAGTTCCCTCTTTCTTCCTGATGCCCGCTTACTGTTATAGAGATTGAAGAAATAATAAAGAAGTAGATAGGCCGGTACCACAAAATACATTACCTTCCTGAAATAACTGGTCGGAAGGCTCATCGAGTAATCAATAAGCCCGCTCTTGAACTTAAGCCACCAGGCAAACCAATAAGTCCCGGCTATTATCAGTGCATCAAGCACTATATGTATTCGGTTGAATATTCTCTGATTGTCTTTTATCATTTCCGATCACCCTGTTCCAAAAGGAATGATATCACATATCTTACACAAATCGCAGGACCGTATTTCTCCACAGCTCCCACTGGATCCTTAAGTAGTTCTTAAGGTTAGCGCTCTTAAATGGATATTTCTTTCGGCCCCTGCACATCTTAATACCATTTATGAGTCCCTTAACGTATGTAGCTCCTTCACCCTTCCTGATAAAAAACACAGTTTTTATAAGGAACCCGGCAAGAAGAAAGGGGAGGTTCAGCACAAGCTGGAGCAGAGGCATGTTCTTATATATAAGATAAATATTGTTCCGTGATGATAAGTTTATCTTAAATTTATTATACCTTGACCCGGACATTCCGCTGCCGGCATGGTATACGCAGGCACCCGGCTCATATATGTTTCTGTATCCGTTTATCCTTGCCCTGTATCCGACGTCAACATCCTCAAGGTATGCAAAATGGGCTTCGTCAAACAAGCCGATCTCATCGAATACTGCTTTTCTGTATATGGCGGCGCCGGCACAGGATGAGAAGATATCCGTTTTCCTGTTATACCCTGCCTCAGGTTTATCCTTACCCCTTGCGAAGGCCCAGCCAAGGCAGCAATACATATCACCGGCGGAATCAATAAGCCCCGGCGAGTGCATCTGCAGCATCTTTGAACTTACGGAAAAAACACTGTCATCACTTCTTACCGCATCATACAGTTTTTCGATAAAGTCCGGAAAAACCTCTGTATCATTGTTAAGAAGTATCACGTATGGCGATGTTGATGCCTTTATTCCTTCATTCACTGCTCTGGAAAAGCCGTAATTCTTATCAAGCTTTACGACCACGGCATCCGGTCGCAGTTCGGACACCATCTTAAGGCTGTCGTCCGTTGAAGCATTATCCGTTATGATCAGTTCATGATCGCTGAATGTCTGGCTGTTTAAAGCTTCTATACATTTTCTCAGATAATTCTCACCGTTATAATTGGGTATGACTACCGATACCTTTGCCATTACTGATCTCCCGGATCATTTTCTCTTAAATTCCGCATACGGGTCATAGACGGTAATGAATCTGTCAGACATCACGGGTCTGTCGGTAAATACTATTGCTTCTTTCTTCAGCATCATGCAGTCTGCCGCAAGTCCGTCAGTCTTGTGCTGAACAGATGCCCTGTGAAGATAACCTGAGAAATTCCCGTTCATCCCGTGAAAATCGGGCATCAGCTTACCGTTCTTATCATATGAATAGCCCGCAGAGTCAATCCTTCCCTGTGCATCGTATATCTTGCCGCCGACAGCTCCGACCTCGTTTCTTATAAGAACGCCGGCAAGTTCCGACAGGTAATCGTTTGTAACAGGCTTTACCGATTCCGAAAGCACCATGATATACGGCTCTTTGATGTCGTTAAATGCCTCCCTTGTGATCGACTCCCATTCTTTCCTGCCCACAAGCCTTATGTTCAAAGACTTGGGTAAGTATTTTACCCTGTAAAACCCGAGATGGGCTGTATTTAACACTTCAGCGCTGATATTAAGCCTGTTAAGATGGTCGACCACCGCTCTTTTCCCTGCCTCATAGGCATACAGCTTGCTGTCCGGATTCTCGGCAGTCGAAGATAAGCTTGACCTCCAGTGGTAGAGAACCTTTGGGATATGATATATCTCATACGGATCGATGATCTCGGTACATCTTAAGATAAAATCATGATCCTGCGCGCCGTTATATTCACTCCTGAATCCGCTTGCCTTGACAGCAACAGACGTCTTGACAACAAGAAAATGACAGATATAGTTGTTGGATCTTAAAAAGTCTATATCAAAGTCAGGCTTGATATGCGGATCGAAGTATCTTGTCCCCGTCGAATTGATCTTATCTTCATCCGTATATATCAGTTTATATCTGTTCCTGTAGATATTACCGTCTCTCTCCATGCCTGATTCAAGGGCATTCATGACTTCATAAAGGGCATCGGGTGCCAGAATGTCATCGTGGTCGAGAAAGGCAACATAATCTCCGGTCGCCATGACAAGGGCATCATTTAAATTACCCGAAATACCCCTGTTGGATCCCAGTTTTTTTATCCGTATTCGGTCGGAAATATCCTTATCCGCCTCTTCCTTTATCCTGTCGACCTCCCTGCATACGTTGTCGGAATCGCTTCCGTCAACTATGCACAGCTCCCACTCCCTGTATGTCTGTTTTACAACAGACATGATCATCTCACGCAGAAAAACCGTATCCGTATTGTAGGCAGGTACGAGAATGCTGAATTTATAGTCATGGAAAAACTTTCTTTCTCTCTGACTTTCAAGTTCTTCCGCTGTGGGGCGTCCTGACAGCATCGCCTGCATATATCCCGCTTCATCACCGTCCCTTTTCAGGCGTTCGGCAACCTTGTAACAGGTCTTTTTAAAACCGTTGCGCTTGAAATAGCTTATGCCCCTTTTTATATTGAACATGTTTATCCTGTCGTTTAATCCCATACGCACCTGCTTTTTGCACATATCTCGTTAAGTTCATCCACTGATCTGTTCAGGAATTCATCGGGTCTTACCGTCCTGTCATCAACGTAAAAGCCGTTCTTCCCGGGCCAGGGCTTGCCATAATAGATCTCATCGCAGGGAATATCCCACTTCTCAAGCCAATTAAGAATGACCTTAGCTGTATTGGCATTTATCATACCTATGTTACCCTGATAGGTCTTCATATTCCTGGAAGTAAAAAAGACGATCTTAGCTCCCTCCTCCTTATACTCGCGGATCTTCTCAACCATGTCCTTGTAAGGCACCAGATCTTCATATTTTTCATCCTTACCCTTTATGGGGCACAGGGTTCCGTCTATATCGAATATGAATGTAAGTCCTTCGTATTTCATTTCTTCTCCCTTTTACCGGCTGTTTTCATTCTATTTCCTTAAGTATGTTTATCGCATTAAGAATAAATCCCAATACCTTCTTCTTCCTGTCAATGTGAAGAGGCAGCATCGATAAGAAGAGTGATGCCTCATACAGACGTATAAGCTTCGGGTCTGCCCCTGCTTTTATAAGATATTCATTAAATATCTTTATATATTTTTCATTATCCGAATCGACCTTCAGGCTAAGCTTCATATCCGGTCCCACGGTTATCTCATACTGGTCACTGTTAAAATAATCGTAAGAGCCGCATATTGAATGGGACAGCTTGGCAAGATCGTAATAAGGATCCATATACAGGCCGTCTTCGTCCATGGCTCCCTTGGGATCTATGAGCTTTAAAAGCCTTGCGTCGTGGTTGTAGAGGATATTCGAAAAACACAGGTCTCCGTGGGCTACAGCCTCCACCGCAGCAAGCCTGTATTCTCCTGTCTTTTTTTCATAGATCGCCTTGTATCGGTCAACTATCTCATCAATGTCATTATAATCTGTTCCCAGCTTGATATATGAAGCTATTTCCTCATACCCCTCAAGGGTCTTAAGGCTGGCTATCCTCTCATCCACCTTATCAATATAGAGCTTCCTTGCGGCAGCCTTATAGTCATCATCGGAGACACTTCTTCTCTTCCTTATAGCTATAAAGTGGAAGAGCATCTCCATTATGTTTCTGAATTCTTCTTCGCCAATGGCACCATGGACATATCTTAAGGCAAGATCCGTCATGTGGTACCTTTCCATGGAATAGGATGCGCTGCTGTCATCCTCCCTGTAATTAAAAACGGTCGCATACCACTGCTTCATTTCCGGTGGAACAAGCGTAAAATATGTATATTCCCGTCTTAACTTATCAACATTTTCAGAGCTCTTGATGACAGTATACTCATCACCCCTTAAGGCATTGAAAAACCTTGCATCGAACCCGCTCGTGATGAATCTTCTGAAGTTAGACACATCACTTAAGGCTGTAAAGGCCCTGC
>JAILCT010000076.1 GCA_024690425.1 Lachnospiraceae bacterium | reverse complement strand
ACGCGAAAATCAAGAGACCCGGGAAGCATCTTCCCGGGTCTTTATCATTTTATTCTAATATGCTACACTTAATCCATGAAGGCTATAAACATATACGCACTGACAAGGATCGACAAGGCTTCGGACATCGCCAGGTTCGATCGTCAGATGTCCAAAAGAGCATATACCCTCAAGATAAAGGAATGGGAAGTAAAGGGCCTGAAGGCGCTTACCGACAAGCTAATAAGCGGAGGCACAAGGATCGACCGGCTCAACTTCTTCTATTCCTACACGATACCGAAGTTAGGTAAGGAATTCGATCTTTTGCGTATCAACAGCGATACTATTATCAATATAGAACTGAAGAGTCACAGCATCGATCCGGAACGCATAAGAAGCCAGCTTATGCTGAACCGGAGCTATCTGGCGTCACTGAACAAATCCATCCGCTCATATACCTACATAAGCGGCGAAGATAAGCTGCTGCGCTTAAGCAACAGCGGTAACCTGCTTGAAGAATCATGGGATACCCTGTGCAGGGACCTCGAGATACAGATTGACTGCATTGACGATAATATCGACCGGTTCTTCCGCGAGGAGAAATACCTCATATCTCCCCTTACGGACCCCGATCGTTTCCTAAAGGGCAATTATTTCCTGACCGCCCAGCAGAAGGATATAAAGAAGCAGATACTCGCAAACATCAAGGATGAGCCGGGATCGGGAATCATCCAGGGCTTCACCGGCCTTCCGGGAACAGGCAAGACCCTCCTTCTCTACGACCTTGCGATGGAGCTTACCAGGGTCTCGAAAAGAGTCGTCGTCCTTCACTTCGGCTCCTTCCCCGAAGAGATGCGCAAGCTTGACAGCAGGCTTAAGAGGATCGATTTCTTCCCTGCCGACGGGATCTACGGCCTGCCTGATATCGAAGAATATGATCACATCTTCGTTGATGAAGGACACAGGATGAACCGCCGCGTTCTTGATGCACTGGCCGTGTACAGCAGAAACAACGGTAAATCGGTTGTCATATCCTATGATTACGAAGCCATCATATCACCGGATGAGCGGCCCATGGATACCGGGGAAGCCATCGAATCCCTTGACGGGATGATCAGATACAAGCTTACTAACAGGATAAGGATGAACAGCGAGCTGTCCTCCTACATATGCTGTGTGATGCGGTGCACCGGAAACCACCGGTTAAAGTCATACCCGTCCGTTTCCGTCTATTACGCAGGCAATCAGGATGAAGCCGGCATTCTCCTTGACACATGTACGTCCTCAGGCTACACATACATTGCCGACAACAGCAAGTCAACATGCCGCGAATTTGAAAAAGTGGTAATGTTGATGGATGATACATTCAGATATGATGATGAAGGTTATCTAAGATGCGACGTAGAAGGAGAGTTCAGGGTAAGACGGCTCTTCCACGGACTCAACCGGGCCAAGTCAGCCCTCAGCATAATCGTGAACAATAACCCGGCTGTCTTCGATGTTCTGCTGACGATAGCCCAGGGCCACAGGGTGTGACCTTATCTGCGACCCTGCCTGTGATCTTATCTGTGAGCGAGAAGCTGAGCTATCTTAGTACCGATGCGTTTGTTTAATATCCTTGTCCTTATGTATTCAAAACAGGCTTCTTCGCCTTTTTCTGCAAGCATGCGCAGCAGGAATTCAAGCGTCTTCCTCGTATGCTCTTCAATGAATTCTTCGGGATTCCCTTTAAGATAGTATTTAAGCGGCAGGTCATCCGTGTACCTGCCCTTGTTATATGTCTTGGAAGCAGCGATCCTGTCCATGAACATCTCTACGATGTATTTATCAGGCATTCTCGCAGCGATCAGCCCCTTGCCGTTCTCAGATGAATAATCAAGCCAGTATTCGTAATGATGCCTGTTGCGTCCCTTATGATGCAGCCAGGCGCTGGAATATCCCGTGGCTTCCCTCTCTGCATTATTTGGACTTCTGAATCCCTGATAGTACTTAGCGCCTACAAGAAATTCGGCCGGTGAATACTTGGAAAGGTCATGGGTCAGGCCCTGATAATATAAGCCTACGGCAAAACATCCCTTCCTTACAAGCCTCCTGTGTTCACCGATAGTCCTGAAATGCTCAATGGCCTTCATGCTTTCAGCCCCCTTATCACAGCGCATATCCTGTCAACGGTCTCCATCTCAAGTTCCGGATATATAGGCAGGGTGAGCACCTGCCTGCTTATACGCAGGGCAACCGGTGTAAGTTTAGGATCAAACCTCCCCCTGTAGCATTCCATCGCGTTGGTCGCAGGGTAGAAGTACCTCCTGGCCATTATCCCGTTTCTTTCAAGCTCATCATACACGCGGTCCCTGTCAGAGCCGAATGTCTCTGGATCGAATACGACAGGATAGTAGGCGTAGTTGGAAACAACATCCTTCTTTATGCTGTTGAGCTTAATCCCCCTTAAATCCGACAGCTGCTCATTATATCTTTCATAAACCGCCTTACGTCTTGCTATGTTATCATCTATGTGCCTTAAGTTGCACAATCCCATGGCGGCACAGAACTCATTAAGCTTGGCATTTCCACCGATAACACCCGCATCCTCCGGATCGGTAAAGCCGAAATCCTTTACGGCATACAGCTTCTGCCCGAGTGATTTTTCCTTAAAGCACACGCATCCGCCTTCGATCGTGTGGAAAACCTTGGTCGCATGGAAGGAGAAACATGATGCATCTCCATAGCTTCCTATTCCCCTGCCCCTGTATGACTCTCCGAAGGTGTGCGCCGCATCATAGATTACCTTAAGTCCATGCTTTCTTGCAAAATCATCTATCGCTTCGATATTGCATACATTGCCATATACATGAACAGGCATGATAGCGCTTGTGTCACTGCGAAGAAGGCCCTCAAGCCTGCCCGGATCCATGGTATAATCATCAGGATCGATATCGCAGAAGATAGGCTCAAGCCCGCTCCTTACGATCGCATGTGTTGTTGACACAAAAGTAAATGGCGTGGTAATAACACTGCCCTTAAGCCCCATAGCCTGTATTGTCATCTCAAGTGCCAGATGTCCGTTTACAAGAAGTTCGATATTATCTACCTTAAGATAATCCGAAAGTGCTCTCTTAAGTTCCTCATGCTTGGGACCCATATTCGTAAGCCAGCGGGTGTCCCACATCGACTTTATCTCATCTATATATTCATCCAGCTCCGGCATGGATGACCTGGTCACCAGTATCTTATCACTCATACGTTCCTTCTCACCTTCTAATCAAGGTTCAGTCCCTTCCCCATTATCCGGTAGCTTATCATATAAAACAGTGCCGACAGAGCATATACGATAAGCGCCATAAGGAAGCTAATGCCTATCGATGCCGCCCCAAACCTGCCGGGCCTGAATGCATTATCCGCATCAAACCTTACCACAAAAAGCATAACGAACTGGTTTATCATGTTGGTTGCCATGCTGACTGCTATGTTTATTCCAAAGAAGATCCCGACAGAAGCAAGCACCTTGTTTTTCTTAGCCTGCTGCCCCAGGGAAATAGCCGCGTACCCCATAAATGTCGAATAGATCAATCCGCCTATTCCTGCAAGGAGCATCACTATGATATACAGGAAAAACAGGCCGGCATTTCCGTCATAAACCTGGTCGACATACTCATCGAAGATATCACGGCCATACGGCATTATTTCGTTAAAGATATTACCCGTCGTACTCGCAAAGGAAAGAATTATGGAAAGGATCCCAAGGCCCACGACGAGTGTGCTTATCGCCTTCCAGATAAAGGCAACAAGTGCCTTTGACAGGATGAGTTCATGCGCAGTCACGGGCAGAGTGTGCATAAGATAGCCCTGGTCGGTGTAGAGGTTCCTGTAAAACCTCACATAGAAATACAGTGTTGTTCCGAGCGACAGGGTGATTATCCCCAGCACATAGACCATTACAAAGCTGATATACATGATGAACATCCACACCGAGCCCGCATCATTTCTTTTAAAAACATCGGCGATGTTGCCCGTTGCGGCAAAGATCATTCCAAGCACTGACAGAGCGATGACCGCCCCGTTAAGGATGGTCATCAGCTTCCATGTATCCTTCCATTCATGATAAAAAAGCTTGCCTAGCATTTGAACACCTCCCTGAAATGCTTATCAACAGACACACCGTACTTATCCATGATCTCCTGCTTGGTCCCGCGAAGTACCAGGTGACCCTTCATAAGGAAGATCACTTCATCAAGGATATCCTCGATATCCGATATAAGGTGGGTGCATATGATAACGGAAGCATTCCTGTTATAGTTGTTTATGATAGTACGGATTATATAGTCCCTGGCGGCCGGATCCACTCCCGCGATAGGTTCATCAAGTATATACAGCTTCGCGTTCCTGCTCATCACAAGGATAAGCTGGACCTTCTCCTTGGTACCCTTGCTGAGTGTCTTGAGCCTTGCCGTCTCATCTATCCCCAGAGTCCGTATCATCTCTATTGCACGCTCGGGTATGAAATCCTCATAAAAATCAGTGAAAAAGTCTATCATATCAGCTACCGTATTCTGCGCTTCAAGGTAAGTCCTCTCTGGGAGATAGGAAATGATCGACTTTGTATATGGACCGGGACTGCTGCCATCTATCAGTATTTCGCCCTTCGTGGGCTGAAGAAGTCCGTTTATCATCTTGATCACAGTCGTCTTGCCCGATCCGTTCGGACCCAGCAATCCTATGATATGTCCGGATTCGATAGTAAGGTTTAGGTTATCAACGGCCGGTTTTTTCGTGCCGTAGTTTTTGGTAAGATTACGTAATTCCACCAGCTTGCTCATATCTGTCTCCATTTATCCCTTCATTACTTTTCAAGATATTCCCGCAGCTTCTCCTTATCAAGGATCTCCTGCAGGTCCCCCCTTGCGACAGGCCTTGTTATAATCCCTGCCGCTCCGGTATCCTTCTTATGTTCGAACACATATCTCTCCTCTTCATATACCATGAAGTAGATAGGTACCTTCTCCATCTCCTTATATGACCGTACTATGGATATTATCTTCTTCGTATCCATCATAGTCATATAGCAGTCAAGGAATATGATATCCGGAAGATGTGTGTTCATATAAAAGATGGCTTCCCTGGGATCCGAGAATACAGCGCACTCATAATCCCTTGATAAATATATCTTCATGATGTCAAGCGCCGCATAATCATCATCTATAACGACGACCGTCGGCTTCCCGTTCTCACTCCTTACCGGCTTTATAACAGGCGTCTCCAATCCGTCATCTGTCGAAAAGACCTCATTGGGGTGAGGGATCTTTTTGTCGTTGCGCTTCTCAAGTATCTCCCTGACATCATCTTCGTTGCCGAATTTTATAAATTTTTCAATTCCGTTTGACATATGTTTTCCCGCTGCTGCTTATTATATTACTGTAATTATTTAAAACAGGCTCAAAATGCTTCGCTTTTTCGCTGTTTCGGATAGTTACATAATTACTTATGTTCGTCCAGGAAAGCCTCAAATTCCTCTCTTGACTTCCTGAATGATTCCAGAAGCTTAGGCGAGAACACACCCGACTCACCTCTTACGATCATGTTGAAGGCTTCCTCCTTACTGTATGCCGCCCTGTAAACCGATTCGGTGACCAGGGCATCGTAAACATCCGCGATCGACTCACATTGGGCTGAGATCGGAATGTCATCCCCTTTAAGGTGATCGGGATACCCTCGTCCGTCATACCTCTCATGATGATAACGGCATATCTCATAGCATATCCTTGCATAATCCTCATCCCAGATACCCGTTATGGAATTAACTATATCACCGCCCCTTATGGTGTGACTCTTAACGAACTCGAATTCATCATTTGTAAGCTTCCCCGGCTTATTGAGTATGGAATCCGGGATCGCTATCTTACCTATGTCATGCAGGGCACTGGCCGATACGATCACCTCCGCGATGGGCTCTGTTATCCCCAGTTCCGGATAATCCTTCATCATGCGCCGCGTGATTATCTCCGTATAACCCTTGATCCTGCCTATATGGTCGCCGGATTCTAAGCTCCTCCCTTCTGTGACCGTCGCCAGAATGTCCACAACATTCTGCTTGCTCTTCGCAAGCTCTTCTTTCTGTACCTTCAGGAGCTTGAACTGCTTGTTCATGGTGACCATCTGGGATTCAACCTTCTGTTCCAGTCCCCTTTTATATATGAACAGGTCGGTCAGGTTACTGACCCTGCGTCGTACTATTTCCGCAACAAAGGGCTTATGGACAAAGTCATACACCCCCATCTTGGTCGGAGAGTGCTCAAGGTGGGCCGCCTCACGTTCGTTTATAAAGAGAACCGGCAGCTTGTTTAACAGCTGATGATCGTCAAGCTTCTTAAGAAAGCCGTACCCGTCAAGTCCGTGCATGGAGAACCTGTAGAGAACTGTAGCGATCTCGCTTCCTATCCTGTTAAGCTTGTTGGTAACTTCCTCCACCGTACCCGCCATTTCCACATCATAGGTATCCTGAAGTATCTCCCTTAGCTGGTTTCTGTTCACTTCTTCGTGGTCCGCGATTAGTATCTTCTCCATGTTCCCTCCTAGATATTCAATACCTTCACACCGCTCTCATCATCCATCATTGCAAGGCCGACATTCCTTCCGTTTGCCACCCATCTCTTGCCGTTGACCTCAACGACCACACCCTCATAGATGGCGCCCTGCATCTCAACCTTCGCCTGCTTGCTTTCTTCTATCTTCTCATCGACCTCTTTCAACTCTTCTTCAAGGACCTTCTTCTCCTCGCGTTTCTCCATTCGCGCGGTCTCGATCTTCTTGAACATATCTATGCTCTCTCTCATTTCGGGAGAATACATGGACTCAAGCTCCGCATACCCCTCACTGAGCTGTTCCAGTTCCTTATCTATCTTCTTGATCTGGTTGGTGATGAGGATCTGGCGCCTGATGATCTCGTTGCTGATACCCACCTTGACAAAGGTCTTGACACCTGCCTCGTTACCGACCTCATTAACCTTGATACTGTGTGTGGCGAAGGTCACACCTCCCACAAGGGATCCCTTCCTTCCCGATACTTCTATCGAACCCTCCGATTCGATATTGGACTTGAGTGCATAACTGACCTTAATGTTGCCGCCCGCCCTTACATTGGCATTCTCAAAGAAGCTTCCTTCAATATTCCCTCCGGCCTTGATATGGCCCTTGCCCTGGGCATTGACACCCTTCCTTAAGATGACACTTCCGCCTGCTTCGAGAACAGCTCCCTCCACAAAGTCATCGATGACAAGATCCTCCTTGCACACGATGGTGCAGCCGTTACCGACAGTTCCTGTCACATGAACATTACCGTCAAACCTGGTGTCTCCCATGTAAGCGGTAACGTCTCCTAAGGTTATGAGGTTGGAAACCTCCATTTTATTGTCGTTAAGCTCCACGATCCCGTCAACATTGGCTATATAGGTCACCTTGTCGTTGTCCACATAAAAGCCCTTGCCCGTAAGGACATTAAGCTCCTTACCCTTGACTGTGGGGAATTCCGTGCCGAACACATTGAAGCCTACGGGACCCTGCTCGGCAGGATGGTATACGGCAAGCTTCTGGCCCCGCTTGACCTGTTCGAACCACTCGATATCCTTATAATCAAGGCTCCCGTCCTCTAAGATCTTAGGCTGCCTGTTTATCTCCGTCTTGAAGAAATACTCATAATACCCATCCGGCCCCGGCTCGCTCTTTTGCCCCTGAGCTATTATGACCGGCTGATTGCCCACCTGGTCCGTAAGTATCTTATTGATCATTTCTTCATCAATCCCGTGGGTTATGCCCCTGTCATCGAGGGCATTCCTTATTACCGATCTCGTTATCCCTGTCCTTCTTCCCGTAAGCTGGAAATAGGCAGTCATCTGGTCGGGTGTGACTTTTAATTCAAAATTATTAAATGCAATGGCCCTGTGATCTTCCCGGCCCAGAAACGGATCATCGAAGATACCTGCTGCAAGGTAGGCTCTCTTGACAGACATATCGGTAGCCGGATACATGAGCGATGAGTACTTCGACACATCAAGGCCATCCTCAAGTCCCATCCTTATCTCGCGCATCTGCTGCCAGTCATACAGGGGATTCAGATACAGGGAGACATTCACCTGGTGCTTCATTCCCCTTCTTATCTCGCGCATCTGACGCCATTCATAATCAAGGCCTGCATATTTCCTGACATCCAGTCCCGCCTCAAGGCCCTTGCGGATCTGCTCTATGGAACTGCCCCTTAACTCATTGGTTATATAAGGCTTTATGTTTATCTTCTTCTCAAGGCATATGCGGATCTGCTCCAGCTGCTCCTCATCATACCGGTCCTCAATATAAGGAGCTATGTCCACGCCTGCATTTATCGCAAGCCTTAACTGCTTGAGAACACCGGCTGACAGGGTCAGATATTTTGACAGGTTTATTCCGTCCTTAAGGGCCAGGCGCAGCTGGCGCATGGTATCGAAGGGAACCTTGGGATAAGCATACAGCCTGACATTCAGCTTATCTTCAAGGCCCAGGCGGATCTCCTCCATCTGGAACCAGTCAAAGTCCTTCCTTGCATATATCTCCACGTGAAGGCCCGCAATGAGCCCGTATCTTATCTGTCTCATCTGCCATGCGAAATAATCCTTATCCTCGTACGGCTCGATGTCAAGGCCGGCTTCAAGCCCCAGCTTGATCTCCTCAACCTGGTCCCTGGTATATCCCTTATCGTAGTATTCCTGCTGCTCCGCTCTTGTCATACAATCCACCCCTGGTCACGTCTCACATTGTCTGCACCTATTCTCCCCTGCAGGTAAACATACTCCCACAA
>JAILCT010000034.1 GCA_024690425.1 Lachnospiraceae bacterium | reverse complement strand
CCGTCCAGATATTCTTAAGCCCGTCTATCTGGGCCTTGGCCGAGTAACATGAATCCCTGAGTCCTGTCTGGACCTTGTCTACAGACTCGGCAAGCGATCTAAGCTTGGCCGCATCTACCTGTAAATTAACATCTGCCATTTAGTACCTCCAATCAGCCCCTCTTACCGAGCTTCTCAACTATATCCATCGCACGTGCATCAGTCGTCTCATAAGCAACGCAGGAATCCTCCAGTGCATCGATGGCCGAAGTTATGGCCCCTGCCATATCCTGAAAAGACTTAAGGTTCTTCTGATAAGACTTAAGATAGGCATTGGCTGCTTCACCCGTCCATACCTTCTTAAGGGAAGACATGGTCTCATCAAGCGTCTTAAGCTGTTTCTGCATGTTTGACTGGATATTTCCAAGCTCACTTATGGACGATCTCATCCTCTGAACGTTTACAGTATTTTTAGTTGCCATGTTGACCTCTTTTCTTAAATGCCGTTAGCCGAAGCCTCTGCGGCCTCCTCGGCTTCCTTAATCTGCTTGGCTGCCTTCTTAAGATAATCCGCAACACCCCTTAAGTACTTGGCCTTGGCGTCAAGGTCCGACTCGGCCTCGGATAGGAACTTAACGAAGTTCTTGCCCGAATTGCCGGTCCAGGCTGCGCTTAAGGTGTCCTTAACGCCGCTCACCTTACCCTTGGTCTTGCCCGAAAGATCGGACGCCATCTGTTCAAGCTTCTGGGCCTGCTGAATAGTCTGCTGATAATTGAATTTAATTGCCATGATCTCTTACCTCACTTAAACGTTGAGCCAAACTTCAGTGACTTCCCCGCATTAGATGCCTGGCTCTCACCCTTGTCATAGACTCCGGCAAGTTCCTTAAGCCCGCTCACATATCCGTTTAAGACCTTGACGATCTCTGATGAGCTTGACTTTAACTGGGCTGCCGTATTCCTTATATCATCGGATGCATCTCCCTGCCATTCGCTCCTCGAGGACTTGACCTCCTGCTGGAACTGGTCGAAGATGTTCTCAAGATTCTTGATAAGGGGACTTAAGCTCTCGGCCGTGTTAGCAAGTAACGCGGTATCAACCTTTGTTTCATTTCCTGCTGCCATATTGCCTCCTTCTTATCAAACCTTCAGCTTGCCGACCATGCCTTCGACTTCGTTCTCCGAAGCGTCAAAGTCAGATGCAAGCTCATTCATCAGATCCGCTACTTCGTTATACTGATCCACCATCTCCTTAAGAGCCTCCTCGTCGGTGCGCCAGTTCTGTAAGAACTTGGTCGCAGCCTCCGACACCCAGCTCTTGGATAGATTGTTCAGCGTTTCGTTTATCTTGTTTACATTACCGGATAACTCGCCCGCGAGATTTCCGATCCTTGATGCCGACTGACGAAGCTTGGCGGCATCGACATTAGTCATATCAGCCATAGTTTTTCTCCTATATAAGCATTATCTGTCCGCCGCTCTTAACTCCGATATTTCCAAGTGTCTCGCTGTCCTGCAAAAGGCCTCCCATATCAATGCTGCACACAAGGACCTTATCCGGATCCGGGAATACCGTCATGTTCTCTACGGTGCTTATCTGCTCTATCATCGCTCTCTTAACGGTCCCGACCGTCATAACGGAATCAGCCGAAAACTCGTAGGTTTTGGCTATACCCGGAACCTTGGTCTCTAAAAATATCTTACTCATATCTATCCTCCTTAAGATTTAAGAAATCATACCAAAGGTGTCAGCATCCTTACCGGTACTCCATCCTCGGAAAGTGCATATCCGAATCCTGCCGGAAGCTGCCTTACCGCATCCGCCGATGACATCTGCCAGTGAAGGACATTCTGCTGGTCAAACATACCGCCAAGGTTTACGCCCGCGTTCATCGACGTGAACTGACGAGATGCCTGATACCTTGCGCTGTCGGATACATCATCGCCTGTCATTGCCGCAATGAAGTGGATCTTGTGATCCTTTCCCTTCTCAAGAGCTGTCTCGAAGAATCCGCTCATATCGAACTCTTCCGAGTAAATGGTCTCGATGAAGTAAGAGTAATCGTTCACAAGGATCAATATCCTCTTCTTGTCCTTAAGGGCTTCAACAACCGACTTTCCGTTATCCCTGGCATCATTCACTATGCCGTTGCGCTCGCCGAAGGCATCAACGATCTCATCCTGCATTGCGCTAAAGAGACCTTCCGCATCGGTTATATATTTCTTAAACTTATTTGACTTGGCAAAATCGCTAAGCTCTGCATTCTTCGAATCGAAGATGATGACCTCATCGCCCTTGTCCTTGGCTTCCAGGGCAAGAGCCTTAAGGAGGTTGGTCTTACCTGTCTTACCAAGACCCACGATGCTTACGCAGTACTCGTCATCTAAATCAAGCTTAAGTGTGGTCTCGCCGTCTATCGACTTACCTATAGCATAAATATTGGAAGGAAGTGACTTTGACTCCTCCAAGATCTCCTTGATGCTTAAGGAATCTATGGTCTGGCCGGGCTTCTTCGCACCCTTGGCGCTTCTGTCAACCGAAACCGAACCGAGTGCCTTCTTGATGGACTGAGCTTGTGAGAGACCGTCCTTTTCCTTAACCGGAAGAGCAACCTGGAACTCAACGCTTGCCGGTGCCTTGATGAGACCCCGGCCGGGTGTCTTGCCCTCGGGTATGATCTCTGTGCGTTCACCCGTAACTGCCTCGTATTCGAAACGGTCGGGCATCTGAAGGGCGATACCTGTGCTGAAGTTCTGTCTCAGCCTGCTGCGAAGATCGCCCGAGTTATTGGAAGTAACGATGGTGTAGATACCGTAACTTACGCCCTCTCTTGTGATTACCGCAAGATCATCATCGAACTTATCGTATGCCTCATAGAAAGCGGTAAAGTTATCGATGATAAGGAAGAGTGCCGGACAGTCATTGTTGAACTGCACGTATTCCTTGAAGGAACCGATGCCCATTCCCGCGAACTTCTTCTTCCTCTCGGAAAGTTCGTTCGTGAAGAATTCGAAGGTATCGTTAAGCTTGTCATCATCACCGTCGAAGCACACGCTTCCGATATGAGGCATATTAGCAAATACCGTCATGGTGCGTGATGAAAAGTCAAGTATGTAAGCATTTATCTCTGAAGGCTTGTAACCTGTTACAGCCCCGTAAAGGATGGTCTGTAAGAGGGTTGTCTTACCCGATCCGGAAGGACCGCATATAAGAAGGTTGCCGTCAGATAAGAAGTCAACGTATGCGGGATACTGGCTCTGTATCTCCGGATTGTCGGCAAGTCCGACAGGCATACGAAGTGAAAAGCCTTCAGCCTTTTCGGCATTAAGTTCTTCAAGGTAGATCCTGTTCTTAAGGGCAGGAAGCCATATCTGACGTACCGATGCTATATCATGTTCCTCAGCGATCTTGGCCGCATACTTAACGATTGCGTCAAGCTGGGTAACCTTCTGTATATTATCGGACTTCTTGTTCTTATCCTTCTTCTTGGGAACCGCATTCTTACCTATAAGATTGATAAGCTCAACCTTGGCGTTCTTCTCATCCGAGAATGCGATCTCGGGCTCGTAAGCTGCTCCCGACCAGCCGGACTGGAATTCCTCGAATATTTCATCACTTCCCACCTGGAAGTAACCACGGCCGGTACCGGTTATATAAGCGGCATCGGGTCTCTTGATCATCTCGTTTGAATCCGACTTATCGGCAACACGTAAGCAGAGACGGAACCTTGTGTTTGACCAGATCTCATCATCCACAACGCCTGAAGGCTTCTGGGTTGCAAGGATAAGGTTAACACCGAGTGAACGACCTACACGGGCTGCGGATACAAGGGACCTTACGAACTCGGGCTGCTCCTTCTTAAGCTCGGCAAACTCGTCGGCGATTATAAGAAGGTGAGGCATGGGCTCTGTTGCAACTCCGGACCTGTAAAGTTCGATGTAAGCATCTATATGCTTAACCTTAAAGTCATTAAAGAGCTTCTGGCGGTGCTTGATCTCTGCATTTATTGAAAGCAGGGCCCTGTTTGTTGCATTACCGCCAAGGTTGGTGATAACACCTGACACATGAGGAAGGCCTTCGAAAGACTGGGCCATTCCGCCGCCCTTGTAATCGATAAGGATAAAGGCAACTTCATCCGGATGATAATTTATTGCAAGTGAAAGTATGTAGGACTGCAGGGTCTCCGACTTACCTGAACCTGTAGTACCTGCAACAAGACCGTGAGGTCCGTGATACTTCTCGTGAATGTCTAGGTAGAGGGGCTGGTTGCCCGACTTGTAGCCGACCATTGCCCTCATGGATTCATAGGTACGGTTCTCAAGCCACCTGTGATAGATGTCAAGATCCTCGACCCTGGATGTTTTATACATATCAAGGAAAGTAAGCATATCCGGTATGCCTGCAGACACACCCATTTCGCGAAGATGGATTCCCGACAGGGACCTTGCAAAACTTTCCGCCATCCGGGGCGACAGACTATCAAAGGTAACATTGTCCCTTTCGGGAAACGCATTTACCGTTGAGAGGAAGTTATGAACCTCCCCTTCATCTGTGATGATGGCATTACAGCTGCTCGGAAGCTTGTCGGCAGAGTCTGCAAGCATAACAACGGATATACCCATATCCTCCGAAGGATTCAACAGATACTTGGATATCGCTTCTTCTTCGATAAGCGAATAATCCGCTATAACAAATACGTAGTGAGGAAGTACCTTCTTATCATTATCATCTTCCTCGGCCCTTCTTCCGTTCTTGTCCATACGGTCACGGATAACACCTGATAAGAAGTACATTATATCACCGACGCTGTTCTTATCACAGCACATGAGACGGAGCTTGCCGTCGGGTGCCCATACATGGGGAAGGAACCTCATATAGCTCCAGTCATCCCTCTCCTTCATGGGGAATACAACACACATCCTGACATCTGTATAGGGATGGGCACTTGCAATCTGGGTCGTTACGACTCTTGCAAGGTTAAGGGCCTTGTCCCTGTCGGATGAAAGGATACCGACAAAGCGGTTATCGTAAAGTGAGATTGAAACAGGAACATCCTTAAGCATTGACATCGCAAGCTTGATCTCGGATGTCTTATTGTTAAGAGGATCATGCTCCTGCATGAGCTGCTCCTTGGGAATCTCTATCTCATTGAATGAAGGTATGTCACCCTTGCCGAGACGTACATCAAGGAAATCCTCATGAACCGAACTCTTGCTCCAGAGTCCGGGAAGAGCCCTTATACCGAGTTCGGCAGCTTCTTGCGCCGAAGGATACTTTCTCTCAAGGACGCCTGCATTGTACTGCATCTTGTCCTTGATGGTGCTCATCATCTTAACGGCATAGGCTTCGTAATTCTCGACACGGTCCTTCTCGGTCTTTTGATACTTGGCTTCTTCATATTTATTGGAAGTTATGGCCCAGAATGCACCGATTCCGGCGGCGCCCAGGCCCATGAAGAGACCGCCGAATCCCTGTCCGCCCGAAAGAGCCGCCCCGAGTGCCATGGGAATGACCATTGTAAAAGCCGGTCCCACCGTGAACTTCATGGGCTGCTTCTCGTACTCCTGTTTGGGAGGACACTTCTCAAGAGTAAAGGTTTCCGTATCAAGCAGTTCAAGCTTTCTGGGAGTACGAAGGAAATAAGACTCCTCTTCTGCTGCCGGTTCCTCTTCCTCACCTGCTCCGGAAGATGTTATGACTATCTCCTTAAGGTCACTTATCTTGCAGTTGTCGTCCGGATTGTTTACGGCAAGTGAATTGCCCAGATATACTATCTTAAGTCCTATTACATAAATGGTATCTCCGAAGGAAAGAGCCTGCTCTCCCTGGATCATCCTTCCGTTAACAAAGGTTCCGTTCATTGAGCCGAGGTCCTTTATAACTGCCCCGTCACCCGATATGCTTATCTCGGCATGTTTGGGTGATACGAACTTGTTGGAGTAGCAGATTGCATTGGATCCGTCCTTACCGATGGTTATCTTTTTGGTACCGGAGCTTAAGAGATACTTCTTA
>JAILCT010000247.1 GCA_024690425.1 Lachnospiraceae bacterium | reverse complement strand
CCGGATTTCATAAGGATCTTGAACAATATGAGATCTATAACGGCAGAATGAATCCTGATGCCTTTAAAGAGGTTGTTCTGAAACGCTTCAGAAAGTGGACGGGAGATAAGAATATATTTGAATGTTCTGTTTTTCAAAATATCGTAGAGGACATGATCCTGTTCCGGAAATGTAGCGACAGGCAGATAATTGATTTTTATAAGGAGATCAAAGAGGCTCTTGCCGGCAAGGATTATCAGATCATGTATCTTAAGGCAGATGACGTTGCCACAAATATTGATGTTATCAGAAAAGAAAGATCGGATGATAATGGCAACGAGATGTGGTTTCCGCTGATGCTGCGGTATTTTGATGATTCGCCTTATGCAAAAGAAAAGGGAGTGTCAGGTACTGATGCCCTGCTTGACCACTTAAGATATCGTCAGGAACTGGAACTTAGGATATGCCGAGAAGTATTTGAAGGAAACTACACGGTTTTGAAGTCGAAAGAATATGATTTAGGATGAAGGAGCGAGTATGATACAGTTTGGCATGCCGACACTCATTGAGAACCGCACGCTTGAGGAGAATATAGATCTTTGCAGCAGCCTGGGGCTCAATTTTATAGAGCTTAATATGAATTTTCCGGAGTATCAGGTTCCGTGCCTTGAACGAACGGATCATTTAACTGAATTGGCTAAGAAGGCCGGGATCTACTATACCATTCATCTGGATGAGAATCTGAACATTGCTGATTTTAACCGGCTGGTTTCGGATGCATATTTAGAAACTGTGAGACGCTCCATCGAGGTTGCAAAGAAATTACTGCCCTTACGTGACCTGTACGGGGACAGCAGTCAGCCGCTTACGATTAATATGCACATGCACCATGGGATTTTCATAACTTTGCCTGACCGCAAGGTCCAGATGTATGACAGGGACTTTGAAACGTATATGAATTCGTTTTCCGATTTCCGTTCCAAATGTGAAGAGTGGATCGGAGACAGTGAAGTTATGATCGCTGTAGAGAATACCGACGGATTTAGGGAATATGAAAAGAAGGCAATAGAGTTTTTGCTTGAGAGTAAAAAGTTTGGTCTTACATGGGATATAGGCCATTCAAAGGCCGTTGGAGAAAAAGATGTTCCGTTTATCCGACAGCACCACGATAAACTGATCCATTTTCATATTCATGATGGTTCGGAGGTGCCGCCCAGGAATCACCTGGCTTTGGGAGACGGTGAAATAGATTTAAAGGAAAGACTCAGACTTGCTGAAGAAAGAAATGCAAGATGCGTCCTTGAAACAAAGACTATTGAAGCGTTGAAAAAATCGGTAAGCTGGTTAAAGAAAGAATGGTAACAATGCGGGGGGAATAGTATGGATCAGGGTTTGACAATTGATGAGAGCAGAGTCAGAGGATGGATAGATCGAAACATGAACCGGTATTTGGAGAATGGGTTCGGACTTTGGGCAGTATGTCTGAAAGATACCGGTTAAGGATCGATCAAAACAGCGGAATCTATTGGTATGAGGTTTGAACGCGAGTATCCCGATGAAGCTAATGGGATTACCCATGTATCGGTTATATACAGAGGAGAATGTAGGGAATGATGAGGCTAAGAGAACTGGCGAAAAATGAGACCAAGCTGTTGGAGAGCTTTTTGTATGAGGCGATTTTCATACCGGAGGGAGTGGAACCGCCTGATGAAAGAAATGCCGCCGACGATAGGAGGGGGCAATACATTATTGGGAGGAACCATGGAGATCAGGTATAAGAAGTTAACGAAAGACGAATTGGATACCTTCATCCAGATGAGGATTGATCAGCTCAGGGAAGAAGGAGCAACAGAAAATATCGATCTTGTTCCTGCATTGAGAGATTATTATGAACACCATATGTCTGATGGAACATTTGTATCCTGGCTGGCTTTGGATGGGGAAAAGATCATAGGTACCAGCGGTATGTCTTTTGTGGAGAAGCCGCCGTACTTCGGATGCCCGAACGGAAGGATCGGTCTGCTCTCGAGTATGTTTACGGATCCTGATTATCGCCGTAAAGGCATAGCAAAGGAGCTTCTATCAAGAGTTATAGAAGAGGCTGAAAATTATGGCTGCGGTACGGTACAGATCACAGCATCCGATATGGGGGTAAAGCTCTATACGGCGTATGGGTTTGTACATAACGGAAATTTTATGCATTATAAACTTTAGCAGAAAAAGAGTAACCGGTAACGGTCATTCTCCTATGTATATATATACCATACAGAGCCCGGATATTTAAGGCAAATAATATTACATGAAGGAGAAGTTTGACATGCACTTTGTGGATGCGAAAGGAATACTGACAACCAGCTGTGGGAATTGCGGAATGAATATTTACAGAGGCTGCTCCCACGGCTGTATTTATTGTGACAGCAGAAGTAAATGCTATCAGTTTAAACATCCGTTTGAAGATATAGAAGTTAAGCAGAATGCTCCCGAGCTGCTTGAGAAGGCACTTAGATCCAAGAGGCGAAAGTGCATGATCGGAACAGGATCTATGTCCGATCCATATATGCACTGTGAGGAGAACCTGCGACTTACACGAAGGTGCCTTGAGATAATAAAACAATATGGTTTCGGCGCTGCCATACAGACAAAGTCAGACCGCATCCTTCAGGATATAGATCTTCTTGATGAAATAAACCGCAGCGCAAAGTGTGTGGTCCAGATCACACTTACGACATATGACGATGACCTGTGCCGGATACTGGAACCGAATGTATGTAATACAAAGCGAAGGATTGAAGTACTTGACGAAATTCACAAGCGGGGCATTCCGACAATTGTCTGGATGACACCGATCCTTCCCTATATAAATGATACAGAGGAGAACATTACATCAATACTGAATGAATGTGTTAAGACCGGAGTAAAGGGGATTATAGACTTCGGTATGGGACTGACACTTCGTGAAGGTGACAGGGAATATTATTATGCAGCCCTTGATAAGCATTTTCCGGGAATGAAGGAAAGATACATAGAACGGTATGGGAACGCATATGAGCTGCCAAGCCCCAACGCAAGTAAACTAAGGATGATATATCAAAGGATATGTAAGGAAAACGCCCTTCTGTCAAGCCCCGAGGCATGTTTTGAGTATATGCATGAATTACCGGAGAAGTACTCGCAGATGAGCATATTTGACCTGATGTAAACTATCAATGGACCATATGGGACTTGAACCCACGACCTCCACACTGCCAGTGTGGCGCGCTCCCAACTGCGCCAATGGCCCTCGCCGCTCGTGTCTGTGAACGGGCTGCAACGATATTATAACATAACTGCAATGATAGTCATAGTTAAATATTTTCA
>JAILCT010000245.1 GCA_024690425.1 Lachnospiraceae bacterium | reverse complement strand
GGATATGACGCCTGTAAGCCTTGTTCCTCTTAAGCTTTCCCGTTCCGGTAACCTTGAAACGCTTAGCTGCTGATCTGTTTGTCTTGATTTTTGGCATTGTTTCTTCCTCCTAATTATTCTTTCTATTTTAACTGCGTGGCTTAGCCGCGCTTCTCAGTTAAAAACATGGTCATCGTTCTGCCTTCGACCTTGGGTGCCTTCTCAACCACCGCACAATCCGAAAGAGCCTCGGCAAAATCATCCAGGATATACTTGCTGTTGTTCATGTGGGCCATCTCACGTCCCCTGAAACGAAGTGTAACCTTAACCCTGTCGCCCTTCTGAAGGAACTTCCTTGCAGCATTGACCTTGGTATTAAGATCATTGGTATCGATATTGGGTGACATGCGGATTTCCTTGATCTCAACAGTGTGCTGCTTCTTACGTGCTTCCTTCTCCTTACGTGTCTGTTCATACTTGAACTTACCATAATCCACTATCCTGCATACAGGCGGCTTGGCGGTAGGTGCTATCTTTACAAGATCAAGACCTGCATCATCAGCGAGCTGCTGCGCTTCCTTGGAAGACATGATGCCAAGCTGCTCACCGTCTTCACCGATTACACGTACTTCCTTGTCACGAATCTGTT
This sequence comes from Lachnospiraceae bacterium, assembly GCA_024690425.1. Next base: position 8,259 of record JAILCT010000245.1, on the reverse strand, counting down.
CGTTGATCATTAAATCGCTAATTGTCGTACCCTCCCTTAACATCTTCAAACAAATAAAATAGGTGAATGACAAGCATCCACCTATTAAACATTTAAACCATATAAAATCAATTAGATAATTTCTGATTTAAACGCCCGGTAACACCTTTAAGTCCCGGGGTGAGGATGGAAATCCTGCTTGCCGTGCTTTCGCACCTAGATAAATTAACACACATAACCTGAAGTGTCAAGTAATAAATCCCTGTTTTTTCGGCATTTTGCAAATAATCCAAAATAAAGAAAGAAAAACTATGGCATTTATTTTACTCTTATGTTAGAATAGCTGTCAAATGGCAATGAAGGAGACCGAAGTTGTTATCACTGTACCAAAGAGAGATGCAGGCGGTGGGATTGCATCGTACAGATACAGCGGACACCACTCCCGAGCTGCATGCGAGAAAGGTTTAACCGCAAGCATGACGGAAGCCCTCCGTTATCGGGGCATGCGAGTGAAAGATCAAGGTGGTACCGTGCGACCAGCACCCTTGGAGACAGGGGTGCTTTTATTATTTTGAGGAGGAATGCAGTATGAAAATTCTTTACAATGACGGACATGTCGATGAATGTCCGCAGGAGGAAGTAACTCATGTACTTCGCCACTCTGCCGCCCATATAATGGCGCAGGCTATCCAGAGGCTCTACCCTGAGGCTGATTTTGCCTATGGTCCCGCAACTGACAGGGGCTTCTATTACGATGTGGATCTCGGCGATAAGAAGCTCACCGACGAAGATCTTGCAGGCATTGAAGCTGAGATGAAGAAGATAATCAAGGAGAACCTTCCCTTCAAGACCTTTACATTAAGCCGCGAGGATTCCATAAAGTATCTTAAGGAGCGCGGTGCCAAATATAAGGAGGAGCATATAGGCGACCTTGCCGAGGATGCGATAATTACCTTCTTCCAGCAGGGCGACTATGTAGATATGTGTGTGGGCCCCCACATCACATATACCAAGAACCTTAAGGCCTTTAAGATAACCGGTCAGTCCGGTGCTTACTGGAAGAATGATGCAAGCCGCAAGATGCTCACAAGGATCAACGGAGTTGCCTTCCAGACCAAGGATGAACTTGAAGAATATGAGAAGCAGGCTGAGGAAGCCAAGGCCAGGGATCACCGTAAGATAGGTAAGGAAATGTCACTCTTCATGTCAGATGACCTTATCGGCAAGGGACTTCCCATGTTCCTTCCCAAGGGCTATACCCTTTGGAGAGAGCTTGAGGATTATATAAGGGATAAGGAACTTAAGCTCGGTTATCAGCATGTTCTTACTCCCTGCGTCGGTACGGTAGCCCTTTACCAGACTTCAGGCCACTGGGATCATTATAAGGAGAACATGTTCCCCGCAATGGAAGTTGAAGGTGAGAACTTCGTACTACGTCCGATGAACTGCCCTCATCATATGATGATTTACGCCAATAAGCCGCACAGCTATCGCGAGCTCCCCATAAGGATAGGTGAGATAGCCCACGACTTCCGTTTTGAGCCAAGCGGTTCACTTAAGGGTATAGAGCGCGGCCGTCACTTCTGCCAGAATGATGCCCACCTCTTCGTAACGCCTGCCCAGATCAAGGACGAGGTAAACCGTGTTGTTGATCTTATCTTCGAAGTATATAAGGATTTCGGGATTACCGATTACAGGTGTGTACTCTCCTTAAGGGATCCTGCCGACACCAAGAAATATCATCCCGATGATGAGATGTGGAATACTGCAGAGGATGCCCTCCGCCAGGTTCTTAATGATATAGGTATTGATTATACCGAAGAGATCGGCGAAGCAGCCTTCTACGGTCCCAAGCTTGATATCAACGTTAAGCCCGCAGTCGGTGTTGAATATACACTCTCGACCTGCCAGCTTGACTTCTGCCTGCCCGCCAAGTTCGATCTTAAGTATATCGATTCCGACGGTTCCGAGAAGACTCCCGTTGTTCTCCACCGTGCGATACTCGGATCACTTGACCGTTTCATGGCTTACATCATCGAAGAAACCAAGGGTAAGTTCCCTGTATGGCTGGCTCCCCTTCAGGTCAAGGTATTGCCTGTTAGTGAGAAGACGAATGACTATGCAGCCAAGGTTGCAGATGCTATAGAGAATAACGGTGTCCGTGTCCAGCTTGATGACAGAAATGAGAAGATCGGATATAAGATACGTGAAGCCCAGCAGGTTGACCGCTGTCCTTACATGCTGATCATCGGCCAGAAGGAAGCCGACGAAGGCACCGTAAGCGTAAGAAGCCGTGATACCGGCGAGACCGAGGTTATGAGCCTTGAAGCCTTTATAGATAAGGTAACAACAGAGATACTTAACAAAACTCATTAAGAAAAGGATTAGGAGAGGCAATGCCTCTCCTATTCTTTATCCACGTCTACGATATCAACGATCACCTTTTTATCATCCTTGGATGAAGCAGCCTTGACAACAGTCCTTAAGGCCTTGGCGATACGTCCCTGCTTACCGATAACCTTACCCATATCAGACTGGGCAACCCTGAGTTCAACTACGATGGCGTTGTCGTCCTCGCGCTCGGTAACATTAACCTCATCAGGCTTATCAACAAGCGATCTTGCGATTACTTCAACTAACTCTTTCATGCTCTACCTCCAGGTCTATTTGGTTATTCCGGCATTCTTGAAAATCTTGCTGACAACCTCTGTAGGCTGAGCACCGTTAGCAAGCCACTTCTTGGCAAGCTCTTCATTCACCTTAACGGTGCTGGGCTCCGTACTGGGATCATATGTGCCTATTTCCTCGATGAACCTTCCGTCACGGGGAGACCTTCCGTCAGCAACAATGATTCTATAGTAAGGTGCCTTCTTCTGTCCCATTCTCCTGAGTCTGATCTTTACTGCCATTTCTTTCACCTCCATAAAAATATTTGGTTTTTATCTAAAAGGGCATTTTGAATTTACCCTTTTTACCCATTCCGTTCATCATTCCGGGCAGCTGCTTCATCATCTTGCGGCTCTGCTCGAACTGTTTGACAAGCCTGTTGACTTCTGAAATGTCAACACCTGCGCCCTTGGCTATCCTGTGCTTCCTTGAAGGATTTAAGATGTCGGGATTCTGCCTCTCCTTTTTGGTCATTGACAGGACGATGGCTTCGGTACGCGCCATCTTCTTCTCATCTATAGCATTCTCAAGGTCCTGGGTCTTTATGCCCATTCCGAGTCCCGGCATCATGCCTAAGATACTCGACAGACCTCCCATTTTCTTCATCTGATTCATGCTCTCAAGGTAGTCTTCAAAATCAAACTTACCCTTCTTGAGCTTGCGGGACATCTCCTTTTCCTTCTCCTCATCGATATCGAGATTCTCACTCGCCTTCTCGATAAGGGTAAGGACATCTCCCATACCCAGGATCCTGCTTGCCATCCTGTCCGGATAGAACTGCTCAAGATCCGACAACTTCTCGCCCATACCCACATAGAGTATAGGCTTGCCTGTCACTGCCTTTATTGACAATGCGGCTCCGCCTCTTGCATCACCGTCCATCTTAGAGAGGATGACTCCGTCGACTCCTATCTTGTCATTAAAGGATGATGCGACGTTTACGGCTTCCTGACCCGTCATGGCATCGACCACAAGAAGGGTCTGATGCACATCGACATTTGACTTTATATCGGAAAGCTCCTGCATCATCTCCTCATCTATCTGGAGACGGCCTGCAGTATCTATAAATACGATGTTATGTCCGTTCTTGTTCGCGTGCTCGATCGCAGCCCTTGCTATATCAACGGGTGACTTCTTATCACCCATGGAGAAAAAGTCAACCTCCTGCTTCTGCGCATTCATTTCCAGCTGCTTGATGGCGGCCGGCCTGTATACGTCAGCTGCAACCAGCAGGCACTTCTTACCCTTTAATTTAAGCTTGCCTGCAAGCTTGGCTGCTGTTGTTGTCTTACCTGCACCCTGAAGGCCGCACATCATGATGACGGTCACAGCCTTACCCGGTTGAAGGGTAAGTTCCGTGGTCTCACTTCCCATAAGGGCGATCATCTCTTCATTGACGATCTTTATGACCATCTGGCCGGGATTAAGACCGTTCATAACATCCTGGCCAACAGCTCTTTCTTCAACAGACTTGACGAACTGTTTTACCACCCTGAAGTTAACGTCGGCTTCAAGCAGGGCCATCTTAACTTCCTTAAGAGCCGCCTTAACATCCTCTTCGGTAAGACGTCCCTTGCTACGAAGGCCCTTGAAGACATTCTGCAGTTTTTCGGTCAAGCTCTCAAATGCCATCTATAAAGTCTCCAGAAGCTTATCACATAAGCCTCTTATCTTATCACCGTTTTCGCTCCCGTCCTGTCCGGCAGCATCCCTTATCTGACCGACAAGTCCCTTGATACTTGAAAACTTCTCTATCATATGAAGCCTGTTCTCATATTCCTCAAGTATCTTATCGCACCTCTTTATAAGATCATGTACCCCCTGACGGGTTATCCCGTATTCTTCGGACAGTTCCTTAAGCGAGAGGTCCTCATAAACGGCGCTCTCATATATACGCCTCTGATGTTCGGTAAGAAGCTCACCGTAAAAGTCATATAATAAGTTCTGATAAGCAATACGTTCCATACAAAGCTCCTTACAGCACAAGCTATATAATACACAAGAGAAAAAGGGGTGTCAAGTATTTTTTCTTGACACCCCTTTAATATCGTATCCGTCAGCCATTAAGACTGTTTACATTTATATATGCTCCGCTTCTGCTGCTGTCGTAAAAGCCTGTATCCCCGGAATACCTTTCAAGATCCCTTAAACGGTATTCTTTCAAAAGGGCCATCTTTACCGCGCCTTCAAGCATATCTGTCCGGTATATGCTTGCAAGAGGCTGTATGTTCTTCCCGTCCGTTCTTGCCCACAGGATACTCTCTCCCCTATAAGCCCGGCAGATATCCGAGATCTCTTCCTTATCATAAGAAGTCATATCACATGCAAGGAGAAGGACCGCTTCCATTCCCTCATCCCGCGCTCTTTTTAATACCGGGATAAGACCTCCCATCGGCCCGATATCGGTATATTCGTCAGCTACAGATGTCCAGCCTTCCCTTAACCTGACCTGCCCTTTCCTTACTGACAGGTATCTTGCCTCTATATATTCCCCGTAAACAGCATCTACCTCATCGCATATCTTCTCAAGGAAGGTCCTTTTATCACCCGGGACGATCATGTCCTCCTTGGGGCTTCCCATCCTCGTGGAACGCCCGCCGATAAGAACCGCCGCCGCGATCTTATTTTTCATAATCCCCTGACTCACCTCCACTCTTACGCAGCAGATGAATATTACTGATCACGATATCCCTCTGGACTGACTTGCACATATCGTATACGGTAAGGGCTGCGATCGAGCACGCCGTCAGTGCCTCCATCTCCACTCCGGTCCTTCCGGTACACTTAACGGATGCCTCTATGTCTATCGCAGTATCATCTTCATTAAGTTTAAGCCTTACATCCACACCATCGATCATTATCGGATGGCACATGGGTATAAGGTCCGGAGTCCTCTTGGCACCCATTATACCGGCGATCTGTGCTACGGTAAGGACATCGCCCTTCTTTACGCCGCCTTTTTTGATGAGGTCAAAAAGGGTCCTGTTGACTACCACCCTTGCGCCGGCGACCGCTTCCCGCACGGTAATATCCTTTTCGCCGACATTTACCATCCTTGCATTCCCTTCGGGATCAAAGTGCGTGAGGGCATCTGATTTTGCCTTATTATCATCCGCAGAAATGATATCGCTTATGATCCATTCGGAAATACCTGCCGCATCATTCAGATCGAACACAGGTATATTGCTTATATCATCAAACCTTGAAGTGTCATCACAGGCAATCGCCCTGTATACGCCGGCTTTCTCGGCGAGCTCATATCCGGTACGTGAACTTGTAACGCCAATCCTTGGTATATCAGCGTATTTATAGCCCTCAACCAGGATAAGATCCGCATCCCCGCCATCTGAGAGCATCTCTTCAAGAGACATGGGCCGCACGGACAGCCTTGCACTCTTTGATACGGAAGATATCAACACGGTATCGGCTCCGGCCCTTGCAAACCTGTATGTATCCTTCCCTTCCTTATCCATGTCAAAATCATGTCCGTCATGTTTTATGACTGCAAGTTTAAGCCCCTTCTTTTTAAGGACCGGGATAAGTTTTTCTATAAGCGTTGTCTTGCCGCTTCCCGAAAAGCCCGAAAAGCCGAGCACGGCCGCATCACTCTTTTTAGCTGTCATCTTCCTTCTCCTTTGACTGTCAGATCCGACGTTTAGTAACGGCCGAATGTACAATTGGGATAATGGCAATTATCACACATCTGGCACAGGCCGCCTTCTGCGAGCCTTATAAGATCCTGTTTATCAAACCTGATATCCGCGTAGATCTGCGGCAGCAGAACATCGAACATCGTAGTCGGCAGGCTTATCGCAGCCCCCGGCACTCCAACTATCGCCGCACCGTCAAGGTAAGCAAGCAAAGTCATGTTCCCCGGCTGGGCAGGCAGACCGTAACTTAAGATATCCGCTCCCAGCCTCTTTATCGCACCGGGAGTAAGATCATCGGGATCAACGGACATCCCGCCCGTGAAAATAAGAAGATCTGCCCCATTATCCAGCAGTTCCCTTGCGGCTCTCATGATCATGTCTGTATCGTCATCGCATATCTTAATGTCCAATATCTGCCCCGGATAGTAAGCAAGCTTCTTTCTTACAACAGGTTCAAACCTTTCCTCTGTTCGTCCGTTATAAACCTCGGAACCGGTTATTATGACTCCCGCCTTTTTCTCCTTATATGGGTAGAGGTCAAGCAACCGTTCTTCCCTGCACATCTTCTCTGCTTCCCTTATAACATCCTCCGTAGTGAAAAGAGGGATTATCCTCATTGAGGCAAGTCTTGCCCCCTTTTCAACCCTGTAATGGTCTGGCAGTGTCGATATGGTTATATCGCCGATCCCGTTTATCCTCTTAAGAAGCTCGGTATTAACCTTGAACATACCCTGAGTATCGCTTATGAGCATGACTTTGCCCTCCGAAGGACCTTCGTAGTGGGCCCCCTCAACTGAAGCCATACCTGCAAGCCTCAGGGCACAATCTTCTTCATGGATCATATCATAAGGCATGTCGCCAACGTACACCGTCTTCTTCCCTATATCAAGGAGGGCCTCTATATCCTTTTCTTCAATAATGTGCCCCCTCTTAAAGAGCGGGCCCTTAAAGCCCGGATACATTGCCGTTACATCATGGCATAAAGCCATCCCGACAGCATCCTCAACCTTTATCCTCTTCATATCTCTCCTAACCTTTCAAACCAAAAAACCTTCAATAACGCTTCCGCTTAAAAGGGGAGCTCTCATGTCAGTCAATATCCCGTAAGCGTTGCATCCTATAGCGCTGCTTATCACAACATTTCCCTGATCAAGGGGTGCTGCAAGAAAAGCCCCGCCTTCAATTATATCAAGCCTTCCGCGAAGGAATCTGGTTCCCTTTCCTGCCTTCTTGCATTCATCCTTTAGCTTCATCTTTATAAGCTTATGATCATAGTCCCTGTATCCTGCAAGCTTCTTAAGGGCCGGATAGCAGATACACTGGAGGTTTGTAAGTGATGATGCCGGATTACCCGAAAGGGCCAGCATCAGCTTACCATCCTTAAGGCCGTAGGCACAGGCCATTCCCGGCTTGATCCTAACGCCTCTGACAAGAAACTCAAACCCTGCCTCCTCCATGGCATCCGGGACAAGATCGTGATCACCTGCCGACACGCCGCCGGTTGATATGATGATATCACACTTCTCTCCTTTTTCGATGAGTCTCTTTGTTTCTTCCGTATCATCCCTTGCATGTCCAAGATACACCGTATCTATCCCGATACCTTTTAGGGCTGCGGCCATGGTATATCTGTTCGAATTCCTTATCATACCCGGACCAGGGATAGAAGCTGCATCTACCAGTTCATCTCCGGTTGATATGATACCGGCAAGAGGCCGCTTACATACCTTGACTTTCATCACGCCCAGTGAAGCCATTGTACCCATCATTCCTGCATCTATAAGGCTCCCCGCCTTTATAAGGAGTGTGCCTTTCTTAATATCCTCTCCTGCCCTTATTATGTTTTCACCGGGCCTGTATTCCCTTTTGAGCGAAACTGCTTCTTCGGTATAATCGGTATCCTCATACTTGCATACCGCATCCGAGCCCTCCGGTATGGGCGCTCCGGTCATAAGACGTATTG
>JAILCT010000222.1 GCA_024690425.1 Lachnospiraceae bacterium | reverse complement strand
CAAAGTTAAGACAAAGATACAAGAAATGGAGAGATAAAAACAGGAGGAATTTAATAATCATGAATATTTTCACAGACGTTAAGGAAGCTGTGTCCGTTAAGGATGCGGCTTCTTTTTATGGGATCAAAGTCAACAGGAACGGCATGTGCATATGTCCGTTCCACAATGACAGGAACCCGAGCATGAAGGTTGATAAACGTTTTCACTGCTTCGGATGCCAGGAGGACGGCGATGTTATCGACTTTGTCGGTAAGCTGTTCTCTCTTAAACCGCTGGAAGCCGCAAGGAAGCTTGTGGATGATCTTGGCATTTCAACAGAGCACTATGACGGAAAGCAGGACCAGACATCAGGATCAGACAATGCATTGTCACAGGAAAAGCAGGAAGCAATTGACTTTAGGGAATTAGTGGACTGTGCCATTTCCGTCATCTGCGATTTTCACAGGTATTGGTGGAAGGTAAGAGAAGCCGAACTGCCTGACAGGAACGGTGAATGGTCGGATCTTTTCTGCACCGCAGTGGAAAATATAAATCTAGCTACGGAATGGCTTAAGATTTTGGAAAACGGAGAGGAGGAAGAAAAACGTGAGCTGCTCAACTACTTCTGCAACAGATAATAGCACAGATATACATTCATCGATCAGGGAAGCCCTGGCAAAGACAGGAAAGGGATATGTTAAACAGAACATTCCCAACATCCTTTATATTTTTGAGAACGATCCCTTCTTTTCCGGAAAGTTCCGCTTTAATGAGCTTACCGAAAGGATCGATCTAGTGGGTGATTTTGACTGGAAACGGTCAGGGACGTCCGTCACAGACACGGATATGAACTATATAAATATGTATCTTGACGCCCATTATGACATAAACAGTGACAAGCGTATCCTGCAGGCCCTCACCATAGCCGCCAATAACAACAGATACCATCCGATTAGGGAACTCCTTAAGACACTTGTCTGGGACGGCACAGAACGTGTAAGATATGCCCTTCACAGGTTCCTGGGTGCCAATACATCGGATCTTACCTATGAATCGCTTAAACTCTGTATGCTGGGCGCAGTATCGCGTGTGTTTGATCCCGGATGCAAGTTTGAGTACATGCTCTGCCTTGTCGGTGGACAGGGGGCAGGAAAATCATCCTTCTTCCGTATATTGGCTATCAGGGATGAATGGTTTTCTGATGATATCAGGAAACTTGATGACGACAACGTCTATCGAAAGCTCCAGGGACACTGGATCATTGAAATGTCTGAGATGATCGCAACGAGCAGTGCCAAGAGCATCGAGGAGATCAAGTCGTTTATAAGCCGTCAGAAGGAAACCTATAAGGTACCTTATGAAACTCATCCGGCTGACAGGCCAAGGCAGTGTATTTTCGGGGGAACATCCAATAAAAAGCAGTTCCTTCCCGGGGACAGGTCCGGAAACAGGCGTTTCCTTCCCATTACATGCCATCCGGAGGAAGCAGAGGTCCATATCCTTGATGATGAAAAAGCTTCAAGAGCATATATCCTGCAGATGTGGGCTGAGATCATGGATATCTACAGGAAGGGTGACTTTAAGTTATGCCTGCCGGATGAAATGACAGAGCAGATGAGGGAACATCAGAAGGAGTTTATACCGGAAGATTCCGATGCCACTGCCATCCTCGGGTTCCTGGATGAGACCATCGAAGAGTATGTATGCTCTAAGATGCTATATCATGAGGCACTTGGTCATCCGGAATACGATTCCCCGCAGAAATGGGAGTTAAATGCCATAAACGATATCATGATCACATCTGTTGCCAGTTGGGAACAGGGACCCCAGCACAGGTTCGATAAATACGGCCAGCAGAGATCGTGGGTCCGAAAGGGGCATGAACAGGATGACGGTTTCTTCCATATCCCCGAAGAAGCCCTGAAGGATGTTCCGTTCAGATAATTGATCTGTAAACGGCTGTTTACACTCGTTTACATGACAATCCGCTTATTTACTGCGTTTCAGGCATTTGTAAACGTGTAAACAATAAATATATAAAAAAAAGAAAAAGTAAAAATAGATAGTATTCCCTGCAGGGATAAAAGTTTTTACCCCTCGTTTACAGGTTGGTTTACAAACTTCGTTTACAACTGCAGAGATATAACCTCTAACCACACTCTCGGTCTTCCGGGAGTTTTTTATTGCCCGTCAGCAGGTCTAACCGGCCTTCTGCCGGGCTTTTCTTATGAAAGGATCAAAATATGGAAAGCTTAAATCAGCGTATTGACAAAAATATACTTCACCGCGCTATAATCGATGGAGAAGAATTGACTCGCGATTATATTATGAATAAACGTGAGAAGATACTAAAAAAACATATCAACAGCGTATATCCTATCAAGGAGATACAGAAGGGAGATTCAACACTATATTATACTAAGCTGGAACCGAACAACCGTAAT
>JAILCT010000019.1 GCA_024690425.1 Lachnospiraceae bacterium | reverse complement strand
TTGAACGGCCGCTGTGGCACGGTCAGTTCGTGCGGGGGAAGATCCCGCGGTGGTCTACAGACTGTATCTTGTAGGTTTGCGGGAAGCCACAATACCGCAAACCGATATAAAACAACCGGAAAGATATAGACAGCAATTATTACAAGGGTGATTAGGTAAAGATGGTTACCACCTGGCTCATAACCAGGCTGCGGGGAGGTTAAAGCCCTCCCATCATTTTAAGATGTATCTTGTGGTTGTATGTTAAGGAGGAATTTAAAATGCTGGGATTTTTGAAGAAGGAAGCAAACAAAACTTATACTGAAAACGGAGCAGTGACATATGCGACAACCATGTCTGACTGCCTTGATCTTTTTGCAACCATTGGAGCTTTAAGGAATGCGAGCGAAGAGGATATAACTGGAAGGTTTATAAAGGCATATGCTGAAAACCCTGATATCGCTACCAAGATCCTTTTCTATGCAAGGGATATAAGAGGCGGGCTCGGTGAGAGAAGGGCCTTCAAGACCATCCTTGAATATCTTGCAAAGAATGAGACTGAGACAGTTAAGAAGAATATCGAAAACGTAGCTGAATATGGAAGGTATGATGATCTTCTTGTGCTCATGGGCACTCCCTGTGAGGATATGCTTATAGAATATCTGAAGGCTCAGCTTGATCATGATATCAATGCTGTTAAGGAAGGTGGGGAAGTGTCCCTTCTTGCCAAGTGGCTCCCTTCCGTGAACGCGAGCAATAAGGAAACAGTTCTGACAGCCAAGAGGATAGCCAGGAAGATGGGATACAAGGATGCCGCATACAGGAGAACCCTGTCTGCCCTCCGTTCCTATATTAAGATCATAGAGAACAATCTCAGGGAGAAGGATTATACCTTTGACTATGAAAAGCAGGCATCCAAGGCATTATATAAGTACAGGGCTGCATTTAACAGGAATGATCAGGAGAGGTATGCTGCATTCCTCGAAAGGGCAGCATCTGATCCTTCCACAATGCATACCGGAACCCTTACACCTTATGATGTTGTTGCTCCTGTTATAGACAGGTCGATGAGGCGTATGGGATTTACCGAGGATGAGAGATATGCCATGGATGTTACCTGGAATGCACTTGAGAACTTCACAGGAAGTGAAAACGCGCTTGCCGTTGTGGATGGATCCGGTTCCATGTATGGTGGGAACAGGCCTCTGCCTGCAGCAGTCGCACAGTCACTCGGTATCTATTTCGCAGAGCATAATACCGGTGCTTTCAAGGGCCATTTCATAACATTCTCAACAAGACCCCAGCTCGTTGAAGTTAAGGGCAGGGATATAGTTGAGAAGATGAGATACTGCATGGGTTATAATGAATGCAGCAACACGGATATAGAAGCAACATTTGACCTGATATTAAGGACAGCCGTTAAGAACCGTGTAAAGCAGGAAGACATGCCTGCAAAGCTTTATATCATATCCGATATGGAATTTGACTGGTGTACCGGAAACTCATCGCTCACGAATTTTGAAGCAGCTAAGATGAAGTATGCAGAGCATGGCTATAAGCTGCCTGAGATAGTGTTCTGGAATGTGTTCAGCCGTAACAGGCAGCAGCCCGTTACAATGAACGAAGCAGGTGTAAAGCTCGTGTCCGGGTGTACGCCTCAGATATTTACGATGTTAAAGAATGACAGCCTCGATCCTTATCATTTCATGATGGAGGTGATCTCTTCCGAGAGATATGAAAGGATCGTCGCATGAGGGAATAGAAATGTTTGAAATAAAAGGAAAAAGAAATACAGCGATCTGCTATGCGACCATAATCGAAGAAAAAGCTGAGGAACAGATAAGGCGGATGTGTGATTATGAGTTTACCGATGGGAGCAGGATAAGGATCATGCCCGATGTCCATGCCGGAAAAGGCTGCACCATAGGGACGACCATGACTGTAACAGACAAGGCGGTTCCCAACGTGGTCGGCGTTGACATAGGGTGTGGTATGTATACCACAAATCTTGGGAAGGTAGATATTGATTTTGAAAGACTTGATGAAGCAGCACATTATATAAAGTCAGGTATGAATGTGTGGGAAACTGAGATCGAGGCATTTGATTTTTCCCAGCTATGCTGCTATGAGAAACTTCAGAAGCTTAACTGGCTTGAGTGCAGCCTTGGTACACTCGGAGGAGGAAACCATTTCATAGAAGTGGATGCTTCTTCTGACGGTAATAAGTATCTTGTTATCCACAGCGGGAGCAGAAACC
>JAILCT010000176.1 GCA_024690425.1 Lachnospiraceae bacterium | reverse complement strand
CTGGGGCAGCTTATCGAAAAGAGCAGCACCAGAGGGATCCTCAAGCAGAAACTCACAGATATAAGACTCCTCTATAATGAATTTCTTAAATACATAAATGATAAATACATAACCACAGAAGAGATCCTCCAGAAGGTCCGTGCCGAAGTACCGCGCTCGAAAAAGCTTAAGAAGACTGTAATAGTCCTTGACGGATACACGGGATTCACTCCTGTTCAGAGAGGACTGATTGAAGAACTTCTGGTCAACTGTGCTGATGTATATGTGACCCTTTTATGGGACACATCATATCATGCTGACAGAAACATCAATGGAAGCAGCCCAGATGAGCAGGATCTTTTCTATTTGAGCAGGAAAACGATAGCTGCCCTTGAGAAAATGTGCAAGGACCGTGGAGTAGCCCGGAAGGACGATGTTATCTTAAGCGGGGAAGTACCGGCAAGATTTATGTACGACAGTGAAGGCAACCGGCTGCCGGAAAATAAGAGGAGGAAGGATCTTATCCACCTTGAGAGAAATCTTTTCAGGACAAGGGAAGCGGTATACATACATGATGAAGAAGAGGCACCTGCAGGATCGATACATGTATTCACCGGGACCGATCCTTATGAAGAAGCCATCGAAGCGGCCGTGAGGATAGAGAGGCTGATAAGGGAAGAGGGATATCACTATAAGGATATAGCCGTTGTGACGGGAGACCTTGAGACCTATATGAATACCTGCGTCAGGGCTTTTACACGGTATGATATACCCTGTTTTGTGGATAAGAAGGCACCGGTCATGTTAAATCCTCTGATCGAATACATACGGGCCCTTTTCGACATAATGACAGATGATTATTCCTATGAGGCAATGCTTAGGTACTTAAGGACCACCGTAAGCGGATATCCGGTGAGCGACATAGACGATCTTGAGAACTACATCCTCAGATATGGTATAAAGGGAAGAGCAGCCTGGGACGGTAAATTCGTATTAAGACCCCAAAACATGGAAGAAGCCGATCTTGAGAGGCTTAATTATCTCCGTGAGAGCATAGTAACGGACATAGGGGAATTCGGCGATGCTCTTCTCCAAGGTGCAGATGATACCATGACCTTTGATGTAAGGACTGTATCGACTGCCCTCTACAGGTTTTTAAGTACCCGTAAGCTGCAGGAAAAAATGGAGGCCATGAAGGCTTCCTTTGAAGAAAACGGCGATAAGGTCCGTGCGATGGAGTACGGAAGGATATATGAGGAAGTGTGCGACCTGCTCAACAAGACAGTTATCCTGATGCCCGGTGAGAAGATGACCCTCAGGGAATATGCGGATATTCTTGATGCGGGCTATGCCGAGATAAGGACGGGAGTTCTTCCGGGGACCGATGACTATATCCAGATCGGTGATATAACAAGGACCAGGTTAAGGGACATAAAGGCCCTCTTCTTTATGGGGGTAAATGACGGCGTGATCCCTGCGCAGGGAGGAAGCGGCGGCATAATATCCGATATGGACAGGGAATTCCTGGCGAGCTTCTCTGATACTGATAATACGGGAGAAATAGAGCTTGCGCCCACGGCCCGTATGAAGGCTTACGAACAGAGGCTCTACCTCTACATGCTTACAAGTAAACCGGGAGAGCATCTGTATATATCATATTCCAGGCTGAGTCCGGACGGAGCTTCCATGAACCCGTCTTATTTCGTAAAAACAATAACCAGGATGTTCCCGGGGATAAAGACCGAACTGCCGGATGAAAGCCCGGATAACAGGGCCTACGGATACAGGTCGGCCCATCACTGCCTGGCCGAAGGAGCACAGGATGCTTTGAGGGGCGTGAAGGATGATAAGGCTTTTGAGGGATATCTTAATCTGCTCGGTACATGTATGATCGATGAAGGATCGGCAGGGCAGGTTGATGCCTTTATGAAGGGTGCTCTGGATTCCGGCCCTGTCAGAGGAAACGATAAGATCAGCAGGGCGGTAGCGAAGGCTCTGTACGGCACAGACTTAAGCTGCTCGATAACAAGGCTTGAGACCTATGCAAGATGTGCCTACGCCCATTTCATGAAATACGGCTTATCGCTTAAGGAGAGAGAGCTCTTTTCGTTTGAGGCAAATGATATGGGTTCGGTCTTCCATGATGCCCTGAAGGAATACGCAGGTATACTCAGGGAGAGGGAGATGGACTGGATATCAGTGGAAGAGGAAGAAGCGGAAGCCATAATAGAAGAGGCCATAGAGAGATCGATAGCAGCAGGTGATTACAGTGCCGTATACGGGTCCTTCAGGACCAGGTATTCGGTGAACAGGATGAAGAGGATCGTTAAGCGCACTGTTAATGTGCTCACAGACCATCTCAAGAAGGGCAGCTTTACTCCGGGTGAAACAGAACTTGATTTTACAACGGGTGATGAAATAAGGCTTATAGGCCGTGTTGACAGGATGGATGTGTATACCGGGAATGGCAATACCTACATTAAGATAATCGATTACAAGTCGGGCAGCAGGAAGTTTGATCTTGCGGCCGTATATGTGGGACTTGATCTTCAGCTGGTGGTCTACTTAAACGCCGGTATGGAGCTTGTTTCGAAAAGATATGAGGGCAGCAAAGTCATTCCCGCAGGCATCTTCTACTATCATATCGACGATCCCGTGATAGAGGATAACAATGCTGGCTCCGGGGATGAGGATACTGCAGCGATCAATAAGAAGATCATGGACAGCTTCAGGATGACTGGACTCGTCAACTCGGATGAGACAGTATACAGGCTCATGGATAATGACTTTGTGTCAAAGTCAGGTGTTATTCCGGTCGCACTTAAGAAGGATGGTGGTTTTGCGGTCGGAAGCAGCGTGGCGAGTGAAGAAGAATTCGGGGTGATCAGGACCTATACAAACTGTAAGATAAAAGACCTGGGTAAAGAGATCCTTGACGGGAATATCAAGGCTGAACCGCACAGGATGCGCAGCCCGGGTACTGTCCCGTGTGAATACTGTGAATACAGGGATGCCTGCACCTATAAAGGCGACGGGACAGACGTTACCCCGAAGGATGACGACATAATAGAACTGATGAGGAAAAGAACGGAGAATGAAGAATAAAAAAATATACCTTGAAGTACTGAGGCTGATCGCATTTTTGTTTGTTATATTTAACCATACGGGACAGTATGGTTTTGATATCTTTACGACCACATCATCCGCGGCCGTAAGAGAGATCGTTATACTTTTTGCAAATCTGGCAAAGTGCGGAGTTCCCATATTCCTTATGATCTCGGGAGCCTTGCTCATCCCCAGGAAGGAGACTATATCCGAGTTGTATAAGAGGCGTGTATTAAGAACTGTGATGGTCCTTCTGGTCATATCACTGATCTATTATATCCGTCTGTATATAAAGCATCCGGAATACGGGTTTTCGGCTAAATTCTTTATTCAGACGATATACATGCAGCCCTTCATCACGCCCCTATGGTTTTTGTATGTATATCTCGCCTTCCTTATCATGCTACCGCTTATCCGCAAGCTGGCGGCAGGTATGGATGAAAGGGATTACGGATATTTTATTCTGGCGGCGATCCTGCTTACCTATTTACCTCCGATCCTAAACCCTTACATGGGTGGAGGGATGTATTTGAGCGTACCCATACTCGCCATGGGCTTCTGCTATCCCCTTATCGGATATTATCTGGATGCGATGTTTAATCCGGTGAAGATAATATCACGATCAGGGAAGATAGTTCCGATGATAACACGCAAGTTCACGGTGGCGGCCATATTCATACCGGTGTTAAATGCCATTCTCTGCCTCTTCTTTACGATGCATGCGTACGATAA
>JAILCT010000168.1 GCA_024690425.1 Lachnospiraceae bacterium | reverse complement strand
TGGTTCCGTTTATCAGAACACCGAAGAAGGAACCGAGTACGTTACCGACACCACCCGTAAGGAGTGTACCACCGATAACCGCCGATGATATGGCGTCCATCTCAAGACCCAGGGCCTGCTGAACAGAACCCGACATCGTGTTAAGCGAGAAGCAGATACCGCCGATCGAGCAGAGGAATGATGATAATACGTAAGCCCTTAACTTAACGGACTTGATATTAAGACCCATCATAGCTGCCGACTGCTCGTTACCGCCTACCGCATAGAGGCTTCGTCCGAACCTTGTGTGCCTTAACATGAAGAATATAACGATAAGGACAAGCAGGGCGATAACAACATTGATACGGATATAGGGAGCATTGTAAACACCCTTGTTATTAACATATCCGCCGAAAGGAAGCTTGATCTTATAGTTGGCCCATGCGTAGTAAAGGGGTGATGTTTCCTTGGTTATGGATACCTGGTCCGTCGATATAACGGCTGTCATACCCCTTGTAAAGAACATACCCGCCATGGATACGATAAAGGGCTGGATGTTTAAGTATCCTACAAAGAATCCCTGCATAAGACCGAACACAAGACCTGTAAGTATAACCAGGATTACCATTACGGGAGCTGAGATACCGCTGTTGATACCTACAGCGAGCATCATACAGTCCATGGCAACAAGACCTCCGACCGAAATATCGATACCGGCCGTTAACATTACGCAGGTCATTCCGCTCGCGATACATATAAGTCCCGCATTGGTTATAAGGATGTTAAGGAAGGTCTGTAAATGTGTAAAACCTTTCTTGCTGTAAAGGATACATCCCAGCATGTAGAGAACGATAAAGAGTACTATCGTTATAAGCAACAGTATGGTGTGGCTGTTTAAGTTAAGCTTTTTGTTTTTCATTTATGCCACCCCCTTTGAAGTTTTGCCGAGTTTTCTCTTTCTCATGAAGGCCTTAACCGGCGGTGCCTGGATCGCTACGATGATTATAACGATGATAGCCTTGAAAACAGGTGCCTGGTTGGTCGATACACCGAGTGCATACAGTGTTGTCGTGATAGCCTGGATTGTGTAGGCACCGATTATCGATCCGGCAAGTGAGAACTTACCGCCGCCAAGTGAATTACCGCCAAGAGCTACCGCAAGGATGGCATCCATTTCAAGATACAGACCTATGTTGTTGGAATCGGCGGATGTGATCCTTGAAGAAGCAACGATACCGGCGATACCTGCAAAGAGTCCGCATACTATATATGCAAGATGTATTATCATCTTGGAATTAAGGCCTGCGATACGTGAAGCCTTTGAGTTGATACCTACTGACTGTATATACATTCCGAGAGCTGTCTTGTTAAGGATAAGTGACAGGATGGCAATGCATATGGCAGTTATTATGATAGGTGTCGGGATCGGTCCGAGAAAGCTTCCAAAGAAACCGAAGCTGTCATTCCTTACATATACGATAAGGTCGTTGCAAAGAAGGAGTCCGATCGCACGTGCCGCCGAATACAGGATCAGCGTCGCGACCATGGGCTGGATGTTGAACCTGGCAACCAGCAGTCCGTTGAAGGCTCCGCATACACATCCCATAAGGATAGCTGCAAGAAGACCTACGATAAGGGGAACAGCAAGTTCATTGGTTGATGATACACCGTAGCCTGCAAGGAGCATACAGCAGAAAGATGCTGAAAGACTCATTACTGAACCAACGGATATATCAGTTCCGGCTGAAGCCGATACAACCAGTGTCATACCAAGGGCAAGAAGAGCTGCCTCGGAACCCCTGTTTAAGATATCTATGATCCTGCCGTAGAGAATGGTTCCGTTTCCGGTCGTCTGCTGCAGGGTTATCTTAAAGAATGAAAAAGCACCGGCGCCTGTAGCCGCATCATGTATGATGTTTATGGCCATTACCAGTATCATTGCCACAACAGGTAACAGGAGCTGTGACTTTTTGATCTTTTTCCACATTAATTGTGCATTCATTATTTGTTGTCACCTCCCGCTATCGATTTCATTACACGTTCTTCGGTAAGGTCACCGTCAAGCTCATCAACCTTCTCACCGTCCCTCATGATTATCATGCGGGAGCATGTACGAAGCATCTCCGATATCTCGGAAGAGATGAACATGATGGATTTGCCTTCCTTGGCAAGCTCAAGTACAAGCTTCTGGATCTCGGTCTTGGTACCTACATCGATACCTCTTGTAGGCTCGTCAAGAATAAGGAAATCCGGATTGGTTGCCAGCCAGCGGGCAAGTATTACCTTCTGCTGGTTACCGCCGGAGAGCTGCTTTACAAGAGTCTCACGGCTGGGTGTCTTTATTGAGAGAAGCTCAATATACTTGTCAGCGAGCTCATTCTGCTGCTGCCTTGTCATGAGCTTGAACATTCCGTTCTTACTCTGGAGGGCAAGTATAATGTTCTCCCTTATAGAAAGATCATCTATGATACCTTCTGCCTTACGGTCATCGGGAAGCATTCCCATACCGAGGTTCATTGCATCTATGGGCTGATTGATCTTAACTTCCTGGTTCTTAACCCTTAATGTTCCCGAATTGGCCTTATCCGCACCGTATATGGAACGGGCCAGTTCGCTTCGTCCGCTTCCCAGAAGTCCGCCGACACCGACAACCTCGCCCTTATGTATATCAAGATCGAAGGGCTTGACTGTTCCGGTGTGTCCCAGTCCCCTGGCACTTATGATCAGTTCTTCGCCTACCTTGCCGCTCTCATCGGACTTGATCGACTTAAGGTCATCAAAATCCTTACCCATCATGGCTGCAACCAGCTTAAGCCTGGGCAGATCGACTATCGGATATTCTCCTACGAGCCTTCCGTTACGCAGAACCGTTATCCTGTCGCATACTGCATATACCTGCTCAAGGAAGTGGGTAACAAATATGATACCTACGCCCTTGCTCTTAAGCATACGCATAACATTAAAGAGTTTCTCAACTTCCTCGTCATCGAGAGATGATGTAGGCTCATCAAGGATAAGCACCTTACAATCCATATCAACCGCACGTGCGATAGCTACCATCTGCTGAATGGCAAGGGAATAATTCTCAAGGTTCCTCTGAACATCAACGGCTATACCCAGCTCATCCATTATCTTCTGAGCCCTCTCCGTATAAGCCTTGCGGTCTATCGTTCCCAGCTTGGTAAGCGGTTCCCTTCCTATGAAGAGATTCTCTGCCACCGATAAGTTGGGGCACAGGTTTACCTCCTGGTACACGGTTGATATCCCGACTTCCTGGGCATCCTTGGTGGAGTGATTGCGAACAGGTTCCGCAATACCATCCACATGGATCTCACCCTCTTCAAAATCATTTATACCGGTAAGACACTTTATCAGTGTTGATTTTCCCGCTCCGTTCTCACCCATAAGAGCATGTATCTCACCCTTTCTTAAGGTAAAGTCAACATGGTCAAGGGCAACAACTCCGGGAAAGGTCATTGAAATCTGTCTCGCAGTCAGAACTACATTATCTTCCACGATCGCTTCCTCCGTTTGTTATTAAAAAGGGGAGGGAGTAAGAAACTCCCTCCCCGTATGTTACATATTGTTGTGCTTATCAGCCGATCTTAGTACTGAGCCTCGATAACTGCATCAGTAACTTCTGTCATAGACTGAGCTGTTCCGTCAACTGAGAAGTCAACGATCTGATCCTTAAGTGCATACCAGTTATCGGGAACAAGGATCTGTGCCTCAGGAGTTCCGCCTGACTGAAGAGTCTGGATAACCTTCTCTACAGTAGGAGCTGCAAGAGGATTACACTCGAAGTCTGCTGTGATCTTGCCGGCCTGAACTTCCTTAAGACCTGCTGTACAAGCATCGTAAGAAATAAGGATTACATCGTTGCCGGGACCATACTTAACGCCTGCGTTGTCCATAGCTGTCATAGCGCCGAATGCTTCGTTATCGTTCTCACATATTACTACGTTGAACTTGCCTGCATATGACTTACAGAATGACTCCATAACTTCCTGTCCGCCTGCCTCGGTGAAGTCACCGGTCTGAGCGTCAAGCTCGTTCCAACCTTCAGCCTTAGCGATCTCTCTGAAGCCGTCGGTACGTCCGATCTGAGCTGATGAACCTGTGGTACCCTGGATGATGAGGTAGTTGATCTCGCTGATACCCTGCTTAGCTGCGTAAGCCTTGAGCCACTCGCCTGCTGCCTTACCTTCTGTAAGGAAGT
>JAILCT010000012.1 GCA_024690425.1 Lachnospiraceae bacterium | reverse complement strand
GATTTTATGGTATTATTTATATATCATTTCAGTGAGGGGTTTAGGCTATGATGACACAAAATACCGACTCTAAAAGAGAACAAATACAAATGTTCTGCATGGATGATCTCGTTCCGAAAGACCACCTGTTGCGACTTATCGATAAAGCAATAGACTGGTCTTTTATTTATGATCTGGTTGAAGAAAAATATTGCCCAGATAACGGACGTCCGAGTATTGATCCCGTTGTACTGATCAAAATTCCATTCATCCAATATCTGTACGGAATAAGGAGCATGCGCCAGACCATCAAAGAAATCGAGGTCAATGTTGCATACCGCTGGTTCCTTGGATTGGAGATGTATGATCCGGTCCCGCATTTTTCAACATTCGGAAAGAATTACACGAGAAGGTTCAAGAATACAGATCTGTTTGAGCAGATATTTTCCAAGATACTTGAGGACTGTTATAGATGGGATTTTGTTGATCCTTCAGAGGTGTTTGTGGACGCCACTCACATAAAGGCACGAGCCAACAGTAAAAAGATGCGTAAACGGATTGCGAAGCAGGAAGCGCTGTTTTACGAAGATATGCTGAAAAAAGAGATCAATCATGACAGGACTGAACATAATAAAAAACCGCTGAAAGATCATGATGATCATGATGATGACAACCCGCCGTCGGGCGGACCTTCCGGCGGGAAAGAGATCAAGGAAAGCACAAGTGATCCAGAAAGCGGATGGTTTCACAAAGGAGAGCACAAACAGGTCTTTGCATACTCAGTTGAGACAGCCTGCGATAAAAACGGTTGGGTTTTGGGATATACAGTGAGTCCGGGAAATCTCCATGACAGCAGAACCTTCAAGGGACTTTATGACAAGATAAAAGACATCGGTATAGAAACCCTGATCGCAGATGCCGGATACAAAACACCGGCAATCGCTAAGTTGCTCATAGATGATGGCATCCGACCGCTGTTCCCATATAAGAGCCCGATGACCAAGGACGGTTTCTTTAGGAAATATGAGTATGCATATGATGAATACTATGACTGCTACATATGCCCCAATGATCAGGTTCTTAAATACAGCACAACAAACAGGGATGGCTATCGGGAATACAAAAGCAGCAAACACATATGTGCGGAATGCCAATACCTGAGTCAATGCACGGACAACAGAGATCATCAAAAACTTATAACCAGGCATGTATGGGAAGATTACATGGAGCTATGCGAAGACATACGGCACACAATAGGAATGAACGAACTGTATAAGCTCCGAAAAGAGACAATAGAGCGGTTGTTCGGAACAGCAAAAGAAAACCACGGATTCAGATACACACAGATGTATGGGAAAGCGCGAATGGAAATGAAGGTCGGGCTGACCTACGCATGCCTAAATCTAAAGAAGTTAGCGAAGATGCTTCAAAGAAAGGGGATATTAGGGCCTTCATCTGATAGATCATCCGGTTGTCAGATGGCTGCCTGATGAAAATATCATTCAATACAGAAAAATGGGAGCAGAACTCGAAGTTCCACTCCCACTTTGTCTACAGTCTGCGGAATTTCTCATTTATGAGAAATTCCTCCTACTTGATTGGCAGAACTCGAATTTAAATATCGATTTGAAAACTCAATTCCAAGGAAAAGAAAGATTCATAACTTCCAATGTTTTTACCACTCAATGACCAAAATAATTGCAGCCGGAATAGAACTCCAATTCTAAAGATGATTTTGTTGTAAGTAAAGAAGCAAAATTGGTATAATTATATAAATATTATCAGATGCTGATGAGATATCGTGGTAAAGGAAGCATAATTTATTTACACCATTTGAGAAGGATGATCCGGGAAATTGAACGATAAACGATATTTTGATGTCGGTATAGACATCGGTTCGACAACAACAAAGCTTGCGGTGTTTGATCATGCTGAAAGGAGGATCGTTTACACCGAATACAACAGACATTTTGCGGCTCAGCTTGACAGTGTCATCAAGGCGCTGGAGAGATTGGGAGAGAAGTTTCCAAATGCACAAATAAGGACTGCACTGACAGGGTCGGGAGCAAAACCGCTCGCCGACGTACTTTCGGTACCCTTTGTTCAGGAGGTGACAAGCAATGCTCTTGCTCTCTCCAATGATAACAGTAGGGTCGGCACCGTTATAGAACTTGGAGGTCAGGACGCCAAGATAGTCTTTTTTGATAATGAATCGGACGGGAGCATGAGTGTTTCCGATATGAGAATGAATGGCAGCTGTGCCGGCGGCACAGGTGCATTTATTGATGAGATCGCTTCGGTACTTAAGGTGCCTGTGGAGGAGTTTAATGAGCTGGCCCAAAAGGGCAGCAGATCATACGATATCTCCGGCAGGTGCGGAGTATATGCCAAGACAGATATACAGCCCCTGCTGAATCAGGGTATATCACGTGAGGATCTGGCACTTTCGGCTTTTCATGCCATAGCAAAACAGACTGTGGGAGGATTGGCACAGGGTATAGATATAATAAGTCCGGTAGCCTTTACCGGCGGTCCGCTCTGTTTTAATCCGGTCCTTGTAAGAGTGTTTAAGGATATGCTGAAGCTTAAGGATGAGGATGTCATCATCCCCGAAAATCCCCAGCTTACCGTTGCGACGGGCGCTGCCCTTTCTCTTGAGCGAATGTTTGGGGATACGTCTGCGATTTCCCTGGATGATTTATATGAGAAGCTTGTCAGCCTGAAAAAGAATAAAAAGCTTGTGCTGAGCAAGAGCGAACCTGCCTTCTTCACTTCCGAAGCAGAGAAGGATGAGTTTCTTACAAGGCACAAAATACAGGAAGACCCGGGGCAGGGTGAGACGGTAAAGGCACCCTTTATCCGGACATATATCGGGATCGATTCCGGAAGCACTACGACCAAGCTTGTGCTCATGGATGAAAACGGTACGGTTTTTGACTCATATTATTCGAGTAACTTCGGTGATCCTTTTAATACAGCAAAGAAGGGTCTGATCATGCTCCGCGATAAATACCGTAAGGAAGGGATCAGGCTTGACATACAGGCCGTATGTACGACAGGCTACGGAGAGCTCCTTCTTAACAAGGCTTTCGGAGCAGAGTTCCATATCGTTGAAACGGTGGCTCATTCACGTGCCGCCATGGAGTATGAAAAGGATGTAAGCTTCATACTTGATATAGGCGGTCAGGACATGAAGGCCATATGGATGCATGAGGGCATCATAACAAATATCGTGGTAAATGAGGCCTGCTCGTCAGGCTGCGGATCCTTTCTTGAGAACTATGCCCGGACCATGAACATACCCGCTGAAAAAATAGCAGAGAGAGCCTTTGCATCAAAGCATCCGGCATCTCTCGGAAGCCGCTGTACCGTTTTCATGAACAGCATGATCATAACTGAGCAGAGAAACGGCAGGACGGCAGACGATATCATGGCGGGACTGTGCCGTTCGATAATAGAAAATGTATTTACAAAGGTTATCAGGATATCAAATCTTTCATCGCTCGGAGATAAGATCGTTGTCCAGGGAGGAACCTTCTGCAATGATGCGATCCTTCGGGCAATGGAGCAGTATCTGGGGAAAAATGTGATAAGGTCTCCCTATCCGGGACTTATGGGAGCTATAGGTGCAGCGTATATAGCAAGGGAACGGATAGGCAAGGAAGAAGTAAAGCCTTCCTTTATCGGGCTTGATGCATTGGATGAGCTTACATATATCCAGGACACGGCGAACCTCTGTCCTTTCTGTACCAATCATTGCAAACGTACTGTGATGCATTTTTCGAACGGTACCAAATGGGTTACCGGCAACCGGTGTGAACGCGGCATGATCATCGGGGATCCGAAGGACCCTGAGGTGAGAAGCAGATTAAAGCCCGTATCCGGAGCGGGAGAGACTCCCGATATGTTTGACATAAGAGAGAAGCTTCTGACGGGTGAGTATCCTTATCTCAAGCTGCTTCCCGAAAACGGTACCGTTATAGGAATACCCAGGGTGCTTTCTTTTTGGGAGACCATGCCTTTTTGGACGACCTTCTGGAAGAGCCTGGGTTATAAGGTGATTATATCACCCTTAAGCACAAGGGATATGTATGAGGGCGGGCTTTATGCCGTGACCTCCGATACGGTATGTTTTCCGGCCAAGCTTGTTCACGGTCATATAAGAAGCCTTGCAGCCATGAAGCCCGACCGGATATTTATGCCCATAATAACAACGGTTGAGTCAGAAAACACCGAAGCCACATCCCGCTCGATGTGTGCGGTGGTCAAGGGATACCCTATAGTGCTGCGCAATTCGGATGATCCCTCAAGATTGTTCGACATAAGGTTCGACACACCATTGTTTCATTGGTATAATAATAAAGATCGTGACAATCAGCTTACAAAATACATGAGTGAGGAATTCGGCATACCGGCTGATATTGTGAAGAAAGCCATAGCCGCTTCCGATGATGCAATGAGATCATTCCGTGAAAAGCTGATAAACGAGGGCAGTGCGATAATCGAGAAGGTTAAGGCGGAGAGCAGTTACGCGATAATACTGGCTTCCCGTCCTTATCAGAACGATCCTTTGGTAAACCACGGCCTGCCCAAGATGTTCACCGGTATGGGAATTCCCGTTCTGACCGTGGATTCCGTTCCGGGGATAAACAGCGTAGAACTTAAAAACAGCAGGCTTGATATAGTAAATAATTTCCATGCAAGGATGCTTTCTTCAGCCATTATGGCAGCAGGCAGCGACTATCTCCAGTATGTGCAGCTGGTAAGCTTCGGCTGCGGTCATGATGCCTATCTGTCAGATGAGATAATAAGGCTGATGAATGAGATATCCGGCAGGACACCTCTTGTTGTAAAGCTTGATGAGAGTGATATAGAAGGTCCGTTAAGGATCCGCGTTCGTTCCTTTATCGAGACGGTGAACATGCGCAGGGAACAGGGGATAAGTACAAGCGTTTCCGGACTCAAGGATCCGTATCCTGTCAAGATCACCGGGGAGAGCAGGGAAGGGATGACCATCCTTGTTCCGAACACCTCGCATGCATTTTGCCGGGTGCTGGCGGCAGTATTGGGATCACAGGGTTTAAATGCAGTTCCCCTTGAGATAGGGCGTGAGGAGGCGATACGTCTCGGAAAGCAGTATGTACATAACGATATCTGTTTCCCGGCCCAGATGCTTATAGGAGAGATGCTTGCAGCGCTAAAGAGCGGGAAGTACGATCCGGATCATTGCGCGGCAGGCATAGGCAAGTATGTCGGCGACTGCAGGCTCACCCATTACTGCGCACTGCTTCGAAAAGCGCTGGATGATGCAGGCTTTGAGCAGGTTCCGATCTTTACCAATGATCATGATGATTATCACAAGCTGCATCCGGGCTTTTATTTCAGCCCGGCATCAGAGTTCAAGATAGCATATACCCTTCCCATGATAGATGCCCTTGAGGGTATCCTCAGAAAAATGAGGCCCTATGAAAAGATCGCGGGCAGCTCTGACAGGGCATTTGATGAGGCGATGGATGAGCTGATAAATGCCATCACGGGTTCGGGAAGAACGTTTGGCATGAGAGAAATATCCGAAGCCTTTAAGAGAGCGATAGATATAATGTGCCGGGTAGAATACGACAGAAGTACATTAAGACCCACTGTTCTTATCATTGGGGAATATGTGCTCAACTTCCATCCCGGGGCCAATCATGATATAGAGGATTATCTTGAGAAGAACGGCTTTGAGGTGATCGAGGCCCATATGACCGATGTCATAAGAAAGAGCTATTATTACATAGACAGACAGATACAGGAATATAAGCTGGACAAGCCTCCTAAGGAGAAGCTGCAGTACTATGTTCTGGACAATCTGTTTAACTTCGTACATGCAAATACAGACCGGATAGCAAGGCGCCATCCTCTCTATGAAAGAGCTGCGCGTATCCAGGATATAGTAAAGGCAAGTGATGAGATCGTTCATCATACCTTTGATGCGGGTGAGGGAGTCCTGATACCTGCAGAGATATTGCATCATGCGGAGCACGGGTGCAGGAATTTTGTGATCTTGCAGCCGTTCGG
>JAILCT010000094.1 GCA_024690425.1 Lachnospiraceae bacterium | reverse complement strand
CATCAAATAAACCTTGGCTTCCTTTAGAAAAGCTTTCGACTTAAACTGTTTATCCTTTGCTGAGAAAATATCACGCTCATAGACTTCGCCCTTTTTAATGATGTAGCAGCCATCTCTGATATTTCCATTCTCATCCAGGATTTCCTTCTTTGTCCGGACGTGCTTACCGTTCTCATCATAGAACATATTTCTCGTTGCTATCTTTTCATCGACCACCTCCTTACGCTTACGTTCTGAAAAAATCAGATGTATATGATAATTCGTTTTCCTTTTGTTATGATGAAGAGCCGCTATGCAATCTACACCATATTTTTTCCTGAACACTTCCACGATTTCCCTAAGCAGTTCGTTTGGATCCTTTTCGGTTAGTGGCTCCGGCAATGCTATGATCAGTTCTCTGCCTTCGATGCACTTACCCTTGGTTCCGCTTTCCTTATGGATACGCATGTTTTCTTTTGCAAGCTCTCTCCAGAAAAGCGGATCGGCGGTATCATACACTGCATAGAGGTGTTCCTGTCTCTTGGGATTTGATATATAGTCAATTCTGCCTTTTAAATTGCTCAGCTTGCTCTCCTGTACAAATACATGTCTTTTTATAATGCTCCTCCTTCGCCTTTACGCTTTCAGGCATCCGCAGGATGCTCATGGAAACATCCGGTGGATGTTTCCCATGCCGGAATGGGGTGTCTACCCCATAACCGGCAGCTCCACGCAGTGGCGAAATATCCAGAGCATAAACCGTCAGGTTTGTGCGATGGGTGTATTTCGCTCTCAATCGCCGAGGGCTCTTATATATGTTCTTTACCATGTCTTTTTCCATGACCTTCTCCTGCATTTGCCTTTATCTTGCTGCCTTAAACGGCAGCCCTTTTCTTTTTATTGGTTACAAATTGCTACTATTATTCCGGCTTCCATATCTTCTGTGGTGCCAGATTGCTACCACTCTCAAAACTGACTTAAGAAGTCCAATGCATCTTCCGACAGGTTCAAATCTTCCTCCGATTCTGTATCCTTCTCCGATGATGCCTTACCCGTCGAAGGTTCCGGCAATATCGGGGATGGCATTACTGCCACCATCCCCTTATCTGCCAACATCATCCTCCGCAGCTCCTCAATCAGAAAAGAGTTGAGCGATATTGTCTGCGACTCTTCTTTCCCATGAAGCCATTCCCAGATTTCCCGGTCTGTTGGTTTAGTCATATTCAGCCTGATATGAAAGCATTTCTCATTCTTCCGCATCATGCCGGTATCCTGCTCCTTCCCGCATCTTTACCCCGGCGAAGGTCATTAAGTGCCAATGCTTCATATCCTTTCGCCGTAGCTCTGATATCCTCAATGAAATTCACCTTTGCATCACCAAAGTTCCAAAAGTTTTTAAGTATGCAGATACCTCCGCCCATCACATGGAGCTTCATAATATCGGGATTGTACTCATACTCCCGAAGCCTTCCGATAATTCTTTCGGCGTAATCCTTTGCAACTCTCTTCATCATATCCTGATACTTTTCCGGAAGCTCTGTCTTTCCTGTCCACAGATAACTTTCCATCAATTCATACGGTGCTTTTGAGCCGCCAATGGTCTGGAACTCATTCTGCATCTGTATGATGCACTGCCCTACTCCCAGCTTATCCGTATAACACTCCGATGCACTCGGTCTGCCATTCTTGATATACATAGTGTTCATGGTTCCGTTACCGATATCTGCCAGGATGTTGATGCCACCGTATTCACTCAATCTGGTCGCGATCCCGGCAAAGCCCTGCGGATAGATAAGTACTCCTTTGATACGGACTTTATAATCTTTTCCTTTGTAGGAAAACTCCACAACATCCCTCTGCATAAGATAATCCTTAAAGTCTTCCTTACCGGTGGTCACCCATTGAAGCGGAAGACCTGCAGCAATGATCACATCAGCATCTCTTAACTGCCTGCTGATCATTTCCTTTGCAAGTGCCGCTACCGTTAAGATATAGTAGTCCTCATCCTGCGTCTTTTTCTGAGCGAAAACCTTATGCTGTTCCCCGATGATGTGATACTTCCCATCAAAGATCAGGATATCACCTCCGACAGGTGGCTCCGTCTCCCTTGTGATCACTCCGGACCGGAAGGTGTTATACCTCGTCTTCATCTGTCCAAAACCATGATCGATCCCTATGATCTCCATATTTTTATATGTAAGTCTTTCGTTATTGTTGCTCATAATAATCCTTTCTCCG
>JAILCT010000059.1 GCA_024690425.1 Lachnospiraceae bacterium | reverse complement strand
ACGGCAGCCAATGTAAGGAACGGGGGCCGTACTCCTGTAGCCGGTGTCGTCCACTGCATAACCCTTGGCATAATCCTTGTAGTCATGATGCCTCTTGCATCGATGATCCCGCTTACCACACTTGCTGCGGTACTCCTTATCGTTGCGGCGAACATGGCGGACTGGTCATCTTTCTTAAACCTGTGCAAGACAGCGCCCAAGAGTGATATAGCGGTGCTTGTGCTCACCTTCCTTCTCACCGTGTTCTTCGACCTTGTGGTCGCCATAGAGTACGGTATCGTGCTCGCGGCCTTGCTGTTTATGAAGAGGATGTCGGATACGGCGGATGTAAAGGGCTGGAAATATATAGAAGAACCTGAAGTGACGGAAGGTGAAGCCGAGAAGCTTCTCTCTATCCCCAGGGAGATACGCGTATATGAGATAAGCGGCCCCATGTTCTTCGCGGCGGCCGACAGCCTTCTTAAGATCAATTCGAAAAAATATACCAGGGTGTTGGTGATAAGGATGAGGAGTGTTCCGGCAGTGGATGTGACTGCCATGAGGAAGCTTCGCGAACTGGTTGAGGAAGCCCGCAAGGATAAGATCACGGTCGTGTTCTCGCATGTTAACGAACAGCCAATGGAAGCATTCGAGAAAGCCGGTTTTGTTGATTTTGCCGGAAGGGATAACTTCAGGGAGAATATAGTACAGGCGCTTGAATATGCAGAAACGCTGATCTGACCCTATTTAAGGGTCAGACCGTAATAAGCGGCTATTCCGCGTGCATCTGCGATCCCCAGCTGCATAAGCTGGTCCTGTGTGCTTAAGTGTCCCGTCCTGTCGGATTCGTTGGTGCAGTAGGCATGCTCCACTATGATTGCGGGGATGCCGGCTGACTTGGCCTTGTTTATAAGTGCATAATAATCCTTGGGAGTTCCGTCGGGATAGGTGGCCGAACCTGAATTGCGGGTTACGATCCCGGTACCGTTGGGACATTCCTTCCAGTTGTTAACTGTAAGGCCCGTTGCGGTAAGCTGGGGAAGTATGGACCTTGCAAGGCCCGTTCCCGTAAGGCATACATCCGGGCGGTAGAACCGGTTGGGCACTATTATCTTCGATCCGCACTGTGTTGTGTCAAGATCCGGATCGTAATCATTATGAAGGCTTACGATGGCATTGGCCTTAAGGGCGATGGCGTAATTGACACGTCCTGACAGGCATGCGGCGGTTGAATCGGGATTGGCTCCGTAAGGACATTCGAGCGTAGTCCTTGTCAGATATACGGTTACGCCCTTGTAACGTTCGAGCTCCTGCTTGCAGTAGAGGGCGATCGCAAGGTTGGCAAACCCCTCTTCGAATCCCTCGTAATGGCAGCCTAGATGGGTGGTATCATGCCCGGGGTCAAGGACAATGACCTTATTCTTTGATACAGTCCCGGCCTTTTTGGTATTCTTCTTAACTTTTGCATTCACATCAAGCGGCAATACAAGGACAAATGCAGTGCATAATACAAGGCACAGCAGGGTCCTTAAGATCTTTTTAACAGTCTTATCCATATTTATATCTCCCTTCTGAAACTTCGATTCATTATTATACCATATAAATACAGTAAAAGAAAAAACCTATAGCTGCATACAGCCAAAAACTCTTGTGAAGAAATTAACAGGGGTGTATACTTCAAGATGATCGGGAAAATATATGAATAAATAAATATATGAATATATAATTGAATATATGAATGAAAATAAATAAAGAGATGGAGGATATATTATGAAAAAAAGAATATTGGGAGGCCTTTTCGGCCTTGCGCTTATCGCATCGTCTGTCCTTGCAGGCTGCGGTAAGAAGGAAGCTGTATCTGTAAACGTGGCTGCGCTTAAGGGACCCACAACGATGGGGCTTGTCAAGCTCATGGATGATTCGGATAAGGGTAATACCCCTGATAAATACGAAGTTACCATGTACACCCAGCCGGATGAAGTCCTTAAGGAAGTCATCGCGGGGAATGCCGATATAGCCCTGGTACCTGCCAACATGGCATCAGTCCTTTACAATAAGACCGAAGGCGGAGTGAGTGTGATCGATATCAATACGCTGGGTGTCCTGTATCTTGTGAGCGCGGACACATCGATCAAGTCCCTTGCAGACCTTGAGGGAAGGACCGTGTGCATGACGGGTAAGGGTGCAACACCCGAGTATGCATTCAGCTATCTGCTTGATAAAGCTGGACTGACCGATAAGGTCAATGTAGAATTTAAGTCAGAAGCGACCGAAGTTGTTGCATATCTTGCATCGGGAGAGGATACTGTAGGGATCCTTCCCCAGCCCTTTGTAACGGCAGCTTGCATACAGAATGAGAGCTTAAGCCCGGTGCTCGATCTGTCGGCCCTGTGGGATGAGGCTTCGGATGACGGTTCACGTCTTGTGACAGGCGTGACCCTTGTAAGAAACGACTTTCTTAAGGAACATAAGGATGCAGTAACCGAGTTCATCAAGCAGCACGGAGCAAGTGTTGACTATGTGAACGCCAATGCGGCCGAAGCAGGTGAACTGGTTGCGGCAGCAGGTATTGTTGAGAAGGCTCCCGTTGCCGCGAAGGCTATACCCGGATGCAACCTTGTGTGCATAAGCGGCAGCGAGATGAAGAATACCCTGTCGGGATACCTTGCGGTCCTTGCGGGACAGGATCCTGCGATGGTGGGCGGTTCCCTCCCGGGAGATGATTTCTACTTCTTACCCTGATACATGTTGTGAGGACAGTGCGTACCGGATATGAAGCATAAGAGATATGTGATCAATGTCTTAATATGGCTTGCATTGTGGCAGCTGCTGGCAGTTCTTATTCATAATAAGATACTGCTGGCAGGCCCTGTGCAGGTCATTTTTGCTTTCTTTAAAAACATTCTAAGGCCTGATTTTGCTGCAACTCTTTTTGCTTCTCTGATGAGGATACTCCTGGGATTCTTATCCGGCCTGATACTGGGTATGTTTCTTGCCGGTGTATCTCACTTCAGGCAGACGGTCAGGGATTTTCTGGCTCCGCTTATTTCGGTTTTGAAGGCGATTCCCGTTGTATCCTTTGTTGTGCTGTTTCTTATATGGACGGGACCGGCTTATCTGGCTCTTTATGTGACTTTTCTCGTGAGCTTTCCCAATATCTATGTGAATACTCTTGCGGGACTTGATGCAGCGGATCGGGACCTTCTGGAGATGGCGGATGTTTTTAACATATCTTTATATAACAGACTGATGTTCATATACCGTAGGCCTCTTATTGATTTTCTAAAGCCCACCATTAAGGTGACACTTGGTATGTGCTTTAAATCCGGAGTTGCTGCGGAGGTGATCGGTGTACCTGAGCCTTCCATAGGAAACAGGATATATATGGCAAAGATATATCTTGAAACGGCTGATCTGCTTGCTTGGACCCTTACTCTCATAATCCTGTCTGTGCTGAGTGAGAAGGTCATTATGTGGCTTATTTATAATGTTCTGGAGGTCAGGCTCAATAGGCTTATGCCTCATCCGACTCATGCAAAATCACCCGCCTTCGGGAGCGTAACCACAGAATACAGGTTCAATAAGAGCTTCGGTGACAGGAAGGTGTTATCGGATGTGTCCCTTAAGCTTGAAGAGGGGGGCAGATACTGTATCATGGAGCCTTCCGGGTCGGGCAAGACAACAATGTTCAGGATCATTATGGGTCTGGAAACCGATGATGAAAGGGGACTTATAAGGCCGCAGGCCGGAAGTGTAAGCGCTGTTTTTCAGGAAGACAGGCTTATTCCCTATCTTACTGTCGAACAGAATATAAGACTGGGAGCGGGGGAAGCGTTTTCAACCTCCCTGGCCGGTGAACTGATCTCCGGTTCTACACCGGTCTCTTCCTGCAGCGGGGGTATGAAGCGTCTTGTTTCCATAGAAAGGGCCATGAACCATCCCTTCAATATCCTTCTTCTTGACGAACCCTTTACAGGTCTTGATGAAGAGAGCAAAAAGAAAGCAGCTTCATATATACTTAAGCATCTTAAAGGGAGAACGCTTATAATGAATTCCCACGATGCCGATGAAGCCGCTTTGCTTGATTGGGGGATAATATCCCCATTTTCTTAGGATAACTGTTCCTTTATCGCAGTGAGTAATTCGCTGTATTCCTCAAAAGCAGGATACTGCGGGTAGTCCTTGCGTATCTGCCCGGTTGTCCTGAAGAGGAAGCCTGCCTTACTGGCCTGTATCATACCCAGATCGTTAAATGAATCACCTGATGCTATGGTATCAAATCCCATTGACTGAAGAGCCTTGACTGTCGTGAGCTTGCTGTTCTCACACCGCATCTTATATCCGGTTATACTGCCGTCATTCGCAACCTCAAGGGTATTACAGAATATCGTCGGCATTCCGAGCTTCTTCATGAGAGGCCCGGCAAACTGGGTAAAGGTATCGCTTAAGATGATGACCTGGGTTAAGCTTCTTAATTCATCAAGGAACTCTTTGGCGCCCATAAAGGGTTCGATAGTGGCGATCGTATCCTGTATCTTCTTAAGACCGAGACCGTGCTCGTTAAGGATGTTTATCCGAAACTTCATAAGCTTATCGTAATCGGGTTCGTCCCTGGTAGTCCTTCTAAGATCCGGTATTCCTACGGCATCCGCGAATGCTATCCATATCTCGGGTACGAGAACGCCTTCCATATCCAAACATACTACTTCCATAATATTCTCCTCATTAGCTGTGTTTTGGCTTGTTGCCTTGTACAGTATAGCATAAAACAACCGTTTGTGGTAAAATATTAAATACGGGGAGCACAGAAAGGCAATGAATTGTACGATCGTCATAAACCGATAATCAAATGGTATGAATATGATGCAAGAAAGCTCTACCAGACTGCCGAATCAGAGGATGTGACCGGTGAGGAGCCTGCAGTCGTGCAGGAGGCACCTGCCCCGGAACCTGTGGCCGATACAGGTGAAGGAGAGACTCTCGGGGATTCATCCGACGGACATCTTACCGGTTCTGCGCTTGATGATGAGGTGGCGCGTATCATGGCGGCCTTTTCAGATGCCAAGCAGAACGGTGTTGATGATGTATTTGCCATGATGGCTGCCGAGGCTGATGCAGG
>JAILCT010000056.1 GCA_024690425.1 Lachnospiraceae bacterium | reverse complement strand
AGATCATTTACTGTAGGGATAAAGCAATACAGCCTTCTTGAATTAAAGAATATCATAGGAGCTGTTGATGCGGCTCAGAAGCTGACTTTGTTCGGAGCACTTTTTGCGATCATCATATCCGCTATTCTTCTTATGGGGAGGTTTGATGACCCTTCTACCTTCGGACCGAATCTGGCGGTGTGCTTCCTGGCCGGATTTTATGCAGTGATTTTCGAGTTTTTCTTCCTGCCATTGAGACTGAATGCCGAACGAAAAATGAATGAAGAAATGGATCTGGAAGATGAATGATACCGGGATCACAAAAGAACGATATCTTGAAAAGGCCCGGGAATACGGGTTCACCAAGCGTGAACTGGAACTGGGCTTCTTAAAGGTATCGGGATTCTCCAATCGAAGGATTGCGTATATGTTTGGCATTTCGGAACAGACCGTTAAGAATCATTTTACACATATTTACGAGAAAGCCTGGGTTCCGGGGAGAAAAGAATTTAAAGAACTGTTTCTTCGATGACGTTTTGACAAAACTACGTCTGTAAAAGTATAAAGCATAGTTTATGTATCGAGCGGCCGCGGTGTTATCACCACGGCCGCTTTTGCAAGATGTCTACGCTGGGATTTGCTTAACAGCGGCTCTGATTCACTTCCGTGGATTTCCGAGTGGTATTTGTTTGATGATGAGGGAAGATACCTGACTACGGCACCTGTATCCCGACAGTTACGAACATAAAGAGATACTATATGTCCGGTAAACCTCTTGCGCATGGAAACGATCACTTCATTGTCAGAGCGGTACCATCCCCTGTCGACAGATAACCCCTTAGGGTCGGCAAATGCAGCAGATGATATGCTCCCGTCTATCTTCCAGTACATATCTGCGATCTCCGGCGGATATACAGCCCTGTACAGCTTCTCGGTATTATTAAATGTATTATCCATAAAAATCACTCACCCTTTCATTTATGCCGACTGCGGTTGCCGGGATAGTGTCCGATATTTCTTCACCATTGAATTTAACGATAAATATTTCGGCAGTGTCATCCTCGCATATTTCGATCTCCATATGATCTTTCCTTGAGTTATCATATTCAAGCTGTATTGTATTGAGAGCAGTAGGGAAAACCTCGGGTTGGATATTAAGCTCATTGATCAGATTTTCAGCCCTGGCAACGAGAGAGGGTTTAAATGCCGGAGCACCGTTTCCGTTCCAGTTGTCTCCAAAAGAACGTATAGCTTCGAGCTTTTTGAGATTATGAGCCTTGATGCTGTCGGACATTCTGAACTCTGCCGAGTTAATTCTGTCCCTGGCGGTATTGAATGACTGTGCATATGATCCGATACGGTTGGCCTGTTGTAAACGCCTGTATTCTTCCTCGGATATTATTACGACATTGCGATCCTGCTTGCGGGGTATAAAAACGGCTTCCCCATTATATGCAAGGTCAAAATATTTCTTTATGTTGGATCTTAAATCCATTTGTTTTACTATCAGCACAATGTATCTCCCTTAAAATCCAAACCGCCTATAGAACGGGTAAAGAACCTGTACCGGTTCATTGGTACGCCAAAACGTACTTAAATAAGTACGTTAATTATAACGGGTATTTAATAGTAATTCAAGAACAGATGAAAAACAGATGAAAAACAGATGAAGACAAAAGAACCGTCCCCATGTCCTCATAATATGGTAGAATAAATAATAGTGATGTTTATAATTACAGGAGGAACTGCGTATGAAGAGAAAGATTGCAATGATTATTGTTACGGGACTGCTTCTGAGTGTATGGCCGACCGGGGTGTTTGCGGCGCCAGAAGATGCGGCGAAGGACAATAGTGTGCCGGCTGTGGAGGAAGAAGCTAAGGATCAGGAAGCGGATGATACGGCAATGCCTGAGGATGAAATAGTCAAGACCGGGCATGAAGTTACCATAAAGGGCGAGAAGATCCCTTATACCGCGGAGGCCGCAATGATAGGCCTTGAGAGCGGCGGTAAGAAATGCCGGATGTTTTATACCGCATATACAAGGGATGATGTTAAGGATGCAAGCGACCGGCCCATTACATTTGCCTTCAACGGAGGCCCGGGGGCAAGCAGCTTCTATATCCAGTTCGGCTGCCTGGGACCGCGCAGGCCTGAGATCGATGAGGTCGGATACGCCAAAACCCTTCCGGCCAAGGTAGTGGATAATGAGAATTCGATACTTGATATGACCGATCTTGTGTTCATAGATCCTGTGGGAACAGGCTATTCATACGCGCTGAATGAAGATGAGACAACGGACTTTATCGGGTATGATAATGATATACGCTTGGTAGGTGACTTTATCAGGCTGTATATAAACAGACATAAGAGGTGGGGATCACCCAAATATATCGCAGGAGAGTCATACGGTACCACGAGAGCGGTTGGATTGTGCAGCTATCTTT
This sequence comes from Lachnospiraceae bacterium, assembly GCA_024690425.1. Next base: position 1,253 of record JAILCT010000056.1, on the reverse strand, counting down.
CGGATCAATATGCAATGTTTATAAACGGTGTTATGCTGGTTTCTTCCTGCAATAATTTCGAAGCTTTGGTCAATGGCGGTGGAAATGACATCCCTTATGCCCTGTTTGTGCCGACCTATGCGGCTGATGCATGGTACCACGGCAAGCTTGCGAAGGAATACCTGGATATGGAGCTTGAGGATTATCTTGAGGAAGTCCGTTCCTTTGTGGAAAGGGAGTATGTTCCGGCGCTGTTCCTTGGCAGGAAGATGGACAAGAAGGAGCAGGATGAGCTGGCAGGCAAGCTTGCGGGCTACATAGGATTGTCCAAAGAGTATGTGGTAAAACAGAACTTAAGGATTGATTTTGCTGATTTTGCAAAGGAGCTGTTAAGCGATGACAAGCAGATGATCGGCCGCTATGACGGACGTATAACGGGTCCTGTTACCTCGGGATCTATAGAAAACGGAGCCTCCGATCCTTCCGGGTTCTCATCGGATATTGCCCTGTTTGCATCATATCAGAAGTACCTCACGGAGGAACTTAAGTTTAAGACTGACAGGCCCTTCATACCGATTTCCGGTGACGTAAACGCTCAGTGGAGCCTGGCGAATGATAACGGGCTGATCTCCCAGGAGGATATTGTATATACCTGTATGTCCAAGAATCCCTTCCTGAAGGTATGGGTACTGTGCGGCTACTATGACGGGGCAACTCCTTTCTATTCGGCTGAATGGGTTTACAACCATGTTTTCTTAAGTGAAGACAGGGAGGCTAATCTGCAGTTTACCTATTATCCTTCCGGGCATATGTTTTATATGGAGAAATCCTCATTTGACAAGTTCAGACAGGATGCCGAGAAGTGGTTTAAATAGAAATGTCCCTGAATGATAAGAAAAACAAAATCGATATGTTAAATGGGTCGCTGGCGGACAAGATCTTAAGGGTCGCACTTCCGCTGGCGGCCATCAGTATACTGCAGCAGTTCTTCAATGCGGCGGATGTGGCCGTTGTCGGCCGCTTTGCCAGCAAAGATGCGATAGCGGCGGTAGGGGCCAACACGTCCATCATCAATATGTTCATCACTCTCTTCACCGGTCTTGCTACAGGCGGTAATGTGGCGATCGCGACCCTTATAGGCAAGAAGCGTAAGAATGAGCTCTCCGATGCGGTCCAGACGGTCTATACACTGTCTCTTATAAGCGGTCTTATCATAATCGTTCTTGGGGAGATATTTGCCAAGGCACTTCTTGAGCTTATAGACACACCTGCCA
>JAILCT010000006.1 GCA_024690425.1 Lachnospiraceae bacterium | reverse complement strand
TGAAATAAATGATCGTGCGATACAGCTTTTAAGAGAGGTTGGGATCACCGAACCCGAACGAAGGATGAAACAGTATCCGCATGAGTTTTCGGGAGGAATGCGGCAGCGTATCGTGATAGCGATCGCTCTTTCGTGTAATCCGGAGATACTTATATGTGATGAGCCTAAGGATGCTTTTGATTACGGAGCAGGAAGAACCTGATCACTTGATGGGGACTAAAACAAGAAAAGAGGATGAAAATCATGAACAAAAGAAGTATTAAGATAATGGCATTAATTGCAATGATCCTGCAGGCGCTGGCAGCAGTGATAGGAATTGGGATGGTAGCTATGCAGAAAACACTGCTCAAAGGATTTATGGGAGGGTCAATGGATATGAAGACAACAGTATTTCCCGTTGCGCTGATATTTGTGATCTTCCAGCTTATCATCTACATTGTTTTCTTCAGTATTTCTCAGAGGGAAGACAACAGGTTTGTGGGTATTGTTCTGATCGTATTATCCGTAATACTTGCCATTGTGTCCGTGTTTGGAAATGTGCTTGGGACCTTTTTCTACTCAAGACAGCAGATTGAAGCTCTGGCAGGGTATTCCGGGATCACGACACTTATGTCCTATGCCAATACACTGTTTGTTATACCCGCTGAGGCATTATTCTATATAGCCTGTGGCCGGTACACGTCTAAGCCTGAGTAAACAAAAGCCTGAAGGCCGCTTAAACAGAACGTGGATATCAAAGCCGGCTATAAGCTGAAATAAGGACAAGGATAGTGAAGATATGAAAAAAGAAGAAAAAACAAATGTAATGAGGGTTCTTGACGGAAAGAAGATTTCGTACGAGAGCCATGCATATGAACCGGATCCGGCTTTAAGTGGTGAAGATATAGCAAATATACTTGGGGAAGAACCGGAAAAAGTGTTCAAAACACTGGTGACTCAGGGAAAATCAGAGATGTATTACGTTTTTGTGGTTCCGGTAAAGGAAGAGCTTGATCTTAAAAAAGCAGCAAAGGAAGCCGGAGAGAAAGCCGTTGCCATGATAAAACAGAAAGAGCTGCTGCCGTTAACAGGATATGTACATGGCGGATGTTCTCCCATAGGGATGAAAAAACAGTTTAAGACATTTATACATAAGACGGCACCGGATCATGAAAAGATATTTGTCAGTGCGGGAAAAGTCGGGATGCAGATCGAACTTTCGCCTGATGATCTGATAAACGTAGCGGGATGCAGAGTAGCTGATATAGCATGAAACGAAGAACCGTACCCTCATTTCAATATTATCTTTTCGCTTATTCGGTCGGCTGCCTGTGTTTTGCAAGGTGTTTGGGAAAAGGACCCGACAGCTTGTATTTAAGCCCCAGTTCGTACAATGTCCGGCAGAATGCATCGATATACTTATTTCCTTTGATCATCTGCATGAAGGAGATAAAGATCTTACCCTCCATTGAGGATATCTCCAGAACAAGATGTCCGGCAACAACCGCCACGTATGATTCCACATAGTCGGCAACCTCACCCCAATGCATCTGTCCGGTATAGTTTACAAGAAAAGTCCCATGCTCCGCATCTTTCCCGGAGGAGGGGTTGTGCTTGGCCATATATGCGCGCTTGTTTTTTAATCCAGATATTTGGTCTATCTCATCATACAGCTTAAAGAGTTTACGCATCTGCGGGTGGCTGTAGGAAGGATCGGTCTGCAGGATAAACTGCCCGCGAGTCATGGTTCCGAGCTTATTCATATCCCACTTGAGCTGCTCCCGCTTGTAATCCACCAGGATATGCGCCAGCATATCACAATGAGAATTCTGTATTCCCAGTCCTGCAAAGGTGTTGTGTGCGCATTCGCCGCAGATTATCGTGTTTTTATCCGGAAGAAGCCTGTCGAGTGATCTTGCCATTGCAACCATAAAGAATGAATTAACGCTGGAATCCTGCCCGCCCACAAGTTCCATCACATCCGACTGTGAAAACTCGAAAACATGAAATGTCTCACTTCTTTTTAAGGGATTAAACAGTCCGTTCATGTAATCCACGACCATTACAGTGTGCTTTTGTGCTTTTCTGGTGTATATCTTAGGTTCATCTGTCAGCATGTCAATTGTCGGCTCGGTATCTTCGCCCGCAAGTAAGGGCTCGCCGGGTTTTCTGATCCCCGGTGCGTCCGGAAGGATGTGATAACGATCTTTAACATACTGATATACATTTGTCATTACCCATGGAAAGGCACCCCGCCCGCCGCACAGGGAATGGCTGATGTTGAAATAGATATCCTGTCCGTCATATTCCACGAACAACAAGTGATCGTTTACTTCATCGGAGCATAAATAACGTGGCGCCCGGGCCAGGGGAAGGACTGCAACAGGCCTGTCGTTTTTTAGAAGAGTATAGCCGCCGTCTTCCCCCGTGGAAACCCTGACGCAGAAGTAAGGATATCTTGTGATGGCTGTATTTACTGAGTCTTTCAGAATGTCTGCATCTACAGGTTCTTTCATTGTAACCTTGACACGGATCACATATGGGAATCGGTCTTCTTTCTGATAAAGCCTGTATGTATCCAAAGAGTATTTCATGGCAGTATACCTCACATATCATCTACAGATTAGTGATAACATTATAACACGATATTTAAGCTGAATGATAGAACGGATATCCGTCATCCAATGGGCCTGCTCATTTACGGATGAAGCAATTCATATTATAATGATTAAGCTGATCAAATAGGAGGCGGAGTGCTTATGCTGAATCAGTTTTCAAGGACACAACTTATATATGGAGAGGAAGCGATGGGAAGGCTTGCGTCTTCCCGTATTGCCGTTTTCGGGATCGGGGGAGTGGGAGGCTACGTGGTTGAGGCTCTTGCAAGAAGCGGGATAGGAGCCCTTGATCTTATAGATGATGACAAGGTATGTCTTACAAATATCAACCGCCAGATAATCGCCACAAGAAAAACAGTAGGTAGATATAAAGTTGAAGTGGCAGAGGAAAGGGTACATGATATAAACCCGGATTGTAAGGTCAGAGTCTACAGGACCTTCTTTCTGCCACAGACACAGGATCAGTTTGACTTTCACGATTATGACTATGTTGTGGATGCGATCGACACGGTAACCGGAAAGCTTGCAATCATAGAAAAAGCAAAGGAAGCCGGGGTGCCGGTCATATCGTCCATGGGAGCGGGTAACAAAGTCGATCCGTCCATGTTCGAAGTTGCCGATATATATAAGACGTCCATTTGTCCCCTTGCCAAGGTGATGAGGCGGGAATGCAGAAAGAGGGGGATTGATTCCCTTAAGGTCGTATATTCAAAAGAAGAACCGAAGAGGCCCTTGGAGGATATGTCGATAAGCTGCAGGGAGAACTGCATCTGTCCTCCGGGAGCAGAGAGAAAATGCACACAGCGCAGGGATATTCCGGGATCAACGGCATTTGTCCCCTCCGTAGCCGGTCTTATAGTAGCAGGCGAAGTGATAAATGATCTTGCAGCCTGCTTTGTTTGATTTTTGCAGGATTATGATGTAACTTAGATATATGATACAAATGAGATACTCGACAGTATGGAAAAGGGTGTTGGCAAGTTCGCCACGGAAACCAGTGCTGCAGTAGATGATCTTGTACCTTTGTTTGATGTATCTGCTTATCCGCAGGAGTAGCGTGAACTCATA
>JAILCT010000242.1 GCA_024690425.1 Lachnospiraceae bacterium | reverse complement strand
TATACATACGGAAGCGGAGATGCGATCGTCAAGGGAGGAAGATATGATAACCTTCTGAGTGAATTCGGAAAGGATTCGGCAGCCATAGGTTTCTGTATCCAGGTGGATCAGCTAATGTCTGTACTTGAGCGCCAGAAGATAGATACCGGCGTAAAGAGTGTAAAAAGCTATCTGATAGTTTATGATAAGGATAAGCGCATGGAAGCTTACCGGAAAGCTTCGGAATTAAGAAAAGAAGGCTTAAGAGTCATTATGATGAACGCCGATGCTTTCGGGATAGAAGATACGGAGAATTACGCCAAAAGCAATAAACTTGAAATGATAAGGATATGATGGTATGAACGGAGAGTTAAACTATATAACATTTGCACTCGGTAAAGGCAGGCTGGCCAATAAGACGCTGGAGCTGCTTGAAGAGATTGGGATAACATGCGAGGAAATGAAGGATAAGGACACAAGAAAGCTTATCTTCGTAAATGAGGAACAAAAGCTTAAGTTCTTTCTTGCCAAGGGCCCGGATGTGCCCACCTATGTTGAGTACGGTGCTGCAGATATTGGTGTTGTCGGTAAAGACACCATACTTGAAGAGAACAGAAAATGCTATGAAGTATTGGATCTTGGATTCGGCAGGTGCAGGATGTGCGTGTGCGGACCGGAAGAAAGCAGGGACCTGCTGCTACACCATGAGATGATAAGAGTAGCTACAAAATATCCAAGGATCGCCAAGGATTATTTCTATAATAAGAAGCACCAGACTGTCGATATAATCAAGCTGAACGGGTCTATAGAACTTGCACCAATAGTGGGGCTGTCAGAAGTTATAGTCGACATCGTCGAGACAGGATCGACACTTAAGGAAAACGGTCTTATGGTACTTGAGGAGGTATGTCCCCTTTCAGCCAGAATGATAGTAAATCAGGTCAGCATGAAGATGGAGGCTGAGAGGATAGGCAGTCTGATCCGGAAGATAAAGGAGAGATTATGAGAACAGTTAAACTGACAGAAGAGTCCAGACAGAACATAATAAAGGATCTGTTAAAGAGAAGCCCTTCACAATACACCGAATATGAATCCACGGTAAAAGAGATATTGGAGAGTGTAAGAGAAAGGGGAGACAGTGCTGTTTTTGAACTGACCAAGAAGTTCGACAAGTGCGACATCAACGCTGAAAACATAAGAGTTACAAATGAGGAAATAAAAGCTGCTGTGGAAGGCTTTAACAAGGAACTTATAGAAGTCATGAAGCGTGCAGCCGATAACATAAGGACATATCATGAAAAACAGAAGCTGAACAGCTGGATGGAGACAAGGGAAGACGGTACAATACTCGGCCAGAAGGTAAGTGCCATTGAAAAGGTGGGGGTATATGTTCCCGGTGGCAAGGCAGCCTATCCTTCTTCAACACTCATGAATATAATACCTGCAAAGGTGGCAGGAGTTAAGCGTATCGTGATGACGACTCCGGCCGGTACTGACGGTAAGGTTACTCCATCTACCCTTGTTGCTGCATATATTGCAGGTGTTGATGAGATATATAAGGTTGGAGGGGCTCAGGCGATAGGGGCGCTTGCTTTTGGGACCGAGTCGATCCCCAAAGTTGATAAGATAGTAGGCCCGGGTAATATTTTCGTTGCACTGGCCAAGAAGGCTGTTTTCGGACATGTCAGCATAGATTCGGTCGCCGGTCCGAGTGAGATACTGGTATTGGCGGATGAGACGGCCAATCCACGATATGTGGCCGCCGATCTGCTATCACAGGCGGAACATGATCAGCTTGCATCTTCGATCCTTATCACAACTTCCGAAGATCTTGCGGATAAGGTGAGCAAAGAGGTGGATCTGTTTACCCAGAGCCTTGAAAGACGTGATATAATTCTTAAATCACTTGAGAATTACGGGTATATACTTCTTGCGAAGGATATGGATGAAGCCATAGAGACTGCCAATGAGATAGCAAGCGAGCATCTTGAGATATTGACCAAGGATGCTTTTAATGTAATGACGAAGATAAAGAATGCGGGAGCGATCTTTATAGGCGAGAATTCATCGGAGCCTCTTGGTGATTACTATGCGGGACCGAACCATGTTCTTCCGACCAATGGAACCGCAAAATTCTTCTCACCTCTGGGTGTGGATGCCTTCATAAAGAGATCAAGCATAATAGCGTATTCAAACGAAGCCTTAAGGGCAGCAAAGGATGATATCATAGCATTTGCTGAAGCTGAAGGCCTTACAGCACATGCTAATTCCATAAAGGTAAGATTTCAATAATTTCATTCATAACAAGAGGATATAAGTATGAAAAAGGAAAGAAAAGCCAGTATCAAGAGAGATACAAAAGAGACCCAGATAACCCTGGATCTTAATCTTGACGGCAAAGGAGAGTCATCTGTTACAACCGGGATCGGGTTTTTCGATCATATGCTCGAAGGTTTTTCAAAACACGGTCTCTTTGATATGAAGCTCAATGTTTCCGGTGATCTTCATGTTGACGGACATCACAGCGTTGAAGATACAGGAATAGTTCTCGGGAATGCGATAAAGGAAGCCGTGGGGGATAAAAAGGGAATAAGACGCTACGGTCATATGATTCTGCCCATGGATGATGCTCTGGTATTGTGTGCGGTCGATCTGTGCGGACGTCCTTATCTCTCTTATGAAGCTGATTTTAAAACAGAAAAGATAGGATACCTTGATACAGAGCTTATCCGTGAATTCTTCTATGCGATAAGCTACAGCGCAATGATGAACCTTCATATCAAGGTTATCTCGGGAGAGAATTCACATCATATTGCCGAGGCCATGTTTAAGTCCTTTGGTAAGGCGCTTGATATGGCAGTCTCTTTTGATGAACGTATAAACGATGTTTTATCAACGAAAGGAACCCTGTAATGGAGAAAAAAATCGTACCCTGCCTGTTTTTGAAAGACAAAAAACTATATGATGACTTTTCGGATGACTGGTTGTTAAGCGATGATCCGGTGGGCTATGCGATCAACTGCTGCAGTGCGGGAGCTGATATGCTCATAATATTTGACCAGTCGGATGACGATACCTCACATGAGGAGGCTCTTCTTATTATGCGGTCAATAAACAGAAGCGTAAGCATTCCTGTAATTGGCGCCGGTAATATAAACAGGGTTGAAGATGTCAAGAAGATCCTCTATGCCGGATGCAAATATGCAGCGCTTAATCTTGCCAAGCAGGGAAATATAGACCTGATAGAAGAAGTCAGCAAGAGGTTTTCCAAGGATAAGATCCTGGTCTGTGCGGATGCGGAAGAGCAGGTGCTTGGTTCCATAGACCTTGTAAGAGAGTACACTACAGGTGTACTTCTCCTTGATGATCAGGTCTTTGATTCCTACAGGGAATTAAAGATCCTGCCGGTCACGGATGACCCTTCACTCGATAAAGCCTGCAGGTTGCTCAACAACGACTGTGTGATCGGTATCTCCGGAAGATTTGTTAATGAGAATACCGAAAAGCTTATGGGACTTAAAAAGGAACTTAAGGAAAACGGTATCAATACCCATATACTTGAGAGTCCGTATTCCTTTGATGTCTTTAAGAAGAATTCCGACGGTCATGTACCGGTTGTCGTTCAGGACTGCGTTACAGGTGAAGTCCTGATGGTCGCATATATGAATGAAGAAGCCTACGACATGACTATAGAGACCGGTAAGATGACATATTATTCAAGGAGCAGGAATGAATTGTGGGTAAAGGGTGAGACCAGCGGCCATTACCAGTATGTTAAGTCATTGATGGCTGACTGCGATATGGATACTATTCTGGCCAAGGTTGCCCAGATCGGCAATGCCTGCCATACGGGAGCCTATTCGTGCTTCTTTAATGAGATAGTAAAGACAGATTACAATTCAAGGGATCCCCTTAAGGTGTTCGAAGATGTATATAATGTCATACTCGACAGAAAGAATAACCCTAAGGAAGGTTCCTATACCAATTATCTATTTGACAAGGGTATCGACAAGATACTTAAGAAGGTTGGAGAAGAGGCGACCGAGATAGTGATCGCAGCGAAGAATCCCGACAGGGAAGAAGTAAAGTATGAGATCGCCGATTTCCTTTACCATGTAATGGTACTTATGGCAGAATGTGGGCTTGACTGGACCGATATAGTGAAGGAGCTTGCCAACCGGTAGGACCTGAATATGAGAAGAACTGCATTAAGCGAAGAGATACTCTTAACGGTTGAGAAGCCGGCAAGGTACATAGGCAACGAAGTGAACAGTGTTGTCAAGGATAAGGACAGGGTGGACATTAGGTTTGCCATGTGCTTTCCGGATGTATATGAGATAGGTATGTCTCACCTGGGTATCCAAATACTGTATTCAATGTTTAACACGTTCGACGATGTATGGTGCGAACGTGTTTATTCGCCGTGGACAGACCTTCATGCAATAATGAAGGAGAAGGATATTCCATTATTCGCACTTGAATCACAGGACCCGATTCTTGATTTTGACTTTCTGGGGATAACACTCCAGTATGAAATGTGTTACACCAATGTCCTGCAGATACTTGATCTGTCGCACATTCCATTACTGGCAGATGACAGGAACGAGGAGCATCCGATAGTCATAGGAGGAGGGCCCTGCACCTATAATCCTGAGCCCCTTGCCGATTTCTTTGACCTCTTTTACATAGGCGAAGGGGAGACTGCCTACAGGCTGCTTCTTGATCTATATAAGGAGTGCAAGCGTAAGTGCCTTTCAAGAAAGGATTTTTTACGAAAGGCTTCACATATTAACGGGATATATGTACCGTCACTATATAGAGTTGAATATGATGATGAAGGTCTGATAAAGACATTTGGCCCCAAATATGATGATGTCCCTTACGTTATCCACAAAGAAATAGAGATGAATGTATCGGATACTTTTTACCCTCTGAAGCCTGTGGTTCCATTTATAAAGGTTACCCAGGACAGGGTAGTACTTGAGATCCAGAGGGGATGTATAAGGGGATGCCGTTTCTGCCAGGCAGGGATGCTCTATCGGCCCGTGAGGGAGAGGGATGTAAACCTTTTAAAGTCATATGCAAAAGAAATGCTTGATAATACAGGATATGAAGAGATATCCCTTAGTTCATTAAGCTCAAGTGATTATACCCATTTAGAGGAACTAATAAACTTTCTTGTTGATTATGCACAGGAGAAGAAGCTTAACATATCGCTTCCGTCATTGAGGATTGATGCCTTTTCGCTTGATGTCATGAGCAAGATCCAGGATGTCAGAAAGTCATCGCTTACCTTCGCACCGGAAGCAGGTTCACAGAGGCTGCGCAATGTTATCAACAAGGGGCTTACCGAAGAAGTGATACTGGAAGGGGCCAGGCAGGCCTTCCTTGGCGGATGGACAAGGGTTAAGCTCTATTTTATGCTGGGACTGCCAACGGAAACCGAAGATGATATGAGGGGCATAGCCAAGCTAAGCAATGAGATAGCAAAGCTCTATTATGAACTTATACCAAAGAGTGAGCGCAAGGGCAGGGTACAGATAGTTGCATCTTCATCCTTCTTTGTTCCCAAGCCCTTTACCCCTTTTCAGTGGGCCAAGATGTATAAGAAGAATGACTTTCTTGATAAAGCGCATTTCGTCAATGAATGCATGCATGAACAGCTGAACAGCAAGTCAATAAAGTATAATTATCATGAGGCTGATGTCAGCATACTCGAGGGCGTTTTTGCAAGGGGAGACAGGAAACTGTCCGCAGTGCTTATAAAGGCCTATGAGAACGGATGTCTCTTTGATGCGTGGACAGAGACCTTCAGGGAAGAGCCATGGATACGATCTTTTGAAGAGTGCGGTATATCCATGGATTTCTATACATCAAGAGAGAGATCCCTTGATGAGATACTGCCCTGGGATATGATAGACATAGGTGTTACGAAGGACTTCCTTAAGCGCGAATGGAACAATGCCCTTAATGAGACCGTTACGCCAAACTGCAGGATGAGGTGTTCCGGCTGCGGCGCCAGGATCTTCGGCGGAGGGGTATGCTATGAAGGTTAGGATAAGATTTAAAAAAGAAGGCGTGATGAAGTATATAGGGCATCTGGATGTGATGAGGTATTTCCAGAAGTTGTTAAGACGTTCGGATATACCTATAGCCTATTCGCAGGGCCTAAGTCCCCATCAGATCATGTCCTTTGCAATGCCGCTTAGTACAGGACTTGAGTCTGATGGCGAATATGTGGATATAGAGATAACAGAGCGTGTGACATCGGCAGAAGCAAAAAAACGGATGAATGCCAACAATGTGGAGGGCATTGAGATATTATCATTCAAGGAGCTCCCGGAAGGGGCCAGGAATGCAATGGCAAGCATCAGTGCAGCCGACTACACGGTTTCCTTCAGGGAAGGATATAAACCTTCATTTTCCTGTATTGAAACCTTAAAAAGGATGTATGCACAGGATAGCATAAATGTTGTAAAGCAGACAAAGAAGAGCGAGAACGTGGTTGACATAAAATCTGGTATCTACGATATTGACGGTAATGACGATGAGATCCATTTATGCCTCTCATGCGGAAGCGTTCTGAATATAAAGCCTGAGCTTGTGATCGGGGAAGCCTTCAGAAGGGAAGGTGCAGAACTTCCGGAATTTGCTCTTTCAATAAGACGGAATGAAATATATACTGATATAGACGGTAACAGGGTCAGCCTTGACATGATAGGAACAGACATAATATGAATGAGAAGACTATTGTACTAACCAAATACGCAGGGTCTACGCTCTTTATGTGCATGGATGAGAAGCGTCCTCTGGAATACCGTTTATTTGATGAGGATGAAGATGCGGTCGGCAATATCTATGTATGCATGGTAAAGGATATCGTAAAGAATATCGGAGCCTCATTTGTCACCTACGGAGATAACAAAACAGGTTTTATCAAAAGTACTTCATATAAAAGAGGAAGTCTTGTACCCCTTCAGCTTAAGAAAAAGGGGGATGATGACAAGGCGCCTCTTTTTACCGATGAACTGTCGCTTACAGGAATGTATACCGTAATCAGGAATTCAGACAGGAATTTTGCGATATCACAAAAGATAACGGGAGATACCAGAAAGGAATTAAAGGAGGCTTATGGGTCCTTCTTTGCGGATCTTGAGTATGGGATAACACTCAGGACCAACAGCGCATATGCAGGCAGGGGAGAAGTACTTAAGGAAGCGGATGAGCTTGCCGGTATTATGGATGGGATCCTGTCAACTGCAGATAAAAGAACATGCGGTACTGTATTATACAAAGGCGACAGTGAATGGCAAAGACACTGTCTTAAGGCGGATGCTTCTAGCCTTGAGAGAATAATAACTGACGATATTGAAATATTTGAGACTCTTAATAATGGTATTGTAAATAAGTTCTGCAGGATGAATCCTGATATAAAGATCGAACTTTATAAGGATAAGCTTCTTCCTCTTTGTAAGCTTTATTCAATAGAGTCGGGGCTTGAAGAAGCTCTTAATGATAAGGTATGGCTTAAGTCCGGGGGCTTTTTATATATAGAACAGACAAGAGCCCTGTGTTCGATCGATGTCAATACAGGTAAAAACACAAAAAAGACCGATAAGGAGACCACCTTCTTTGAATGCAATATGGAGGCTACGGAAGAGATAGCAAGGCAGATAAGGCTTCGGAACTTAAGCGGTATAATAGTTATCGATTATATAAATATGACTGAAGAAAGACATCTTAATCAGGTTACGGGGTATCTTAAGAAGCTTATATGCGCAGATCCCGTTAAGACCAAGGTCCATGATGTGACTGAGCTTATGCTTGTGGAACTGACAAGGCAGAAGGAACTTGAGACTTTAAAGGATATGCTTGATGCGGTCAATGATAAGAATGAGGTAGGCAATGTCTGAGTTATCACCTATGATGCAAAAATACCTTGAGACAAAAGAAGAATACAGTGATTGTATTCTCTTTTATCGTCTGGGTGATTTTTACGAAATGTTTTTTGAGGATGCCAAGATAGTATCCAAGGAACTGGAGCTTACCCTTACGGGAAAGCAGTGCGGCCTTCCCGAACGTGCACCCATGTGCGGCGTTCCCTACCATGCGGTTGAGGGCTTTTTAAACAAGCTTATATCCAAGGGCTATAAGGTGGCCATATGCGAGCAGGTTGAGGATCCCAAGCTTGCCAAGGGCCTTGTGAAGAGAGAGGTCACAAGGATAGTGACTCCGGGAACCAATCTTGATATGCAGGCCCTTGATGATACCAGGAACAATTACCTGATGTGCATTGCATATATAGCCGACAGGTATGGGATCTCGGTATGCGATGTGACAACCGGACAGTTTAAGTCAACAGAAGTCGATTCGGTCAGAAACCTTCTTGATGAGATTTATAAGTATTCACCGGCCGAAATAGTGTGCAACGATTCTTTCCTTGTAAGCGGAGTCGATGTAGAAGACATCAAGTACCGACTTTCGGTTTCGGTGTATCCACTGGAGGCCTGGTATTTTGATGATGAACTGTGTATAAGGAAGATAAGGGACCACTTCAAGGTTGAGTCGGTTGGGTGTTTTGGCTTTTCGGAAGGTGACTGCTCGGTGGTAAGCGCTGGCGCACTCCTTCAGTACCTCTATGAGACCCAGAAGAATTCCCTCGCCCAGATAGGAACGATAAAGACATATGATGTTTCGGAATATATGATCCTTGATTCTGCGACAAGGAGGAATCTTGAGCTCACGGAGACCATGAGGGATAAGCAGAAGAAGGGATCCCTGCTCTCGGTCCTTGACAGAACGAGGACAGCGATGGGGGGAAGAGCTTTAAGAGCCATGCTTGAGCAGCCCCTTATAAAGAAGGATGAGATCAACAAAAGACTGGATGCGGTTGAAGCCCTTCTTAAGAATGCGATCACAAGAGAGGAGCTTCGGGAGTACTTAAACCCGGTATATGACCTTGAACGCCTTATGAGCAGGGTTATCTATAAGTCGGCCAATCCCAGGGACTTAATTGCCATGGCCGGTTCACTAAAGATGCTTAAGCCGATAAAACAGCAGCTTACTGATTTTAAATCGGGACTTCTTAACGAACTATATAATGATCTTGACACATTGGAAGACCTTTATGAGCTGATATCCTCATCAATATCAGAGGATGCCCCCATGCAGATAAAGGAAGGCGGCATCATAAGGGAGGGATACAACGAAACGGTTGACTCTTTAAGGAAAGCAAAGAGTGAAGGCAAGAGCTGGCTTGCAGCCCTTGAAGCCAAGGACAGGGAGCGGACCGGGATCAAGAATCTTAAGGTTAAATACAACAGAGTATTCGGATATTATTTCGAGGTGACCAATTCATTTAAGAACCTGGTCCCTGATGACTATATAAGAAAACAGACACTTACAAATGCCGAACGTTATACAACGGATGAGCTTAAAGAGCTTGAAGATAAGATATTGAATTCAGAGGAGAAGCTCTTCTCTTTAGAATATGATCTTTTCTGTGAGATAAGGGATACTCTGGCAGAAAATATAGACAGGATACAGAAGACGGCAAGGGTCATAGCAAGCCTTGATGCAATAGCATCTCTGTCGTATGTTGCCGAGAAGAACAACTACTGCAGGCCTTCGATAAACGAGAAGGGGATCATTGACATAGAAAAAGGCAGGCATCCCGTCGTTGAGAAGATGCTAAGTTCGGATATGTTCATAAGCAACGATACCCATCTTGACAATAAAAATGACAGGATATCAATAATAACCGGACCCAACATGGCCGGTAAGTCCACCTATATGAGACAGACAGCTCTTATAGTTCTGATGGCCCAGATCGGCTCCTATATTCCTGCAAAGTCAGCCAATATCGGTATCGTTGACAGGATATTCACAAGGGTCGGAGCATCGGATGATCTTGCGAGCGGCCAGTCAACCTTTATGGTGGAGATGGCAGAAGTTGCAAACATATTACGAAATGCAAGTCCCAATTCCCTGCTCATCCTTGATGAGATAGGACGCGGAACATCAACCTTCGACGGATTGTCCATAGCCTGGGCGGTGGTCGAATATATAGCCAATCCCAAGCTTCTGGGTGCCAAGACCCTGTTTGCCACTCATTATCACGAACTTACCGAGCTTGAGGGCAAGCTTAATTCGGTAAACAATTACTGTATTGCGGTCAAGGAGCAGGGAGACAATATAGTCTTCCTTCGAAAGATCGTAAAGGGAGGTGCCGACAAGAGTTACGGTATCCAGGTTGCAAAGCTTGCGGGAGTTCCAGACCAGGTTATAGACAGGGCAAAGGAGATAGTAGATGAACTGGCACAGAATGATATCACGGTAAATGTCTCGGGCATCGGTGAAAAGAGTGATAACAAAAAGTCAGTCAGGCGTCTTGATGATGTTGATTTAAATCAGATGTCTCTTTTTGATACCGTTACTGATGATGATATCATCAATGAAATCAAAGAAATAGATCTTAATAACATTACACCTATGGAAGCACTTAATACCTTAAGCAAGCTTCAGAACAAGCTTGTGAACAGGTGGAGCTATTGATGAAGGAATAAACATGGATAGAAATATTACGGTTCTTGATAAAAGCACAATAGATAAGATAGCAGCCGGTGAAGTTGTCGAGCGTCCGGTATCCGTCGTCAAGGAACTCGTCGAGAATTCGATAGATGCAGGAGCGCGGGCCATAACCGTTGAAATAAAAGATGGCGGGATAAGCTATATAAGGGTTACCGATAACGGCTGCGGAATAAAGAAAGGCCAGGTAAAGACGGCCTTCTTAAGACATGCGACCAGTAAGATAAAGTCGATAGAGGATCTTATTGATGTGGGAAGCCTTGGTTTCCGAGGTGAAGCTTTATCCTCGATAGCGGCTGTATCAAAAGTAGAACTTCTGACAAAGACAGAAGAAGAATTCACTGGGACGAGATATGTTATAGAGGGTTCAAAAGAGTTAAGTTGTGATGATGTGGGCCTTCCCGATGGAACAACCTTTATCGTTAGACATATCTTCTACAATACACCCGCAAGACATAAATTCCTGAAGACACCGCAGACAGAAGGGTCCTATATATCGGACTTTATGGAAAAGATCATGCTGTCTCATCCGGATATAGCCTTTAAGCTCATAATAAATAATAACACAAGGCTGCAGAGTTCCGGAAACGGTAAGATAATCGACATCATATACAACCTCTATGGCAGGGACATGGTAGAAGGCCTGCTCCCAATAGAAGCAGATGACGGGGATACCAGGATATCCGGCTACATCTGCAAGCCTGAATTATCAAGAGGGAACAGGTCATTTGAGATATATTATGTAAACCATAGATATATTCAGAGTACTGTCATCAGAAGGGCACTTGATGAAGCCTACAAGCCCTACCTTATGCTCCATAAGTATCCGGTGGTTTTTTTGTATCTTGACATATCACCTGACCTTATAGATGTAAATGTCCACCCGACCAAGAAAGAGATACGTTTCCTTGAAGGGGGAGCCCTCTATGATCTGCTTGTAAAAAGCATACAGGAAACATTGTCGCATAAGGAACTCATACCGGATATAAGAGAAGACGATAAATCCATTCCCAAATCAGCAAAAAAGATAGAAAAGGAAAACGTAAGGCCGGAACCCTTTGAGAAAAATGTAATATCAGACTACAGCCCGGCTGCGGAAGAATATAAGCCTGCCGGTACACATGAGTATACTCCCATAACAAGATGGCATGAGCAAAGTACCATTTCATTAATGGAAAAACCTGAACAGGTGTCATATGAAACAACACAGACTGAAGCATCAGATGCGATCCGGGATGGAAATGATGATAAAAAGAGCGTGCAGATGTCCATGTTTGATGATGGATTCTTAAGTACCGAGGGGATAAAGAAACACAGGATAATAGGGCAGGTATTTGAAACATACTGGATAGTAGAGATGGAAAATAAGATGTATGTGATCGATCAGCATGCCGCTCATGAGAAGGTAAAATACGAAAGGCTGATAAAGCAGTTTGAAAATGGCCGTGTAAGTTCTCAGATGTTAAATCCTCCGATCATAGTGACCCTTTCCAAGGCGGAAGAAGCTGTACTGCAGAAATATGAAGATAATTTCAAAAGGATCGGATTTGAGATAGAACAGTTTGGGGGAAACGAGTACTCCATAAGGGAGATACCAACGGATCTCTTCGGATTAAACCCTGTTGAGTATTTCCACGATCTGCTTGATGAACTTATGAATGATAAGCTGTCAAGAAACATTGATTCGGTTGACCACAGGATAGCAACCATGGCCTGCAAGAGTGCCGTTAAGGGTAACAACAGGCTGTCTTTTGAGGAGGCAAGAACACTTATAGATGAACTTCTTACACTTGATAATCCTTTTAACTGTCCGCATGGAAGACCGACGATAGTATCATTTTCGAAAAGCGAAGTCGAAAAGATGTTTAAGAGGATAGTATCATGAATAAACTCGTGATACTGACAGGACCTACGAGTGTTGGTAAGACAGGTCTGTCGGTGAAGCTTGCCAAAAAACTTGACGGTGAGATAATATCCGCCGATTCCATGCAGGTATATAAGCACATGGATATAGGCACGGCCAAGATCACCGAAAAAGAAATGGATGGGGTCAGGCATCATCTTATCGATGTACTGGAGCCTGTGGAAGAATACAATGTTTCAAGGTTCAAGGAAGAAGCTGAAGCGGCCATCAGGGATATTTACGCAAGGGGATCTCTTCCGATCATAGCGGGCGGAACAGGATTCTATATACAGGCCCTCCTGTATGATGTTGACTTTTCGGATACAGCTCAGACAGGCTACAGAAAAGAACTGATAATGACAGCGGAAAGAGAAGGCGGCAGAGTCCTTCATGATATGCTTAAGAAATGTGACGAGAAGGCCGCTTCATATATACACCCAAATGATATCAAACGTCTTACGAGAGCTCTTGAGTATTATCATGAAACCGGCATGAAAATATCCGAGCATAACGAAGAAGCAAGAAAGAAGGAATCCCCTTATGACTTCAGATATTTCGTGCTGAACATCCCGCGAGATGAACTATATAAAAACATTGACAGAAGAGTAGATGACATGATAAAAATGGGACTTGTCGATGAGGTTTTAAGGCTAAAGGAAATGGGGCTTGATGAGTCTTACGTGTCAATGAAAGGACTGGGCTATAAGGAGATACTAAGGTATCTTGACAAAGAGATAAGCCTTGACGAAGCAGTAAGGATCGTGAAAAGGGATACAAGACATTTTGCCAAAAGACAGCTCACCTGGTTTAAGAGGGAGAGGGACTGTATCTGGATCAATAAGGATGAATATGGATATGATGATGACAGGATAATGGATTTTATGATGTCCTGTATAGACTCAAGCAGTGCAGGCGGGGCTTAGGCAGAAAACAAAGAACAGAAAGAGAAAATGACAACATGAATGATATAAACGGATTATACAAACAGATGGAAATAGATGATGATGTCTATGCTTATTCAAAGGATAAGCTTAATGGACTAAAAGAGAGATTTGAGACAATAGATGAAAATGCCGAGTTCAACCAGCTTAAGGTCCTTAAGGCATTTAAGGAATGCAGGGTTTCGGATGCATGCTTTACCACATCTTCAGGATACGGATACAATGATCTCGGAAGGGATACACTGGAAGAGGTATATGCCGGTATATTTCATACCGAAGATGCACTTGTACGGCCTCAGATCACCTGCGGTACCCATGCATTAAATGTTGCGCTCTCATCCAATCTGCGTCCCGGGGATGAACTCCTCTCACCCGTGGGCAAGCCTTATGACACGCTTGAAGAAGTCATAGGAATAAGGCCTTCGAAGGGATCGCTTGCCGAATACGGAGTCAGCTATTCCCAGGTGGACCTTCTAAAGGACGGAAGTTTTGACTATGAAGGGATAAAAAAAGCCGTAAATGATAAGACAAAACTTGTTACAATACAGAGATCCAAGGGGTATCAGACAAGGCCGACGCTTTCTGTTGAACGGATCGGGGAGCTTATTTCTTTCATAAAAAACCTGAAGCCCGATGTTACCTGTATGGTAGATAACTGTTACGGTGAATTTGTGGAGAGGATCGAACCGTCAGATGTCGGCGCCGATATGGTGGTTGGCTCACTCATAAAGAATCCCGGGGGAGGTCTTGCGCCTGTCGGCGGATATATAGCGGGAAAAAAGGAATGTGTTGAACAGGCTGCCTACAGGCTTACATCTCCGGGGCTTGGCAAGGAGGTAGGAGCGTCTCTGAACGTTATACAGTCATTTTTCCAGGGACTCTTTCTCGCCCCTACCGTAACCGCATCCGCACTCAAGGGAGCTATATTTGCGGCCAACATGCTTGAGGGATTAGGCTTTCCGGTACTTCCTGACGGGGCCGAATCAAGACATGATATAATACAGGCCGTTACACTTGGTTCTCCCGAGGCTGTTGTATCATTTTGCAAGGGTATCCAGTACGGTTCTCCTGTGGACAGCTTTGTAACACCGGAACCGTGGGCAATGCCGGGATATGATTCGGATGTGATAATGGCGGCAGGAGCCTTTGTTTCGGGTTCATCCATAGAATTATCCGCAGACGGCCCCATAAAGGAACCCTATGCAGTCTATTTTCAGGGTGGACTTACTTTCCCGCATGCCAAATACGGCATAATGAGGGCCGTCCAGCAACTTAAGAATGACGGTATAATAAAGCTCTAAGTGGTGACAGAAGCCGTGATTTATGATAAATTAATAAGATAAGCATTTAAGGAGG
Source organism: Lachnospiraceae bacterium (assembly GCA_024690425.1). Next base: position 6,543 of record JAILCT010000242.1, on the reverse strand, counting down.
TTTGTTTTGGCCATAAGCGCATTCGGTATCGATCTGGGTACCTATAACATAAAGATATATAACGGTTTTTCGGATACTATCTCATCGCAGAAGAATATGATCGCTATACAGAAGGTTATGAACAACAAGAAGCTTATCGCATACGGTGATCATGCATTTGAGATGTTTGAGAAGGCACCTCAGAACATTACGGTTTCCTTTCCCGTGATAAACGGAGTTATTGCAGATATTAACCACATGCAGGTCCTGCTTCGCAACTTTATCAATGATGCCGTAAACGGTAATGTCAGAGGGGCTGACTTCTACATCTCCGTACCGACGGATATAACTGAAGTTGAAAAGAGGGCTTTTTACGATCTTGTAAAAGAATCTAATGTTAAGGCAAGGAATATTTATATTGTTGAGAAGGCCATAGCAGACGGCCTGGGACTTGATGTTGATGTCGCCAATTCCCAGGGTATCCTGGTTGTAAATATCGGTTATGAGACTACAGAGATATCGATACTTTCAATGGGCGGCATAGTGTTGAGCCGTCTTATCAAGATAGGCGGTAAAAAGTTTGATGAGAGCATCCGCAACATTATCCGTAAGGAATATAATCTTCTTGTCGGCATCAAGACCGCCGAAAAGGTAAAGATCGCACTTCCCGAGCTTGAGGAATCGGGAGAAGATGCCATAGTATACGGACGCGATATCGTAACGGGACTTCCGGTCGAAAGAAGTATTCCCACAACACTTATCGAGAAGGCCATGAAGGAGAACTTTGAGACCATAATCGACAGTGTACGTGTGATACTTGAGAGGACACCTCCCGAGCTTGGCGCCGACATATACAAAAAGGGTATCTTTCTTACCGGTGGTTCGGCCGGTATAGGCGACCTGCATGAACTTATAGCAAGTTCAACCGGCCTTAAGGTCAACTTCTCCGTGAACGGAGAAGAGAGTGTTGCATATGGCCTTTCACAGATAATCAAAAACAGTGAATTAAGGTCTGTTGTTTATTCAATGCAGGAATTGTGATCAAAAGAGGTAGTAATGGGAAAAAGATACAAAAGGAATGGTATTACTGTTCCCAGTAAATATATATTTCTCATATTGACGATCCTATGCGTTTCAATGATGATCCTGTCATTCACAACGGATTTTATGGACGGACCGCTGCAGACTGCGGCCGGATATGTGGTCATTCCGTTTCAGAAGGGGATAGGCGCTGCAGGAGCATGGCTTACCGGAAGGTCTGACGATCTTAAGAAGATCAATGAACTCACACAGGAAAATGAAGAACTGAAGGAACGCATAGATGATCTGACCATCCGTGTAAATGACCTTCAGCGCGATAAGTATGAGCTTGCCGAACTCAGGAGCCTCTTTCTTCTTGACGAGCAGTATTCCGACTACAATAAGGTGGGAGCAAGGGTTGTCGGGAAGGAAACGGGCAACTGGTTTTCTTCGTTTGTCATAGATAAGGGAAGCAATGACGGGATAGCGCCTGACATGAATGTCATGTCCGGATCGGGACTTGTAGGCATAGTGACAAGCGTAGGCCCCAACTGGGCCAATGTAAGGTCGATAATTGATGATGATTCCAACCTAAGCGGAATGGTAATGTCAACATCTGATACACTTATTGTAACCGGAGACCTTGAACTGATGGGAGACGGTTATATCAGGTTTTCACAGCTTATAGATGAAGATGATGTTGTTGTAAAGGGCGACCAGGTAGTTACTTCGGCAATATCGGACAAGTATCTTCCGGGTATTTCGGTGGGATATATAACCGAAATAGAGAAGGATTCCAACAACCTTACCAAGTCCGGATATATAACACCTGCAGTTGATTTCAAGCGGCTTAATACGGTGCTTGTTGTTACCGACCTTAAAAAGAACATGGAGTGATATGCTTAGAAAGATAATCGTAGCTGCAATGATAATAACGGGTTACCTCCTGCAGACAACACTTTTCAAGGCAATAACTCTTGCAGGGATAGTTCCGAACATCCTTCTGATAATCACCTCATCCTTTGGATTCATGAGGGGTAAGAATGAAGGCATGTTCATAGGATTCTTCTCGGGCCTTATCATAGATATATTCTTCGGAAGGATCATGGGCTTTTATGCTCTTGTATATATGTTCATCGGCTTTGTGAACGGGTTCTTCCGGCGGATCTTTTATCCGGAGGACATAAAGCTTCCCATGATCCTGATAGGATTCAGTGATCTTTTGTACAGCTTCCTCTGCTATATATTTCTGTTTATGCTGCGAGGGAAGCTTCACCTGTCATATTATTTCGTTCATATAATGCTTCCGGAAGTAGTATATACGGTGCTCGTGACTCTTATAATATATAAGATCATTCTGTCGGTCGATGAATGGCTGGAGAGCAGGGAAGTCAGGTAGTCAGTAAGGAGCCGTGGTTTGTTAGGCGATATAAAGGAATGGATCAAAAATGTAATATTTTCAAGGCTCTTCTTGCTTGTGCTTGTCATTGGAGCTCTTTTTTTCGTTCTTATGCAGAAGCTTTTTGTGCTTCAGATAATAAACGGAAAGGACTATCTTAACAACTTCACCCTGACGATCAAGAAGGAAATATCCCTTCCGAGCGCACGGGGGAACATATATGACAGAAACGGGAACCTTCTTGCATATAATGAGCTTGCATATTCGGTGACGATCGAAGACAACTATGAATCCGGATCCGAAAAGAACATACTCCTTAATGATACGATAATCAGGACTGTAAGGATCATTGAGAAGTGCGGTGATGAGGTCAATAATGATTTTAAGATCATTTTGAACAGGTTCGGAAGATATGAATACATAGTGTCCGATGCGAGGCTGCTGCGCTTTCTGGCCGATGTGTACGGACACGCCAAGACGGATGACCTGACGAATGAAGAGAGGAATTCAACTCCCGATGATGTCATAAGATATCTGGCCTCAAAAGAGAGATACCAGATAGGAGCCATGGAAGAGAATGAGGACGGTGAGAAGGAGTTCATACCGCTTAAGGGATATGAACCGGAGGAGGTCCTGAAGATCATCACGGTCCGATACGCCATGAGCACAAACAGTTACCAGAAATATCTGTCTACAGTCATAGCTTCACAGGTTAGCAAGGAGACGGTTGCAGCCATAATGGAGAATAAACCCGAACTCCAGGGTGTAAACGTAGCTGAGAATATGCTGCGCAGGTATAATGATCCCCAGTATTTTTCACATATACTCGGATATGTGGGAACTGCCTCGAACGAGGATCTTCAAGAACTGTCATCATCGGTGCACGAATATGATATTACAGATACTGTCGGTAAGGCCGGTGTTGAAAAGGCATTGGAGGAATATCTTCAGGGTAAGAAGGGCAAGGATGTAGTCTTTACGGATAATGTAGGTAAGGTGCTCTCGACCGATACGCATGAGGATCCGCAGGCAGGACAGGATGTATACCTGTCGATCGATTCGGACCTTCAGAAGGCAGTTTATAACATGCTTGAGCAGAAGCTTGCCGGAATCCTGGTCACCAAGATAATCAACATGAAAGAGTATAATAACAGTGAGGTCAAGTCATCAAATATGATGATTCCGATCGATGATGTTTATTTTGCTCTTATTAACAATAATGTCATTGATATCACGAAGTTCGGTGATGCCAATGCCCACCAGTATGAAAAGGAGGTTCATTCAGCCTTTTTAAGCCGTCAACAGGACATACTCGGGGATGTAAGGACGGAACTCCTTGACACCGCGACTCCTTATAAGGAACTGCCCAAGGAAATGCAGGTATATGAAAGCTACATAGTGAGCAGGCTTCAGGCATCTTCTACGGGAGTCATCATAAATGATATGGTTAATAAAGAGGACCGAACTTACCTTAACTGGACCGTAAAAGAGACCATATCACTTAAGGAGTATCTGAATTACTGCCTTGCCCAGAACTGGATCGATATCTCCAAGTTCAGGATAGAGAATCAGTACTCTGATACATCAGAGGTATATGAACAGCTTGTTGATTATATCTGTGAAGACTTAAAGAACGATACCGGTTTTTCCAAGAAGATATATAAGTATATGATCAGGGACGGGTATGTGACAGGTAAGGAATTATGCCTGATAATGTTTGAACAGAGGGTAATATACGGTACAAACGCTGAAAAACAGGCACTTGAATCCGGAGGAAAAACATCTTATGAATTTATCATAAACAAGATATCCAACATTGAACTTACGCCGGCCCAGCTTGCCCTTGATCCGTGTTCGGGCTCATGTGTTGTGATAAATACTGACGGAGAAGTCCTGGCATGTGTATCCTATCCTGGCTATAACGCAAACAGGCTGACCAATACGATCGATGCGGATTATTATGCGGAGCTGATGAATGACCTGTCGAGTCCCATGTATAATCATGCGACCCAGCAGATGACTGCTCCCGGTTCGACATTCAAGATGGTGACGGCTATTGCCGGGCTTGAGAATCATGTTATCAATCTTGGAGAACCCCTGCAGTGCCGAGGATTATACGAGATCGAGAACCTGAACCTTGAGAAGAAGTGCTGGATATATCCCTATGCACACGGCAACCTGGATGTTACACATGCTATAGAGAATTCATGCAACTCATTCTTTTATGAGGTGGGTTACAGGCTTGCGACCAATCTGCACACCACTACATATAATGAGCAGGCAGGTCTTGGCAAGCTTAGGACATATGCCGATCAGTTTGGCCTTACCGAGAAAACGGGAATAGAGATGGAAGAAAATGAACCGCAGTTTTCCGATACCCTTCCCATTGACTCGGCTATCGGACAGGGTTCGCACAACTATACGACCATCGGACTTGCCAGATATGTTGATACCATAGCAAGCCACGGTACATGCTATAATCTGACGCTCGTAAACAGGATAATCGATAATGAGGGAGAGACCGTCAAGGAGTATATTCCGGATATAAGGAATAGGGTTGAAGTTCCACAGAGTGAATGGGATGCCGTCAAATACGGAATGAGGCTTGTCGCCAATAAAACTGCTGCCTTTAAACATTTCCCCATAAATGTTGCGGGTAAGACAGGTACGGCACAGACATCACTGTCGAGAACAAACCACGCGCTTTTTGTCGGGTTTGCTCCTTATGAGAATCCGGAGATATCGGTGGCAGTCAGGATCGCTTACGGATATACTTCTGCAAATGCCGCTTCTTTGGCTTCGGATGTAATGAAGTATTATTTTAATCTCGAAGATAAGGATGTCCTTATTAACGGTATAGCCAATGTTGAGGAAGATCTTGAAGTAATAGAGGATTAAGGGGAGATAATATGAACAGCACGGTAATGCTTAAGTCTTTTAAAAACGGAATAAACATAAAGCTGGATCCTGATGCACCGTTTGAAACGGTCTATAAGGAGCTTATAGAGAAGTTCTCTTCTTCTTCCAAGTTTTTCGGGAAGGCGAAGCTGGTCATCTCATTTGAAGGAAGAGACCTCTCGGATGAGGAAGAAGAATTCCTTATAGACTGTATAAATGATAATTCAGATATAACTGTTTTGTGCGTGATAGGCCAGAATGAAAATCAGGAGATACAGTATATAAAAGCAGCCAATTCTTTTACTCAGAACAGTACGGAACACGGCGGACAGTTCTATAAAGGAAGCGTTAAGGCCGGTGAGACACTTGAGACGGATTCAAGCCTGATAATACTTGGAGACGTCAATCCGGGAGCAACGGTTGCGGCATCGGGGAATATAATAGTCCTTGGTACCCTTTACGGAAATATCCAGGCCGGCTGCTTCGGAGATGATTTAAGCTTTATTGCCGCGCTTGATCTTAAGTGTGAGAGAATAATGATAGGAGACCACAAGAAGGAACTCACACAGAAGAATGGGCTTTTTCTTAAGAATAAGTCAGTGCCCAAGCTTGTATATGTTAAAGACGGTGAGATAGATATCAAGCCGATCACAACCGACACACTTAGCAACCTTTCATTTTAGGAGTGGAACATGGCGGACAGGTTTCGCATTCTGAGAAAATACAGTATACGAAAATATAATTTCTTTCTTGTACTTCTGTGCATTACGATCACGGTAGTAGGTATAATGCTTATCGGAAGTGCAAAACAGGATCTGTTAAAGAAACAGACTCAGGGACTTATAATCGGTCTTGCTTTTCTTATTGTTGTATCTTTGATAGATTACCATTTCATCCTTAAGTTCTACTGGCTTGAATATATTCTTGCCGTGGCTCTTCTTGTAATGGTATATCTGTTCGGCGAGAAGGGCGGCGGTGCAGCCAGATGGTTTGTCCTCTTCGGCATTAAATTCCAGCCTTCCGAACTGGCAAAAATCCTGTTGATTTTATTTTATGCACAGTTTATTATGAAACATGAGGATAAACTGAATACATTCCGAATGCTTTTGGCATGTATTATTCTGATAATCCCTCCTTTTGTCCTGATCTTCGAACAGCCGGATCTGTCCACCAGTATAATGATACTCGTTATATTCGGAGTACTTATGTTCCTTGGCGGTCTGAGTTATAAAGTCATTCTCGTTGTT
>JAILCT010000238.1 GCA_024690425.1 Lachnospiraceae bacterium | reverse complement strand
ATGAACTGGGTCAACGCCGATGCTTCGAAGTTCTCCCGTCCCTCAGCCGGATCCATATCACCTGCCCGGATGGTTTCAAGATATATCTCATTCTTCCTGTTATGTTCATGGTTAAGCCTTATAAGCTCACCCCTTCTGAGGAGCCAAATGAAGCTGTCACCGACGCTTACAAAACTGAGCTCCTCATTGTATATGACTGCCGCGATCAAGGTACATCCCCCGCTGCCGCCTATCGCATCATTTACCCTGTCACTTGCGTGCCCGGCCATATCGGTTAATTGTGAACTTATATCACCGTCTGTATCCATATTTGAGAAATCATCAAGAACGGTCCTTACTGCAATCTCTCCTGACTGCCTTCCGCCATCCATACCGCCCATCCCATCGGCCACGACGGCCAGCAAGCCCCTCTCCCTTATCATGGTTACATCAAGGGCGTTGGCAAAAGCGAAGGAATCCTCCTGATAATCCCGTTTCCCCTGACCCTGCAGATTGGCCAGACGGTAGCTGAGTAATCGCTTCATCTTATTCCTGTCCTTCCCATGTAAAACTATTTCCACATAAACCTGTCAGAGCAGAAAGGGACGAACATGAACTTACTCTCGCCGAACTCGATAACATCATATGCGGATAATATCGTCGGAACATATACAGGCTCATTGTTAAGATAAATATTGTTGATGCTCTCCTTAGCTATCAAAGTAAAGGCGTTATGCCGCTCATCATAGGCGATACGGGCATGATTTTCCCTTGATATGGTGCTGTCTCCATCGATCACCACATCATTCTCATGTCCCCGTCCTATGGAATTCTGCCTGGAATAAAGGTTGTAACTCTTACCCTTGTTCTTACCTTCAATGCAGACGATCCATCCGGTAACCGGCTGTATCCCCATCTTCTTCTCGCTCACGGCTTCCGTTCTTCCGCTGCGGTCTTCCTTCCCTTTATAAGCCGAGGGGGCAACCGTCCTTCCGTCATCACCCGATCCTCCCGCCGGGCCGCCGCTGCCTATTGAGGTTTTATAGTCCGGTTCGCTCCACTGGGACTGGGATGAGGGACCGAACGCTCCCGAAACCGGCGCGGTTCCGCCAACGCTTCCTCCCGACCCGAACAGGATCTCATTACCGCCTCCTCCGCTGCAATAGGGACAGCTTGCATACATGTCCGAATCATACAGATGTCCGTTTGCACATTCCAATACTGCCATAATCTTAACCTCCCGATCCTTTTATATTATTGCCAGTATTATTCCTATCACCAACAGGACTATACCGATGGTCCTGATATAGTGCGTCTTATCGTCACTCTGGTAATCATATCCGGAATCCTCCGGCTTTTTCGGATTATACCTGAGCGTCACCTGGTCGCCTATCTGTGGATCTCCCGGGATACCCAAAAGATACTTAGTAGTATATTCCTTACCATCCACCATATACTTGAATCTCCAGTGGCGTATCGTACTATCAAAATCCCCGTTATCGTTGCCCTTATCCTGTATATCTATACAGGTGCCCTGCACCCTGGCCGTCTGGCGTTTATTGGCCTTATTCTGTTTATTGTATAGTACGATAAAGATAATACCGATTATTACTAATGCTAATCCCACAGCGAACATATTATCGCCCTCCCTTCCAGGCAGTACACTCTCAAACAATCATAGCTGCATACCGGATACATTCAGCTCACCCATATACTCGGCTTCATGAACAATTGCCTTACCGCTGTACATAAGCTTGCCACTGAAGTCATAGAAAAACTCAAGCTGCATTCCCATCGCCATCCCTGTATCCGTTTCTGTATATGTCAGGGTTCCGGCAGGCTCATAGTAGTTCGCCAGATCTCCTGCCGATATCACAACATTCGGGAGCTTCTCATTATAAGGAATAGGTTCTCCCGTAGCCGTATCGGTAAGGGATCCCGTCAGATACATGCTGAATGACTTACCCTGCATCTCTGCCTTGGTCGGATGGGAACCGGCCTCGTGCTCTGCCTTCGGTTCTTCTTTCCCGGTTTCTTCGGTCTTATCTTCCGCCTTATTTGTCTCTTCTTTCTTTGTCTCTTCTTTCTTTGTCTCTTCTTTCTTGGCTTCTTCCTTTTTCTCCTGCTTGTTCGTAGTTCCGTCATCATGCACTAAAGTATCAATAATGTCATAGAGAAGCTGTTTA
>JAILCT010000231.1 GCA_024690425.1 Lachnospiraceae bacterium | reverse complement strand
CAAGGGCTGGGAAACAGCTGATGAGAAGGTAGCGACAGTCGGCAAGAACAACGGAAAGATCACCGGAAAGAAAACCGGAACTGTAACTGTTCAAAACGAGACTACTTTATATACCGTAAACGTAGCCGAACCTGCCATATCTGCAAACAGCAAAAAGCTTTCACTCCTTGTAGGCCAGGCCGGCACGTTATACTTAAACCTTAATGCACCGTCTGAGGAACTTGAAGATAACTACTCTCTTACCTGGACAAGCTCCAATCCCAAGGTCGCAGAGGTTACCGGAGGTATAGTCACCGGACTGGCCAAGGGCAGCGCAAAGATCACAGCCTACGTTGGCGGCAAGGCTTATACATCAAAGGTAACGGTTACGGATACCTGCAAGGCTCCTGCAAAGATCACGGGAAATACAGCTGAATTTTCCATGAACCCCCTGCAGAGCTTTAACCTTAAGTTTGACAGCAAGACCTTTAAGGTAAAAAATGCAATCTGGAGCGGTGAGGGCGATAATGTCATGACTGAAACCACTAATAAGAATGGCATAAAAACGGGCTATAAGAACAGCATCGTGGAGATCACCAATTCCGGCAAGATCAAAGCCATCGGTGCAGGCATCACAACCATAAGCGGAAATGATGCAAATAACAGGACAGTAACCCTGACAGTCACCGTAGTTCCCGTATCCACCAAGGAAGCGACCTATATCACAAAGGGCAAGACAGAGACAATCAAGTTCCCTAAGGTAACAAACAAGAAGGCTGACTGGTGGAAGTCATCAAATGTAAATGCCGCAACGGTGGTAACATCCGGAAGTAAAATGGACGGCAGGGTAACAGGCAGAGCCTGCGGCAAGAGCGATATCAGCTGCTCCTATAAGGGATTTACCTTTGAAACCACAGCCTGTATAGAAGATCCCGTGATTGTCTTTGACAATAAGGAATACACCAACAACAAGGGCAAGGTAAACATGTCTGTCGGAGATATGAAACAGTTTAAGATAAAGAATGTCTACCAGTCCTTAAACTACACAAGCAACAAGCCCAAGGTAGCTTTCGTAGACGAAAACGGCTATGTATATGCAAGAAAGACGGGCAAGGCCGTCATTTCAACCAAGGTAAACGGCAAGACCTACAAGATAACAATAACAGTCAAGTAAAACTGATCCCCTTAACCTGCACTCAGGTTAAGGGGATTTTTCCTATTTAAGCATCTGGTTCACTTTCCTCTGTACCTCTGTGGGTGAATAGCCTGCCGCCGTAAGACGGTCCTTCCTCTCCTGCCCGTTAAGTCAATCAGGGGACGGTTCTCTGATTGATTCATCCTTCAAGCTTCCTTTACCTTTTGGACCATGTAATATGTCATCCCTGTCAGCCTGCATATCTGTCTTATAGATACCCCTGCTTCTTTCAGTTTTCGGATAAACTCCTCCCGGCTTTCTTTTGTTTTCGTCTGAAATGCAGAGACAGTATCACATCCCGTTATTTTCATCATCATGCTTCTTGCCTGATCATCAGTCACGCCTTTCGGAATCGTTTCCTTTATCTCCATGAAATCACAGACTATACGCTCCCTGCCGGCCTTTACAACAGCTGTCCGGAGAATGAACTGTTCCACATATTCCATATCAACGATATCAGGTTTTCCAAGATACTCCCGAAAACTGCTGTACGGATAATATTCAGGTTTTATTACAATTCCGGCCTTAACCGGATTTTGATGTATGTACTGTATTAAATTGCCCAAATATGAAATGTCGTCTACCGTTTCGCTCTTGAAGCGATCCTGAAACAGGTGCCCAATCCTATGGTATTTCTTATTATACCAATACACAAATCGCGCACCTATACGCCTGAATATCAATTCCAGCGGTTCCTTACCCTCTTTGATCAGAAGATGGACATGATTGCCCATCAGGCAGTAAGCCAGTACCTTGTAACCGCATTCTAGCTTATACTCGCGAAGAACCTGCAGGAAGAAGCGATTATCTTCTTCGTCTTCAAACACCTGCTGACGATTGATCCCCCGGAACATAATATGATAGATTCCGCTCTCTGATTTTTTTCGTGCATTTCTTGGCATTTTTTCACCTCGCTTTTTTATTATTGATCATTTATGATAATCCTTTAACTTCTCTGTCATATCCTGCTTCAATCAGAGAACCGTCCCCTGATTGACTTAAAACCCAAGGCATTGTTATGGAAGAGTTTATATTATTAGATCAAAAGTATCTGCCCGAGATGGTGCAGTTATATAAGTCAGCGTTTTATGGCGAGCCATGGAACGATGACTGGAGTGATGAAGAACAACTGACAGAATACGTAAAGGAAAAGTCTGGCGGATATCATGCAATAAACTATGGCCTGATCATAGATGGCAGGCTTGCAGCGATATCTTTGGGACAGATCACTCACTGGTGGGAAGGGACAAATTATGTTCTGGATGAGCTGTGTGTCTCCCCGGATCGTCAGGGAACCGGTATAGGGTCACATTTTATGGATCTGATAGAAGAGGATCTAAAGAAGCGCAATGTAAAAGGTATTTTCCTTCAGACTGACAGTGATAAGCCGGCATACAGGTTTTATCAAAAAAATGGATTTAAAGATATTTCAAAGCATGTAAGTCTGTTTAAGGTTTTTTGATCCGGGTACAGATTTTTGAGGATCAAATGCTGCGATGCGCGGATTCTGTACCTTGATAGACGCTTTTCGTTTGTGACGGGTACAAAATCTGATATATAACAGTAAAGCCCGCGGGGAGATCCCTGTGGGCCTATTAAAAAAGACCCACCCCAAAGGGTGAGCCTCTAAATCCAGGGTGATCATCCACACTCAATTATCGCCACCAATCTTTCTTTTCCTCGCTCATGATCCACCTATAGCGAAATATGATCTTCTGCTCAACATCTAATCCATCCGAATTCTCTTGTTGCTGTCAGTACAACCACATTTCGGACAAATGCCGTTATCAACGTTGCTAAGAAAATTCTTATTACATATTTTTCCTTCACTGATCTCGTTTGTGCACATATATATGTGCAGTATCCCGGGTTCTTCATAAGCGCCGCCCACTACCTGATCCAGTTCTTCTTCTGTCAGTTTCATTCTATTGTTCATTTCTTTACCCCTTTATAAATATGATCACATATCCATCTGTATCATCATACCATTATTTTTCCCTTTGTGTATTTATACGTATGAAAACCGAAAACGGCTATAACGATATTTTTTTCCTCCGACTGTGACTGTATTCTCACAGTCTA
>JAILCT010000213.1 GCA_024690425.1 Lachnospiraceae bacterium | reverse complement strand
CATTTTCAAGGTCAGGACTGACTATATCCTACTCCTCGCTATTACGAAGCTGTCAAAGTTCTCCTTCGTAACAGGCCTGGAAAAATAGTAGCCCTGTATTATATCGCAGCCCATTTCCTTAAGTGTAAGATACTGTTCTTTTGTCTCTACGCCTTCCGCTATAACGGGAACCTTAAGATGCTCCGCTATATCTATGATAAGCTCGATCATCCTCATATCCCTCTTTTCGCCGAAGGCATTATGTACAAAAGACATATCCATCTTAAGCGCATCGATAGGGAGCCTTGAGAGCATTCCCAGTGAGGAATAGCCTGTGCCGAAATCGTCCATTTCTATCCCGAAGCCTGCATCCCTGAAGCGATTGACCATTTTTATTACCTGGTCGGAATCTCCCGTATAAGCCGATTCAGTTATCTCAAGCAAGATATCCGAAGGAGTAAGCCCGTGCTTTTTAAGTAGACCATCGAACACATCCTTAAGATCAGGCCGTAACATATCGATACGTGACACATTGACGGATACAGGCACGGAAAATCCGAAGGTATCCTTACAGTACCTTATATATGCAGCGGTCTCATCCCATACATAGAGGTCAAGATCAAAGATAAGTCCATGTTCCTCAAGAAGAGGTATGAAGAGCCCGGGACTTATTATGCCATGCACCGGATGATCCCAGCGGACAAGAGCCTCTGCACTTGCAAGCAGCGGGGTATCCGGCCTTATATCAAACTTTGGCTGGAAATAGGTTGTAAACTGACCGTCCTTAAGCGAGGGCTTAAATTCCTCAAGGAGTCTTTCCTTAAAAAGGATATCCTCATGCATAGCTGAATCATATTCACCGATGAATTCCGTATAGCTTCCCCTTATGTTATCGGCTGCCATCTTGGCCCTGTCAAATCGCCGCTCTGTATCGATGGTCTTGTCCACATCATAATAAACCCCGAGCCTTAACCGGATGTTTATATCGGAATCCGTATCTGCTGTCCCGGTTTTCTTAAGACCATCCATAAGCGTATTAAGTAATCCGTTATAGTCATCCTGATGGGGCACGTACAGAAGGAAGGTATCCGCACCCTGACGGCATCCGACACCCTTAAAGTCCCTGACAAGCTCTCTTAAGTTCTCACCGATATTCCTTAATATATCATCACCGTATTCCTTCCCGTACCTCTCATTTATCATATGGAAACGGTTGATATCAATAACCACTGCATCCATGGAAGTTTCGGGAAAATGATGATCAAACAGATGAACATAACGGATGAAATAATCCATGTTAAAGAGATTGGTCAATCCGTCCCTTTCTGTTGAGAAGATGATGTTCCTGCTTTCGGAGAGCTCTATGCACTTTTCCGCCCTTGCCTTAATAATCTCCGGCGCCGGATAAGGCTTGGGGATAAAATCAACAGCACCGAGCTGTAAGCACTCCACCTCCGATTCCTGATCGGCCGCAAGTACGATAAACGGTATAGTCTTAAGCTCCGGATCCTCCTTGAGCCTTCCTATAAGCTCCACACCGTTCATTCTCGGCATATCCAGATCCATCATGATAAGCGCAAGGTCATCTCCATGTTCCCTGATCTGCTCAAGCGCCTCAATGCCATCATCCGCATACAGTATGGTATAGTCATTCCTCATGGTGTTCCCAAGGATCTCGCGGTTGATCATCTCATAATCAACTATAAGGATGCTCCTCTTAACATCTATGATGGTCTTCTCTTCCATCAGAGCGTTCATCATTTCAAGGGATCCATCCTCCCCCTGTGTTTCCTGCGTCTCACCCGGATCCGCATCAAGGCTCTTAAGAGACTTCTTGTCTTCATACATAAGCTCATCAGCCCTGACAAACACCGTATGGAAATCCTCATCCTCTCCTAAAACAAAATCAGAGATACCGGCGGCTACCACTGCGTCATTGCTCCCGATATGCGACGCGGACCTATCATGCAGGAGTCTCATAAGCTCAGAGCGCATATTGTAATCCCTTCCGCTTAAGATAACGGCGAACTCATCCCCGCCTATCCTGTACACCGGGCTGTGCCTGAATATCTCGCATATCATTTTGCCGGCATTTATTATATATTCATCCCCGGCCTTATGTCCCAGGGTATCATTTATCTGCTTAAGATTGTTCAAGTCACAGACTACTATTGCAAAATCCCTTACCAGCCCGTCTCTTATATGGTCATCTGTCTCCTTCTCCTTGGAAATGAAGGCATGCTTGTTCTTAAGTCCGGTCATGGTGTCCGTATTGGCCTTAAGTTCACTCTCAAGGGACCGTCTGCTCATGAACTTGTGATTGGTAAGCATGATGATCAGGGCAAAGGCGAACATCCCCGATGCTATCAGCATGATCCTTGTTGTTTCCAAACCCTGCTTATCCAGCTGGGATTCTATGTATTCTACCTCTTCCGAATCAGTATCTTCCATGCCCTCCGTCTCAAAATATGTCCTTACGTTTGTCTTCATCTGTGCATCCTGCAGCAGCATTGACTGCCTCATCCAGAAAAATGAGACAAAGAGCACGAGACTTAAGAGGACGATCCAGACGATGATGGAAGATCCGAACCGCCTCTCTTTATCCCTATGGAGGGTGACTCTGAAGAAAATAAAACCCAGTACGCTCCAGACGATGAAGAGGAGGAAGGTTTCCTTGGCCAGGGTTGTTCTGGAAACAAAATTAGGAAGCAGCAGATAAGCCCCGAAGAGGATCATAAGGATAACACCCGCTATTCCCATCCGCCTGCCCGCCGTATCCTCCGCCTCAGAGGATACCTTCATCGCAGCTGCAGATACTACTCCGTAGATAAGGGTGGCTCCTATCGTGGTAACATCAACTATCCATCCGATAGCTGTCCGTCCCGTAAATGGTATAAGGATCGAAAAGAGAATTACCGTCAGTATCGCATTGGAAGGGATATTTTTACTGTTTAATTCAGTGATCTTAGCAGGAAGTATATGATCTCTTGCCATGGCGTAGAAGAGCCTGCTTAAGGCAGATATGTTTCCTATAAGGCTTGTTGTGACAAGGGCGAGCAGCGCAAGCATCAGAATATAAACACCGGTATTTCCCATATGGGCGTAAGCCGCATAGAATGGAGGAAGTGCCTCAAGTCCCGAAAGATTATCTATGTCCCTTATGTATTCAAGCCAGCTTGCGTACCTTCCGGGATATGCGGTAACGGAAAGGGCCGTTACCATTATATAGATAACCGTCGTCAGTATAACCGAGACCGTAAGTAACTTTCCGAATCTGTCACTGTCAAAGTTGAATTCCTCGGATGCGTGCGATATGCTCTCAAAACCGATAAAGGCCCAGGGTGAGATCATTGCTATCCCTATTATCTGGGAAAGGGCGGATGTATCATTTATAAACAGAGGATTTATATCACCGGGCCTTCCAAACATGGATGCAAGAAAACATATGGCAATACCCACTGTAAAGACAGCCGCAAGAATTATCATACAGATATCCACAGCCTTCTTATAATTCACGCACAGAAGCCCTATGATAATGAGCGCACAGGAAGAAAGAAGCACCTCGCCCATGTATACATCATAACCAAACAGGGAATACAGCCTTCCCTTCTTAAAAGCCCCGCCCATGAATATCCTTGCAAAAAGCGGAAGGGATGTCGCATTGGCCCAGAGAATGGCAAGATATGTCATTGTCAGAAACCATGCCGTTAAGAAACCGTAATCATAGCCGAAAATATCCCGGGAATAGGAATAAGCACCGCCCGCTTCGGGAAATGTCTTCATCAAAAGCGCATAATTACGGCTTATAACAAGCATTACAACGGCACCGCACAAAAGTCCGAGCATGCTTCCGGCAGGACCGGCCTGAGCAAGATATGTGTTGCATGTTACGACCAGAGAACCCCATCCTACGCTCGTGCCTATTGAATAGGCCAGCGCCCCCTTAAAGGAGAGATGTTTATTAATACTTCGTCTGTTCATGGTATCACCTCATACATGATAATCAGGTTCTGTTCATTTTCTTTCAGCCTTCATGGCTACCTTATGCTTATACATGGCCTGGTCAGCTTTTTGAACACATCATCTACCGTCTTATCCACATTTTTCTCAAATTTGTGATACCCTATCGCAGCGGATATCTTCTCCCATGGATTAAGCTCATCATCATTCTGTATGTCATTAAGACGGTTGTTAAAATCCTCTATAAGTGCATCAACGTTCTTGTAATCACGAAACTTAAGGATGACTATGAACTCATCACCTCCGATACGGAAGACCGGTGAATGATCAAATACCTCGCACACCAGCATGCACAGCCTTCTGATGGATATGTTGCCCTTCTCATGACCATAGGTATCGTTGATCTTCTTAAGAAAATTAAGATCCACCATCGCAAGGCCAAACTCAATAAAGCCGTCAGCTATATCCTTCTCAAGCTTCTCCACCTCATAGTCATATGCTGTATTGTTCCTTATTCCGGTAAGGGAATCCTTGACTGCCAGTTCCTGCTGGAGTTGGCCTTTTCTTCGGTCTCACCGTGCCTTACAAAGTAAAAATGATCCATTGATATCTCCTTAAGTGCAGCTATTCATTGACATTGACTATATTAGTCAAGATAAAACAGGCCGTTTTTTTCTATCATTTTCCTATCTGTATTTTACTCCAAAATACCACCTGTTGTTGTGACTAAAAAAGTCACAGACTATATATAGTTTCACGTAATAGGGACAG
>JAILCT010000191.1 GCA_024690425.1 Lachnospiraceae bacterium | reverse complement strand
CGGAGTACGTCTGCTGCCTTGGGAAGTCCCATTGTAAGAACCGTAACCTCAGCACCGTACTGATCCTTAAGTCTTAATGCTGCCTCAAGACCTGCCTTATCATCAGGGTTCATGATGGCCAGCATCGCTCCTCTGTCGAGTGTACCGTCGGGATTGAACTTAACGCCGCCCTTTGTATCCGGTACCTGCTTTATACAAACGATAACTTTCATGTCTATTATTCCTCCTACTTCAACAGTGCCGCAGAGATGACCATTCTCTGAACCTCGCTGGTTCCTTCGTAGATCTCTGTGATCTTGGCATCACGCATCATTCTCTCTACATCGTACTCCTTGATGTAGCCGTAACCACCATGGAGCTGTACTGCCTTGGTAGTAACTTCCATTGCAACCTCAGCTGCATATAACTTAGCCTGAGCTGCCTCAAATGAGTAAGATACCTTGGGATTTGTCTTGTACTCATCCTTCTTTCTTGCTGCCTTGTATACGAGTAACTTAGCTGCCTCAACCTTGGTAGCCATGTCAGCAAGCTGGAACTGTGTATTCTGGAAAGCACCGATTGACTTACCGAACTGCTTACGCTCCTTAACATAGTTGATCGTTGTCTCAAGTGCACCCTCTGCAAGTCCGAGTGCCTGAGAAGCGATACCGATACGTCCGCCGTCAAGAGTATGCATTGCTATATTGAAGCCCTTACCCTGCTGGCCTAAGAGATTCTCCTTGGGGATACGGCAGTCCGTGAAGATAAGCTCGTATGTAGAAGAACCGCAGATACCCATCTTGTTCTCCTTGGTACCGAATGTGAATCCGGGTGTGCCCTTCTCTACGATGAAAGCAGATATCTCCTTCATCATCTTGCCGCGCTTCTCGATCTTGCCGGTAACAGCGAAGATGACATAGATGTCAGCTTCCTTACCGTTAGTGATGAAGCACTTAGAACCGTTTAATACCCACTCGTCACCGTCAAGAACGGCCTTGGTCTGCTGACCCTGAGCGTCTGTACCTGCACCGGGCTCTGTAAGACCGAATGCGCCGAGCTTCTCGCCCTTAGCAAGCGGTACAACATATTTCTGCTTCTGCTCTTCGGTACCGAATGTAAGAATGGGATCTACACAGAGTGATGTATGTGCAGATACGATAACACCTGTAGTACCGCATACCTTAGACAGTTCCTCTACGCACATTGCATATGTGAGTATGTCACATCCCTGTCCGCCGTACTCCTTGGGTACCGGAATACCCATGAAGCCGTATTTAGCCATCTTGTCAACTGTCTCTCTGGGGAAGCGATGATTCTCATCGATCTCCTGTGCAAGCGGCTTTACTTCCTTCTCGGCGAAATCCTTGAAAAGCTGTCTCGCCATTTCATGTTCCTTGGGTAAAGTAAAATCCATGATCTATATCCTCCTAATTATTTATCTGTAGGTACCTTGCCGCCGTCGGCATAGTTGTAGAAACCGATACCGGTCTTAACACCGAGCTGCTTAGCTCTGACCATCTTACGAAGAAGAGGACATGCGCGATACTTGGGATCGCCTGTCTCCTTGTAGATAACATCCATAATGGCGAGTACTATATCAAGTCCGACATAGTCACCGAGCTCAAGGGGTCCCATGGGATGGTTACATCCGAGCTTCATTGCTGTATCGATACCCTCGATGTCAGATACGCCCTCAGCATATACAGTGATACCCTCGTTGATAAGGGGAATAAGGATCCTGTTAACAACAAATCCGGGAGCCTCATTGACCTGAACGGGAGTCTTGCCGAGATCTCTTGAGATCTCATTAACCTTCTCTACCATCTCCTTGGGTGTGTTGGCACCTGCTATAACCTCGATGAGCTTCATAACAGGAGCTGGATTGAAGAAATGCATACCAACGATGGGCTTGGGAAGTCCTGCACCGATCTCTGTGATAGAGAGTGATGATGTGTTGGAAGCGAATACACAGTCGGGATTCTTCACGATGTTCTCCATGAGATTCTTGAAGCACTCCTTCTTGATATCCATAACCTCAAGAGCTGCCTCTACGATAAGATCTGCATCTACACAGATATCGTTAAGACCTGTCTTGAACTTAGCCATGATAGC
>JAILCT010000187.1 GCA_024690425.1 Lachnospiraceae bacterium | reverse complement strand
CATGATATACCTATAACAGACGAAGCATCAGCGCAAGCTTTGCCATAAAGTCTCCGCCCGGAAAGCTTCTTATCTCGGTTTCATTAACACCTCTCAACTTCAGAAGAGCGATGAAATATACACATACTCCGATGAGTATTGACAAAAGCGTGGAAACAGTATCGCTCATGCCCTTTTTTAAGAGAAGATACATAAGGAAGATCACAAGACCCATAATAGCCGATGCTATAAACGGTATGATAAAGGTTTTGCGTATCTCCTGCTTATATGACATGTATCTGCTTATACTCAGCCAGTTAAGAACACATACAAGAAGGGCAAATACAATGAGTGAGATCACTACTCCGTACAGCTTAAGATCAAGCACTCCGATACACAGATAGAGGACACCCACATGCACCGCAAGTGCTATTGCCGCATTCCTTACGGGTATGTTCAGCTTGTTTATCCCCTGGAGCACTCCGTTTGAAAGAGTTGACATCGAGTAAAGGATAACAGTCGCAGATCCCATCCTTAAAAGCATTGCGGGAATCTCGATCTCTCCCGTGAACAGCATAGACAATATGGGCTTACCCAGCACTGACAGTCCCATTGCACATGGGAAAGCAATGATCATGACAAACCTCATCCCAAGCCTCACCTTATGTCTTGCAAGCTTCATCTTGCCCTGTTCAACGCAGGCAGTAAGTGCAGGCATTATTGATGAACAGAGGGCATTTGCAAGTGCTACCGGAACATTGATTATTACCTTGTATTTGGTTGAGAATATACCCCAGTAAGAAGCGATATCATGTTCATTCATACCCTTCTTAGCCATTACCGCTCCGAATATACCCTGATCGAGCACATCTGAAATATTGTATATCGTCGAGCTTAATATGACCGGAAGGATCGTGATTATAAGTATCCTGAATATCTTGGGAAATCCATCGTTCCTTGTTGTTTTATCATTTGATATATTGACCTTCATTTCCCTGTTGTGAACGGCAAACATCACAGCAAGCAGGAGAAGGCCCGCAAGTGCACCGGCACCCGTACCGAATGTTCCTCCGGCAGCCCCATATGCTGCGGAAAATGACTGGTCATGCAGAAGACCCGACACCTTTGTTCCGTACTCAAAAAGATATATTGCAGCAACAACGGATATCACTGCATTGACGATCTGTTCAAAAAGCTGGGAAAAGGCTGTGGGCATCATTGTTCCAAGGCCCTGGAAATACCCCCTTATAACGCCCATTACGGCAACTATCAGAAGTGTAGGGGCAAGAAGCCTTAAGGCTATCGAACTCTTGGGAAGGTTCATAATATTTGAAGCCATCACATCGGCTCCGTACAGGACAATAAGACATGTTGCACCGCCTGTTATGCATGCAAAAAGCATCGCCCCCCTGAATATCTTCCTTGCGTTTTTATACTGTCCCTTGGCTACACGGGCTGCAACAAGCTTGGAAACCGCAGTCGGAAGACTGTATGAAGAAATGATAAGCATGATAGAATATATCTGGAAGGCTGCGGAATAATAACCCATACCGCTGTCACCGATCTTCTTCTGAAGAGGTATCCGGTATACAAGGCCTATGATCCTTGAGATGATACCGGTTATGGCCAGTATCCCGCCCTGAACTATGAAATTGGATCTCTTACTCTCCCTGTCTCCCATCTATATCCTCTGGTCACCTTAATATTCCAAGTACATCCATGACCTTACGCTGACGGTCTTCCATCAGAATACGGTCTTCTTCTTCAATATGATCATATCCGATTAAGTGTAACATAGAATGTACGATTAGAAAAGCCACTTCCCTCATAACGGAATGACCGTATTCCTCTGCCTGTGCCCTTACCCTGTCGATCGACAGGACTATATCTCCGAGCATAAGTTCACCCGTCTCTATATTGAAGCAGTCATCCATGTCTTCGACTCCCGAAAAATCACCCGGATGAGCGTACTGAACCATCGGGAATGATAAAACATCGGTCGGCGCATCTATTCCTCTCTGGTCACGGTTTATCTCCCTGATCGATGCATCATCGGTTATAAGAAGACTGACTTCTGCTTCGTAAGGGCACCCTTCAAGGTCAAGGACCGTATCAACCGCCCTCCTGTATACATCCATATGGTCAAAATCAAATGTTGTCCCTGTCTCATCCTCATATCCGTATGTCACAGCCATACCTCCGGATCATTTGCTTCTTCTGTGCATCCTGTAGGAGACAGTCCGCTTCTCTTTACGGGCTTCCTGTCTCTTCTCATATTTCTCGTAAGCATTTACAATGCGCTG
>JAILCT010000177.1 GCA_024690425.1 Lachnospiraceae bacterium | reverse complement strand
GATTTTCCTGATCTTTGCAAGCCTTATAAATGTAGCCCTGGATCTTCTGCTCGTTATCCGTTTTAACTTAGGTGTTAAGGGTGTTGCCTATGCTACCATAATTGCCCAGGTCCTTGCTGCTATAGGAAGCCTTATATATGCCATGAGAAGCAATCCTTATTTCCGGATAAGAAAGGAAGAGATGCTCTATGATAAAGTGATCGCCCATAAGTGTTACCGGCTGGGACTTCCCCTTGCAATCCAGTCATCCCTTATCGCGATCTCATGCGTTGCTCTCCAAAGCGTGGTCAATACCTTCGGCTCATTGGTTGTTGCTGCTTTCACGGCAACTTCAAGGATCGAGCAGCTGGTACAGCAGCCCTTCAACTCACTGGGTATGGCCTTATCCACCTTCACAGGACAGAATATGGGTGCAGGCAAGCTTGACCGTGTAAAGAGCGCCTTTTTAAAATCAGTATTCCTGGTTGTCCTCTTCTCTCTGGTGATGCTTGGCCTTTTCTATACATTCGGGAACAATATCATGATGGTATTTGTTTCAGACAGCGATGTTATCGCTTTTGGTACCAATGCTCTTAAGATAACTTCCTGGTTCTATTTTGCACTTGGTATGATCTATATAGTAAGAGGACTGTTAAACGGAGCAGGTGATGCCGTCTATGCCATGATAAATGGGGGTGTCGAAGTAGCGGGGCGTATCATTTTTGCAAATACTCTGATCCTTGTACCCTTTATAGGCAAATGGGGTGTATGGCTTGCAACGGCACTTACATGGTTCATAACGGGAGCCGCAAGTCTTATAAGATATAAACAAGGCAAATGGAAGCTTATAAGAGTGGTCGATGGAAAAAATGATGATAAGGAGAATACAGAAACATGGAGTACATTAAAGGGATCACATTCGGAGCCTTCGCAGGAGCGGGTGAATTTGAGAAGAAGCAGGCTTATATAAGCCTGGATAAGCTGATAGAGGAAACGGGGGCCAATTATATAGTCCTTGTACCAAACGGCTTACAGGATACCCCCCAGTCCCAGGAGATCGATTATTTATCTCCCGCCAATCTTAAGGACAGTGAACTTAAGGATATGATACGGCATATCCATGATAAGGGCTTAAAGGTTGCCCTTAAGCCGACAGTTAACTGCAAGAACGGTACCTGGCGGGCCCATATATGCTTCTTTGATAAGGATGTACCCTGTGAACCCAAATGGTCTGTATGGTTTAAGGCTTATACGGATTTCCAGCTCCACTACGCAAGGCTTGCTGAGGAAACAGGAGTTGATATGTTCATCGCAGGCTGCGAAATGGTCCAGTCGGAACACCGGGAAGAGGAATGGCGAAAGCTTATTTCAGACATAAGGACTCTCTATAGCGGACCAGTTACCTATAATACCGATAAATACCAGGAGGATAACGTTACCTGGTGGGACTGTCTTGATTATATATGTTCAAGCGGATACTATCCGATAAACGACTGGGAGAACCAGCTTGACAGGATAGAAGCTGTCGTGAAGAAGTATAACAAGCCCTTTTTCTTTGCGGAAGCCGGCTGTAAGTCTACTCAGGGATCTTCTTACGTACCAAATGACTGGACTGTTCAGGGACCTGCGGATGCTGATGAACAGGCCCGCTGGTATGAAACTATGTTCAATGCGGTAAACAAGCGTGATTTTGTGGAAGGTTTCTTCTTGTGGGATTGGAGCCTCAAGCTTTATAATAGTAAAGACGCATTAAGTGATACCGGCTACGATATTTACGGCAAACCGGCCGGGAAAGTAGTCCATAAGTTCTACGGTTTTAAGTGATCATGACAATTTATCTTGATAATATCACCAAATCATATAATGGTACGGAAGTATTAAAGGATGTAAGTATATCCTTTGAAGAGGGGAAGTGCTACGCGGTTGTGGGCAGAGAAGCCTGCGGCAAGACCACCCTTCTTAAGATATTCATGGGTGATGTTAAACCTGATGCAGGAAAGGTAAGCAGGATGGGTGACTATAAATATCCAACACTTCATACTGCTTATGTACCTCAGACGGATGACCTTAATCCTAAGAAAAATGCCCTCTGGAATGTAAAAAAGGCCCACCGCACAATATCAAAGGGAAGTGCCCTGGAGGAGCTTGGTAAGTTTTTATCCGTTGATAAGATAAGCTGTCCCGTAAGCGACTTAAATGAATCCGAGAGAAGGATAATTGAAATAGTCAAGGCCATGCTGATACCTGCCGATTTTGTCGTTCTGGATGAACCCTTCAGGGGTATGTCCGAAGAAGAAAGCAAACGGGCGCTTGATTATATCCTTAATAAGCTTGGAACAAGACCCCTGATCCTTGCTCAAAGAAATAACCCTGAATTAAGATCATTCAGGGTTATCGATCTGTCCTAGGTCATTTACTCCTCCCAAAACAATTCATCGAGGGTTTTGTTAAGCACCTTGCATATCGCTATGCATAAGTTTATGGTCGGGTTGTAGTCACCTTTCTCAATGGCACTTATCGTCTGTCTTGAGACTCCGCATTTCTTCGCAAGATCTTCCTGGGACAGATCCATGCCGGCTCTTGCTGCCTTAAGTTTTAAATTCTTCATAGATTAGTCCTCCTCATCACCCTTCTTCTTATCGATAAGATGCTTGATCCCAAGTTCTATGAGAAGTATTGCCATCATTATTATTACAAGAAGATTTATCGTGGGTGCTCCGCCAAAGCCGATTCTTGCAAATTCCCCTCTTAAAAGCGGAACTGCTATAGGAATAAGGTTTAACAGGAGACATACGCCGAAAACAATGTAGTAACGCTTATGGTCATTGTTAAGTCCCCAGTAAACATCATTCCATACACAGTAGGCACCAAGTACTGTACATCCTAAGAATATCCCGATAAACTCAGTAACATAAGGATCGACCGGGATCGTGATATCCCCTATATATAAACCTATCATCAGCAGATAATACAAAAGCATGGTATAAAACGCATATTTATATGCCTTACCCCTGATCCTTAACTGCCTCTCATCATATTCACTCTTGATCTTCTTGTCCGTATTGGCGATCCGGAATAATATAACTACCAATACAAGCCCTACTATTAAACCTGCAACAAATCCCATTCCTTTTGCATTCATTATTTTCTTCCTCCTATTATCCTAAATCTTATAACCGATAACCATGTTGATGCTGTGAATGATCCTGTCGAAACCCATAACGGAACCTGTATTCCTATATTTTCACCAAACATCGCAACAACTCCGATAATGATAAATACCATACTTACTGTTAATAACAGATTTGAAGCCTTATCACCTCTTAATTCTTTGCACATAAAAACCTCCATCAATGAACTTATTCATATACGAAAGGGTGACGTCTTTCCCTTTCTGAGCATATAATAACCCATTGATGGAGTAATGTCAAGTATATTTGACAAAAATAATCTGTGAAATGATTATTTCAGATATATCTGCCTTTTAGCTATCTTTTCTCACTTCTCTAACTGTGAGGATATTCTCATCCACAGTAAAGCTTATATTAAAGCCTGCATAGCTTAAACCATACCTTTCCCTGTCTGTATTCCTTTTATGATATGAGGGCCTTATATCGCCCTTAAGTACAGCAATCGCACCGGCTCTCTTATCTTCAGGCAGCTGAGAAAGCAGCTCATCCGGAAAATCAACTTCAAGTGCATTAAAGGAAGTATCATCAGTAAATCCGCTCCTTGCCCCCTCATGTGAATCGGTATATGAAAGATAGGGTTTTATATCATATAT
>JAILCT010000085.1 GCA_024690425.1 Lachnospiraceae bacterium | reverse complement strand
TCCGTTTATCTTAAGCAGATTGTTTAGTTCTATACGCCATAGTATCGATATCTTACGGTCATCCTTTACTTTGGGATTGTCCTTAGGCTCTCTTAAGATATAGAAATCAACGCTGCCATCTTTTTCTGCCTCTACAGTGATCAATCCCCAGTGCCCCGGTACATGCTCTGCTATATGTGAGCCATGTGAGCTTCCCACGACCACGATATTCCGGTCATAGTACAGATCATAGTTCCTTACCTGCTTTTTCAGACGGGCATATGTGTCAGCATCGCTTTTGATCTCTATGCCATACAGCTTATCTTCAGTTATCATAACGACATCCGCTCTGGCTCTTCCTGTTGTCTTCTCCTCAAGAATCCGGATCTTTCCATAGGTTTCTTCGAGAAAATCAAACAGGGGCTCACGTATGTCTTTGTCATGAAGGGTCTGTTTTTCCATTATTATTACTCTGATTTAATATCTTTCACAAACCGTTTCCACAATTCTTCAGTATTTTTCTTCTGTCAGTTTGATCAGCAGTTTTACGATCTTTTCCATTGATTCAAGGCAACAGTATTCAAATCGGCCATGGTAGTTATGCCCGCCCGTGCATAAATTAGGGCAGGGAATGCCCATATACGAAAGTGTAGCTCCGTCCGTACCTCCCCTGATGGGCTGGATCTTCGGCTCTATGTCAAGTTCAGTCATACATTTTCTGGCATTATCAACAAGAAACATATGATCAGGCTCTATCTTCTCCCGCATGTTATAATATTGATCCTTCATGACAACATTTATCGCTGCTCGTGGATATTTCTTACTTAACTGGTTTACCGTGTCTTCGATCAGTCTTTTCTTGTTTTCAAAAAGTGTTCTGTCATGATCTCTTATGATATAACACACTTCCGCCTTCTCTACGTCGCCGGATATATCAGTCATATGGAAAAAGCCTTCCCGGTCTTTAGTATTTTCCGGTCTCTGTTTGGCAGGAAGCATTGAATCAAATTCGGCAGCGATCCTTGCAGCGTTCACCATCTTATCCCTTGCCTCTCCGGGATGTACACTGACACCTTCTATGCTTATTTTTGCAGCCGCGCCGTTGAAGGTTTCATACTCAAGTTCTCCTATCCCTCCACCGTCTACGGTATATGCATAATCTGCACCAAAAGCGGATTTATCAAAAAACCTGGTTCCTTCTCCTATCTCTTCATCTGGAGTAAAGGCTATTGCGATCGTACCATGTTTGATAGAAGGATCAGATAACAAAATTTGCGCCATGGTCATTATCTCGCTGATACCTGCCTTATCATCTGCCCCAAGCAGCGTTGTTCCGTCTGTAACTATGAGTGTCTGACCCTTGTATTCACATATTTCAGGATATATTTCCGTTTTAAGCACTATATCCTTCTCTTCATTAAGAACTATATCCGCTCCATCATAATCATGTATTATACGTGGCTTAACTTCACTGCCCGGAGCATCAGGGGACGTATCCATATGTGATACAAACCCAAGCGTTTTGTCATGCTCTCCACCATCATTTGCCGGGATCTTTGCATAAACGTAGCAATGCTCTGTATCATACACCAAATCTGAGGCTCCCATATCTTTAAGCTCTTCATACAGGATCCTCGCAAGATCATGCTGCTTGGCTGTACTGGGGCTTAACCCCGAATCTTCATCAGACTGTGTGTCGATTTTTACGTATCTTAGAAATCTCTCTAAAACATCACTCATCGTTATTACCTATAGATATTCTTCATACTGAGCCAGCATATTACCGGCTATTTTAAATCTGTCATCAAAAACCCGCTTAAATACGCTGTAATTTGTTGTATCTACAGCCGGACAGTATACTGCAAACTCGATCTTTTTAAATAGTTTGGGAAATTCATCAAGTGCTGTCCTATACGCCTTTGCAACAACCTCAGGATCATTTTGAAAAGCCCCACATCCGAAAGCGCCTAAAACAAGGATATCGACTTCCTTATGTGCCGCCACCGTGAGCATGTGCATAGCCCGTTTAACATGGTATCCGAACAGCTCCGCATTATTCATGTATGTTCCGTTCCCTCTAAGTGCAGCGTGCATATTTGACTTTACCCGAAGATCCGGTGCAGCCATGGTTATAACATCAACCGTGACCCAGTCTTCCTTTGGCATACGCTTCGGAAGGTCTTCATCGGTCTTGCAGATGACAACACCCTCCGTATATATAAGAGAATCAGATGCCTTGGGAGTATCAAGCTCGAAATGATGCGCATAGAAAGAATCCCTGAGTATTTTCCTGTATAAAAGCGGATACAGTGTTGAAGTCCTGCATAAACTCTCTTCCTGTGCACTGCTACCCTTAGTTACTCCGCCGCCTGCATGAAAGGCATTTGCAAAGTTAAGCACTGCTATCCTGCAATCAGGGTTTTCCTGGGTAAGTCTCATGGCAGCCTGATAAGACCTGTCCTTAGAGACCGTTATTTCTGTTTTAACGGTCTGCTTTATTGGCAGCGGAGGGTAATCATCCTCGTAATATACCTGTGTGGTCTTCTTTGCAGCATCAATAGATGCCGAA
>JAILCT010000083.1 GCA_024690425.1 Lachnospiraceae bacterium | reverse complement strand
GAACCTCGAATCGTCAAAGAGCCTTATGTAGTTCTCAAATCCCACGAACTTTTTCTCGTGTACCGGCAGGCCATCCCATGAGAAGAAGGAATAGCCCACGCCGATAACGAACGGGATTATCACTATTATTGTAAAAACCGTAACTACAGGTAACACGAAGAGTGCATACCAGCCTGCGTCTTTTCTTTTTCTTGCGTTCATGTGTAACCCCTTTTCCTGATCACCCGTTACTTATCCTGATTGGCGATCGCGTCAGCATACGCCTTGTCAAGACCTGCAAGGAAATCATCCGCGCTCATGTCTGATGTGAAGAATTCCTGTGCCAGGGGTGCGAAGTATACATTGATCGAATTAGCGGGCCACTTGGCCATGTTCCAGCCTATGGTCTTGCCGGCTTCAACGTATTTCTGCATATCCTGTGACAGTACATCAAGGTTCTCGTTCACATCACCCTTTATTACGGGTACGAAGCCGAACTGATCGTAAAGGTAGCTCTTGCCGGTCTCTGATGTATATAACCATGTAAGGAACTGCTTGCCTGCTTCCTGCTCAGCTTCATCTGCGCTTGCATTCACTGCCCAGTAGTAGGGTACTGATACAGCCAGCTTGTCATTTCCTGCAAGAGGAAGAGGAGCCATGCCCGCATCAGAGAATTCGTAATCACCGAACATTCCCGCGCACCAGTTACCCTGATGGATCATTGCTGCCTTGCCTGTTGCCAGGTCACCGATCTGGCCGTCGTAATTCTGCTCAAGCGGATTCGAGCAATTTTCCCTTATTGAAACCATCATCTGCGCGAATTCCTTAAATACATCCTGGTCAGCCATCTTAGCCTTGCCGTCTGCAAGATCCTTTATGAAAGCATCGGGATCATCCATAAGGGCAAAAGGTGTGTTCAGGATATGTCCTATAAGGAAGTAATCCTCACTTGTAAGCTCGAAGCCGCTGACTCCTGCATCGTTCTGTTCCTTTATCATCTTTACAAAATCATCCGTGGACTTAAGTGTTGTGGCATCGCACAGTGACTTGTTGTAAACGATCCCGAAACCTTCCATTGTATAAGGTATACCTACTGTCTTGCCGTCAATCTTGATGTCTTCGATAAGCCCTTCGGGTATGCTGCCTATACATTCAACATCCGAAAGGTCGGCACAATAGTCCTTAAGTCTCTCAAGTATGTCGCCGCTCTGCTGGGTGAAGATCGTGGGACCCTGGTTGTTCGCAAGCTTGGTCTCAAGCTGCTGCTGATAGTCATCACCTGTTGTTCCCCAGATCTCAACCTCGATACCTGTCTCCTCGGTGAATGCCTCGGCACAGTCCTCAAGCTGGTCCTGGATCTCGGCCTTACTCTGGAAGATTATTATCTTGTCTGCCGCACCTGCGTCTGTGCTGCCCTCGTCACCTGCATCTTCAACCGCCTCCGTGTTCTCCGTCTTGGCACCTGCCACCTGTGAATCGGTGCTGCCTGTCTGTGCAGCCCCACCGCACCCTGCAATGAACATAGTCATTGACATTGCCGCCGCGATCATTGTCACTAATCTCTTCTTCATTTCTTTCCCTCCTGAAATAACCTTCATTTATATTGTTTTCCGTGTGATCAAATTGCGATACGTATCTTGCAACTGAACCATAAACCCTTACAAAAGATCCCGTCAACGCTCTAAGGAATTATTTCTTCTTTTCGTGATTTTGCTTGTAAAAATGCGAAAGAGCGGACATTTATCCGCTCTTGTTTTGGTTAATATCTACATGTGATTTTACTTCGTTTTACTAAATTTTACCTGATTTTACCAACTGTTTACTAATTGTACAGCCTGTCCTTTACGCTCTTACGCCACTTGACCGAGGCATTTATCTTAAGAGGAGGGGTCGGCTCACCCGTGATGACTCCTTCCATCAGATACTGGGCTGCGATGTATCCCCTCTCATAATTGGGAATGCTCACGGTCGTAAGGCCCATGGGTTCTGCCAGCGTTGCATCATCAAATCCCGTTACCGCAACATCCTCAGGCACCCTGTAGCCTGCTTCATTAAGTGCCTTCATGGCTCCTATAGCCATCAGGTCGTTGGCACACACGATACAGTCGGGCAGGTTGCCCGATAAGGCCATGAGCTTGGCTGTCATGTATCCCGACTTCTGCCTGTAATCTCCGGCATGGTAGTTCGAAGCCTTGAACTTTATATGATTTTTACTCAGTACATCAGTAAAGGCCCGGTAACGTTCCATGTTATCATCCGTGTTCTCCGGCCCTCCTATAAATGAGAACTTCCGATAGCCCCGGCTCACAAGTCCCCTTGTCAGCTCGGCCATGGCGTCGTAGTTGTTTATCAGGATGCTCTTTATGTACGGATGCTCAAGGTAACGGTCAAGGGTGACTATGGGATAATCCCTGTCGGCAACATCCAAAAGCAGCTGATTCTTCATGGCCATGTCAAGGATTATGCAGCCGCAGGTAAGCCCCGACTTCATGAACTTCTCGCAGGATACCTTGGTACAGATCATAAGGTCATATCCATGTTCCCTGACATAAGTGTTGACGCCGTTTATGATCTCAAGATAGAAGCTTCTGTCAAAGTCAGAGAAATTAAAAAGTATCGTGCGGATATCGGATATGCCTTCCCTATCCTCGGCCGCATGGCCGGCATACCCGTATTCCTCACAGAGCTTAAGGATCCTCTCCCTTGTCTTTTTACCTACATTTTTCTTGCCGTTTATCGCATTCGAGACGGTGGATACCGAAACACCCGCCATCTTGGCGATATCTCTTATTCCTATCATAATGTTATCTTCTTATGTGAAGCAGAGCGGAGTGAGGA
>JAILCT010000054.1 GCA_024690425.1 Lachnospiraceae bacterium | reverse complement strand
CATCACACCTACAGGAACGGTGTTCCCACAACTTCTATCCTTACCATTACTTCTAACGTAACTTACGGTAAGGCAACAGGTAACACACCTGACGGACGTCGTGCAGGACAGCCTTTCGCACCCGGTGCTAACCCGATGCATGGCCGTGATACCCACGGTGCTGTTGCTTCACTTGCATCAGTATCAAAGCTTCCTTTCAAGGATGCACAGGATGGTATCTCAAATACCTTCACCATCATCCCCGGCGCACTCGGTAAGGAAGATAAGGTATTCGCAGGCGACATCGAGCTTGATCTTAACAAGTAAGGATCATTCAAATCAATTATATGAAGGAGGTGTATCCTATGGATGAAAAAACTAATAAGAACATTGATGACTTAGTAGCATTCTTGGACGGTTCGGTAGGTAAGGGCGTAGGCCATATAAATGTCGATACCGATGACAAGGCCGAAGAGGCAGTAAATGTCGAGACCATGGGATGTACCGATTGTTCCAGAACTCCTTTGGCATGCAGTGTTCCGACACTTCATCAGGGTCTGGATGATTATGCCTAGATAAAGGGACGAAAAGTTTGTCAGTCTCATGCTTGCATGAAAGACTGACAAACCTTGAGGACCTAACAAGCATGAACAAGCAGCATTTACGAAGTAAATAGCGGATTGTGAATGCTTGTAGGATTGCGAGAGTGCGAAGCACGAAGCAATCCGTTAGCTAATAAATATGAATAATAGGAGGAAAATGATATGGCAGCAAATCAGCAGCAGATTGATAACCTTGTATCATTGCTTGACGGCTATGCTACAAAGGGTGGACATCACTTAAATGTAAACGTACTTAACAGGGATACATTACTTGACGCTCAGGCACATCCTGAGAAGTATCCTCAGCTTACTATCCGTGTTTCGGGTTATGCAGTTAACTTCATCAAGTTAACACCCGAGCAGCAGGCTGACGTTATCTCAAGGACATTCCACGAGGCAATCTAGTATTGATCATCCTTAATCCCCCGGCATAAGCCGGGGGATTTTGCTTTACAGAAGATTATTTGGTATAATATCTCATTATGCTGAGAATCCGAATTTTGGAGGGGAAGTTTTGAGAAACGAAGATTTTGAATATAACAACATGCCCAGGCGCCGACCGAGCAAGCGTAAACGCAGGAGAGAGATGATGCGACACCTCCTGCCCCCGCTCATTGCAATTATCCTTATTGTGGTTGTGATCACAGTGGCACTTTTTTCCGGAATGCTTGACAGCCTTAAGTATTCTTCCAAGAAGGCAGACCTGTATTCCTATTTCAATGTAAGTGATGAATCACAGGCAGTGATAACCGGACTTAAGGAAGTGACCGAGGAGAAGATCAATATCGTAAACGGTCAGCCCTACATCGAACTTGATCCGGTAAATGAGGAATTCAATGACCGCTTCTACTACGACGTTGAGAGTGATTCTTACATATATACAAGGGCGGACAGCATAGACAGAGCCCGTATCGGAGATAAGGTGATAACATTCAACGGAAGTGATACGACGCTTGAATACGAGCCTTATGTCAAGATAGGGGACGCCGTATATATGGCACTTGATTATCTTAAGATGTATAAGGATTTCGATTATCATCTATACGGTGGTAACGGCCAGCCTTACCGTATATGGCTGTCCACTCATGAGACGGAGACATCGGTGGATTATAAATCGGTAAAGAAGGAGCAGGCCGTACGTGTGTCGGAAGATAAGAAGGCCGAGATACTTAAGGAAATGGCAGTCGGTGACAGGCTTATCCTTATTGAGGAAGGGGATGAGTGGAGCAAGGTTGCCACAGAGGACTGTCTTATAGGTTATATTGAGAACAAGTTCCTTGATGAAGGAGTTACAACAGAGGCAGTTCCCACGTTTGGCGGCATTAAGCCAATGGAGGTTCCGTCAACAGCTGCAGACGGACCGGTGATCCTTGCCTGGAACAATACGGTGGGTAATTCTGGGGCGGACACGATCGCGGCGACCTTAGATGGAGCTCCTGGACTTAACGTGATCGCACCCACATGGTTTACGGTTATTGATGACGATGCCAACATCGAATCGATAGGAAGCAGGGAATATGTTCAGACCTGCCATAATAAGGGAGTTAAGGTCTGGGGTGTGTTCGACAATCTCCAGCATCTGGAAGTAAGCTCGCTCGAGATATTTTCCAAGGCTTCCAAGAGGGCCAAGCTTATCTCACAGCTTATTGGATATGCACATGAGCTTGACCTTGACGGAATAAACATAGACGTTGAGTCGATCCCCACAGAATCGGGGATCCACTTTGCCCAGTTCATAAGGGAGTTATCCATGGAGTGCAGGAGGGACGGTATAATCCTGTCTGTGGACAATTATGTTCCGATGGACTTTAACGACCATTACAACAGGGCTGAACAGGGCGTTTATGCCGATTATGTGATAATAATGGGTTATGATGAGCACTACAGCGGAAGCGTGGAAGCCGGCTCAGTCGCTTCGATAGGCTATGTAAGGTCGGGTATTGAGAATACGGTATCCCTCGTTCCTTCAGGCAAAGTCATAAATGCGGTTCCGCTCTACACAAGGCTGTGGATCGAGACGCCCAAGACAGAGGAAGAGATCGAGAATGAGAAGCTGACTTTTGATGAGGAAGGCAATGAGATCCATACGGATGAAGAGGATATCGTACCTTACACGCTTGAGATCCAGACACTTAAGATGGGTGACGGCGTAACAACCGCCAACGCCAACGCGTCCACGGTATGGGATGAGGAAACATGCCAGAACTACGCGACATGGCAAAAGGGCGGCAAGACCTATGAGATATGGCTTGAGGACAGGGATTCGCTTGAAGCCAAGCTTAAGGTCAT
Source organism: Lachnospiraceae bacterium (assembly GCA_024690425.1). Next base: position 69 of record JAILCT010000054.1, on the reverse strand, counting down.
GCAGGAGAATAACCTCGCCGGTGTTGCAGCATGGCAGGTAGCCTACGCGGAAGATTACGTGTGGGATCT
>JAILCT010000039.1 GCA_024690425.1 Lachnospiraceae bacterium | reverse complement strand
GGAGTCCCTTTACTATACACCATCTTCGATGGTAACCCTTATGATATTACTTAAAAGGATTCTCTGTAGGATAAGGAAGTGATGCAGGCTGATTGTAGCCGATCTCACATGTACATACGCCGATGTACTTGAATACCTCATAAAGAGCCTTTCCGAAGTGTCCGAAAGCAACTGCTCCGTGATGAGGATAATTCTTCTGGATAAGTACGTGGCGGTAGAAACGTCCCATCTCGGGAATAGCGAATACGCCGATACCACCGAATGATCTTGTGGCAACAGGAAGAACCTCACCCTCTGCAACATAAGCGCGAAGGATATTGTCTGCTGTTGACTGCAGGCGGTAGAAGGTGATAGGTCCGGGAACGATATCGCCCTCGAGAGTTCCGTTTGTAACCTCAACGGGAAGTGAACGGGCCATGATAGCCTGATACTTCATCTCGCCTTTGGTAAGCTTCTTGGAGCATGTATTACCGCAATGGAAGCCCATGAATGTATCTGTCTGCTTGTAATCGAACTTACCCTTGATGGAATCCTCATACATACACTTGGGAACAGAGTTGTTGATATCAAGAAGAGTAACGATATCATCACTTACGCATGTTCCGATGTACTCGCTTAAGCAGCCGTAGATATCAACCTCACATGATACGGGTATTCCGCGTCCGGTAAGACGTGAGTTAACATAGCAGGGAACGAATCCGAACTGGGTCTGGAATGCAGGCCAGCACTTGCCGGCAATGGCAACGAATTCCTTGGATCCCTTATGTCCTTCGATCCAGTCAAGGAGGGTAAGCTCGTACTGAGCCAGCTTCTCAAGGATCTCAGGCTTCTTGTTACCGTCGCCAAGCTCCTCAGCCATATCCTTAACAACATCTGCGATCCTTGAATCGCCCGCATGCTTGTTGAATGACTCAAAGAGGTCAAGCTCTGAGTTCTCTTCGATCTCAACACCGAGATTGTAAAGCTGCTTGATAGGCGCGTTGCAAGCAAGGAAGTTAAGCGGCCTGGGACCGAATGATATGATCTTTAAATTCTGAAGTGCATAAACGGCACGAGCAACAGGTAAAAAGTCATGGATCATATCAGCGCAATCCTCAGCATCACCAACGGGATACTCAGGGATATAAGCCTTAACATTACGGAGTGCAAGATTGTAGCTTGCGTTGAGCATACCGCAGTAAGCATCGCCGCGGCCTGCCGTTGTAACCGACTCATAATCCTCCTCAGCTGCTGCACAGAACATCTTGGGACCGCAGAACTGCTGGGCAAGCATGGTCTCGGAAATCTCGGGGCCGAAGTTACCGAGGTATACGCACAGGGCGTTACATCCTGCCTTCTTGATATCCTCAAGAGCCTGCTGCATATGGATCTCGCTCTCGATGATGGTTACAGGACACTCATAAACGTCAGCTGCATCATACTTCTTGGCATATGCATCTGCAAGAGCCTTTCTTCTTCTGATGGTAAGCTCAGCAGGAAAACAGTCACGGCTGACGCCTACGATACCGATTTTCATTTTAGGGATGTTGTTCATTTTCCTTCTCCTTTTCATTGATTAAGTAATTCATTTCATCATTTATGATCAAACAGAGTCCTCTCTGGTCAATCCTTACTCTTCAACGTTTAAGTTCTTTCCGACAAGGCCGTTGAATGCGCCTTCTATCTTGGCTTCCGGATGTCCGATGAGCCATTTGTTCCTTGCAAAGAGGAGCTTGTCCTCAGGTGTTGAATCAGCCTTGAAATCAAGGTCTGTGTTGGTTCCCTTGGGGAGTACGACTACTACCCTGAACTTATTTCCGTTGTAATTGCAGGGTGCATAGTGAAGCGTTGTTGCAAAACACTCAACAGCGGTACCTGCGGGAAGATGGAAAGCAACCATCTTGGATGTGTCATAGGAATAGTCCTCTGTTATATCTCCTTCAAATCCCCAGATCATAACACAGTCGGTAACGGCTACGTTTATCTCCGAATCCCTGTGGTACTCAACTGCATTTAAGAGTACATTGTTTCCGTTGCAGTAACCTATCTGAATGGGCATTCCTCCGTACAGGCTCTCTGCTATCTGCTTATATTCAGGGCATGCCTCGAGTTCCTTAACCGAAGGAACGTATACAACATCATCGGGACAGGGTGTATTGCCCATTTCCTTAATGATGTTTGAAAAATCAATCCCCTTAATAACTCTCCCATACTTCCTGAATTCAGGATCATTAACACATAAAATCTTCAAAATACCGTCTCCTTTCTCTCTTCCCCTCGCTTATTTGTTTAATAACTAAACTAAAATCAATCTATCACCTTTTCCGTTTATTAGTCAATGCTAATTACGGCAACATTTGTTTACTTATTAAACTTTCTGTTATATAATTCTTTCATAGTGTTTTCAGGAGGCGATCATGGTAGGAAGCAAGGAAATGATAAGGGATATCAATTCCCATCTTGTTCTTGAGACAGTCTTAAACGACGGTCCCATTTCGCGTGCTTCCATTTCCAATAAGACGGGACTTACCAAGGCAACCATTTCAGCCATAGTCGCCGATCTTATTGACAGGCAGCTTGTAAGAGAGATCGGATCCGATGATACTTCCCTGGGTCGTAAGCCCATACTCCTTGAGTTCTGTAAGGAGAACGGCCACACCCTGTCCATAGACCTTGGCGTGGATACGATCACAGCGTTCACCGCCGACCTTAAGGGCAACGACTGCGGTCTTAAGCTCTTTCCGAACAACTATACAAGAAGCAATATAATAAGCGGCCTTATATATATCATCAATCTCTGCCTTGAGGAATTAAGCGAAACACCTTTCGGCCTTATCGGTATCGCCATCGGTGTTCACGGCGTGACTAACGGAAATGAGATAAGTTTCGCTCCTTATTACAACTATACGGGACTTCCCATCGCAGACAAGCTGAGTGAACACTTCAATGTTCCCGTCTATCTTGAGAATGAGGCCAACCTGTCGGTGATAGGTGAGAAGTGTTTCTGCTATAACGTTCCCAACATGATCGGCCTCTCCGTCCACTCAGGCGTGGGTGCCGGTATCATTGTAAACGGCGAACTCTATTCAGGTATAAACGGTAATGCCGGTGAGATAGGGCATACGATAATAAATGTGAACGGTCTTAAGTGTCCCTGCGGCAACCACGGGTGTCTTGAGCAGTACGCTTCCGAGAGGGCGATACTTAAGAAGTTCGCCGAGGCTAAAAAGCTTGATAAGATAACGATAGAAGAATTCATCTCTGCCTATAATTCGGGAGACAGCCTGGCAGCCGGCCTTGTGGATCAGTTTATCCTCTACATCTCGGTTGCGGTCAATAATCTCTTAAATACCTTCAACCCCGATGTCATAGTCATAAATTCGGGCTTTACCATAAATATACCCGAACTTCATGAGCGTATCCGCGCTCAACTTAAAAACCGGATGAACAAGTACTGTACACTCGTTCCATCCGGTCTTCAGGACATCTCAATACTCCTTGGAGGAGCATGTCTTATCATAAAGAAATATCTGGGTGTTGATTACTTAGCTCCAAACAGTGACTTCATCGTAGGATAGAGCTGCTTAAAGTACTGATATTTCTTCTCATATTTAGCGGTAAGGTCTGCATCAGGCTTAACCACGTCAACAACCTTTACAAGCTTATCTGCAGCTTCCTCAACCGACTTGTATTCACCGCATCCTACAGCAGCAAGAATTGCTCCGCCATAACCAGGGCCTTCCTCTGATTCGATCACTTCAACCGGAATTCCCAGTACATTGGCCATCATCTTCTTCCATAAGGGTGACTTTGCACCGCCGCCGCATATCTTGGTACTCTCAATCTTTATTCCCTGTGATCTTGCAACTTCAAATGAATCACGGATACCGAAGCATACGCCCTCAAGAACCGCCTGGGTCATATCAGCCCTTGTCGAATCCATTGACATGCCGATAAATACAGCCCTTGCATCAGGATTATTGTGAGGTGATCTCTCACCCATAAGATAAGGCATATAGAATACATTATTCTCGCCTAACTTATCATCGGTGATGGGCGCCTGTTCCTTTGCAAAATCAGTCGTTCCTATGATATCTTCCATCCACCACTTATTACATGATGCTGCGGAAAGCATGCAGCCCATAAGGTGGAAGTGTCCGTCAGAATGCGCAAATGCATGAAGGGCATTCTTATCATCAACAACAAAGTCCTTGCTTGAAATGAATATGGTTCCGCTGGTACCAAGGGAGATATTGCACTTTCCGTCGCCAACGGTTCCCGTTCCTACAGCTGCAGCCGCATTATCACCTGCACCTGCAATTATCTTAACGTCCTTACTGAAACCAAGTTCATCAGCAATCTCCGGCTTGATATTTCCCACTACCTCGTAGCTTTCGAATATCCTGGCAAGCTGTGATTCCTTAACGGAGCATATCTCCATCATCTCCTTGGACCAGCACTTATTCTTAACATCAAAGAGAAGCATACCGGAAGCATCCGAAACATCCGTGCAGTGAACTCCCGAAAGCTTATATGCAATATAGTCCTTGGGAAGCATGATCTTCTCTATCTTAGCGAAGTTCTCAGGTTCATTCTCCTTCATCCACAGGATCTTGGGAGCCGTAAAGCCTGCAAATGCTATGTTAGCCGTATACTGAGACAGCTTATCCTTGCCTATCACGTTATTAAGGTAATCCGTCTCCTTGCCGGTACGTCCGTCGTTCCAGAGTATTGCAGGACGGATAACGTTATCATCCTTATCAAGCACTACAAGACCGTGCATCTGGCCTCCGAAGCTGATACCTGCGATCTTGCTCTTATCACACTCGTTTGTAAGCTCCTTAAGTCCTGCCATTGACTGCTCCCACCAGTCCTCGGGCTTCTGCTCCGACCAGCCGGGATGCGGAAAGCTTAAGGGATACTCCTTCGATACGATCTTCTCGATCTTACCGCTTCCGTCCATCAGAAGCATCTTAACAGCACTTGTTCCAAGGTCAACACCAATGTACAACATATTTCATCCTCCTATCAATTTATCATTGAAGACACAGGGACGGTTCTTCTGTCCCGTTGTCTATAATGCCACTTCTATCTTCACGGGTTTAACCCCGCTCAGTTTCACACTATGTTCATCCGGCTGGCTGACTCCTGCATAAAGGGTGAAGTTCTTCGAATCCAGTACCCTTTTTCCTTCTTCGTTGTATTCCATGAAGGCCTTGCCTGAAACAGGCAGGATCACCCGGACTTCTTCGCCCGCCTTAAGTGCGACCCTCTTAAACGCGCACAGGCTGTGATTTCTTACCGCAAGAGCCGAATCATTATCCTTTATATATATCTGGATGACTTCTTCTATATCGACCGATCCTTCATTCTTAAGGGAAACCGTCACTACAGCCTCAGACTTCTCAAACGCTTCAGCATTATTTGCCGCTGTCTTAAGGGCTGAAACATCCGCACCTGCGGATATCATTGAGGCCTTTCCATAAGTGAGTCCGAACCCGAACGGATACTGGGCTTCATGTTCCATATATCTGTAGGTCCTTCCCTTCATTGCATAATCGGTAAATTCAGGAAGCTCATCTATCGAATTGTAAAGGGTTATCGGAAGCTTACCGGAAGGTGATGCCTTGCCAAAGATCAGGTCGGCAAATGCCTTTCCTCCGAGTGCTCCCGGATACCATACCTGCATTATGGCCTTAACATTTTCAGCATCCCTTGCAAACGACAGATCCATGGCAGACCCTGTCATCACAGCCATAACTATCGGTTTACCGGTAGCAATGACCGCCTTGGCCATTGTCATCTGGGACTGCGGAAATTCAAGTGAAGCCTTGTCTCCCGACGCGTATGAATTACCTGTATCTCCCTCTTCACCTTCAAGGGTCTCATCAAGTCCCATAACAAGGACTATCACGTCCGAATTCCTTGATACGGCCAATGCCTCGGCAAGCCTGTCGTTCTCAACTGCCAGCGGTTCCACCCTGTCAAGATACAGGTGCGAGCCGACGGAATACATTACATTCACATCATCGCCCACTTCATCCTGGATACCCTCAAGAAGTGTCTTATAACGTGATGATGTTCCGTGGTAATTACCGATAAGGGCTACCCTGCTGTCGGCATCCGGTCCGATCACGCCTATCGTCTTAATTGCCGACTTATCTATCGGAAGAAGTCCTTCATTCTTAAGAAGCACCATTGCCTTCTTCGACACTTCAACGGAAAAGTCCCTGTGCTCCTTACATTCAACCTTATCATACGGAATGGTATCGTATTCGCTTCCGTCGAAAAGGCCCAGTAGGAACCTGGTCGTAAAGAGCCTTACGGCTGACCTTGTTATATCTTCCTCGGTAACAAGACCATCCTCATAGGCCTTCATCATATGTATGTAGGTATTACCGCAGTTAACATCACACCCCTTCTTTAGGGCAAGGGCTGCCGACTCTTCTACGGTCTTTGTTACAAGGTGGTGCTCGTGAAAATCACGAACGGCCCAGCAGTCGGAAACATAATGCCCTTCAAATCCCCACTCGCCCCGGAGGATGTCTTCCATAAGTTCCGTATGTGCGCAGCAGGGTTCGCCGTTTGTACGGTTGTAGGCTCCCATTACTGCCTCTACCTTGGCTTCCTTAACACATTCCTCAAAGGCGGGAAGATATGTCTCATGCATATCCTTTCTGCTTACCCTGGCATCAAATTCATGTCTGAGTGCTTCGGGTCCCGAGTGAACGGCAAAATGCTTGGCACATGCTGCAGTCCGCAGTGTCTTCCCGTCACCCTGAAGGCCTCTGACATAGGCTGCTCCGAGTTTTGAAGTAAGATAGGGATCCTCACCCAGGGTCTCATGTCCGCGTCCCCATCTGGGATCACGGAAGATATTTACATTGGGCGACCACATTGTAAGCCCTTTGTAGATATCCCTGTCACCTTCCCCGGAAACGGCATTGTATTTGGCTCTTGCTTCCGTTGAAACAATAGTCCCGACCTTCTTCGTCATATCCTCATCGAAGGCTGCTGCCATAGCAATGGCCTGTGGAAATACCGTGGCCTGTCCTGCCCTTGCAACACCGTGGAGTGCTTCATTCCACCAGTTGTAAGCAGGAACACCGAGCCTGTCAATGGCAGGTGCATCGTAACGCAGCTGGCTCATCTTTTCCTCAAGAGTCATCCTGCCGACAAGATCCTGAGCCTTCTTTTTAGCTTCTTCTCTGGTCATGTTCTTCCTTTCCTCATTAGATCACAGACAATAATTCAGTAATTAAACTAACTAGAAACATAATAACTCTTTTTTTTATTACTAACAACCATAAAATAAAAACAGGGGACTATCTGTCCCCTGCTTATCTAAATCCGTATTGTTTCAAGTGCACCAACCGTTCTTACAGATCCGTCAGCTTCGATCCATATCTCAGTACCCGATGGATTATAGATCCTTGAGTCATCAACATCCGTTATAAGACTCCTTATGGCACTTACGTAATCCTTGACCTCTATATTGGTCGCATACCATACATCTTCATGACCGGCAAGCCTCCTGCACATATCCTCCATCATGCTCCATGTACCTTCCCGGTTAAGCTCAAAGCTGTGTCCCCATATATAGAAGAGCATCATATCCTCATACCCGAATGGGTTAAGGAACCGGTCGATATACTGTTTCGCATTGTTATGATGGCATGTGGGGTTCCATCTTAAAAAATCACTCGGAAGGCTGAAGCTTCCCGTACTGTTCACGGTCCTTGAATATTCAATACCGGCCGCCCTTATTACATTTACTATGTCATCCGAGAATTCACCATACGGATAAGACATTCCCCTGACTATGCTTCCCGACAGTTCTTCAAGCTTCCTCCTGTCTTCGAGGACCTCATTGAGCAGCCTTCCCCTGTTAAGCTGGGTTCCGTGCGCATGATTTACGAAATGTCCTGATATCTCATGGCCTTCGTACAGCTCCTCTATCTCATCCTCTCTGACATATTCGTCCTCGCCGCTCTCTCCCAGCTTGCCGCTGCTCAAATGGAAGGTCGCTTTAAGGCGGTAACGGTCAAACATGTCAACGAGCTGCCTGTCATATATCATCCCGTCATCGTAGCTTAATGTTAATGCCTTTTTCCTGCCCCCGGGAAACAGGATCCTGTATCTGAATCCAACCATATCATCTCCGGTAATAAAGCTTATGCCTCAGATGCCTTATCGCCGCCCTCAAGGAACTTATAAACAAGGGCTGCAAGGGCTGCACCTGCAAGCGGACCTACGATAAATACCCATATAGATGACAGGGCATCTCCTCCCGCAAAGATAGCAGGACCAAGGCTTCTTGCCGGATTAACGCTTGTTCCGGTAAGCCCGATGCCGAGAATGTGTACAAGAGTAAGGGTAAATCCGATAATAAGTCCTCCGAAAGAACCATGTCCTGCCTTCTTGCTTGTAACACCAAGGATAGTGAGTACGAATATAAATGTAAGGATTATCTCAACCAGAAGGCCTGCAACGGCACTTCCGTTTACTCCGGCAAGACCGTTTGATCCGTAACCTCCTGTCATGTCGGCAACTCCTCCCAAAGAGAAGATCGCTGCCAGCAGTGCTGTTCCCGCAACAGAGCCAAGGCACTGCGCAACAACATAACATCCGAATTCAGCACCGGTCATGCCTCCCGACATAAAAACACCAAGTGATACGGCCGGGTTGATGTGGCATCCCGAGATATTGCCGATGCAATATGCCATTCCGACAATAACAAGGCCGAATGCAAGGGCCGTAAGTAAATATCCGCTGCCGTAATTGCTGTCGCATCCAACCAGCATTGCTGTACCGCATCCCATAAATACAAGAACACAGGTACCAATAAATTCCGCTACATACTTTTTCATCCTAAGATCTCCCTTCTATATAAATATATCGGTGCCGGCTAAGCCCACACCGATAAAATAATACCAAAAACAGAGTATATATACAATATATTTATAGAAAATTATCACCCTATACCATATATTGTGTTTCAAAACATCATATATTCATAATAAAGATCCGAAAAATCATTCTCATTAGCCAGGATCACTTCTCCCGATGCTTCTAGTATCTTCTCTATCTCCTTATCCTGCCTTCCTAAGGTCCCATACTTAACGCATCCGGCAAGAGAAGTATTGCCGACCGACACCGCTTTATCCTTAAGCTCCGGTGGGATAAGTCCTATCGAAGCGGCACTGTCCATATCCAGTGAATGACCCATTCCTCCGGCAAGATACAGATTACCGATCTCATCCGCTGTCACACCATATTTCTTCATTAATATGCTGATGCCTGCGCGGATGGCTGATTTTGCCATCTGTATGTCTCTTATGTCCCGCTGGGATATCGTAACAAAACCACCCTCCGTCTCATAGGGATAGCCGGTTTCAAAGTAAGGATCCTTAAGTGACCCGTTCTCATCTATTATCCCGTACTCCTTAAGCCATGCCATGCACTTGACAACGTCCGTCGCAACATTGATATGGGTTCCCTCGAAGGCCGGCCCGGCAGCAGCAGAAGCCGTAAGGATCGAGTCCCTGTTTCCTATGGCCATCTCCCCGTTTGTTCCAAGGTCCACAAAGAGATTTACATCATCTCTTTTCCCAAAGTCGAGTGAATACAATCCTGATACTATATCCCCGCCTATATAAGCCGATATGTTCGGAAGTATGATGCAGTCATACGAGATTCCGTTTCCGGTCGTATAGCTGAATTTATGCCATCCCGTATAATGGGGTATGAACGGATAATTGACCATCTTATCAAGCGGATACTCCATAAGCAGGTGAATGATCGTAGTATTGCCGGCCATGACAAGATAATCGGGATCGTAGGGAAAGGCGCTTATCATCTCATCTATATCTCTTTTAAGGCATGCCGCCAGTTCTGCCTTCTTCCCGCCTGTTGATGCCTCACTCCTTGAGATGACATCTGCTCCGAAGCTGCACTGCGAATTCCTCCTGCTCAGTGTATGAGCTATCCTTCCTTCGTCTATAAGCTTCGCTGCAATGGTTGTCGTACCAAGATCAAATGCCGCAAATATCCCGCCGCCTTTATGGTCTTCCGTCTTTATGCTGTCTGTTCCCGTGAGAATGGGGGCCTCATTAAGCAGCTCATCAAGTATGGTCACCTTAAGGTCTGTAACATCTCCTTCACCGGGACATAAAAAACAAGCAAGCCTTACCCCTGCCGCTCTCTCCTCATCTGTAAGTAGAGAAGCTTCCGCACGGGAAGGCTTACACATACGTTCATCTTCACATAATATACGGCACTTACCGCACTTCCTCTTTCCGTTGCAGAAAGCCTTAATGGTTATACCCTGCCTCCTTAACGCATCAAGTACGGTCTCGTTCCCTTTACAGTCGATCAGATAATCCTTGTTCAATCCTCAATATCTTCCTCTGCCGCTACTGCCGATATGACCGATGTCACTGCTGCCACTACAACAGCCGTCACTATCACGATAAATACTATTCCAACAAATAAGATCATGACTTACCCTCCTTATGACCAATATAATGTAAGAAGTACTCCGTACTTCTTTTGAATACGCTCGCCGCTAAGGCATCATAAGGAATCCACCATCTTCGATGGTTCCCCTTATGATCAATCAATAAATGAATCGAAGTATCCCTGTATAAGGATGAACGGAGTACCCTTATCTCCCGAACCTGATGTCAGATCACACAATGAACCGATAAGATCCGTAAGCTGTCTGGGCGTTGTACCCTGAGAAGCCATGTTGCCTACAAGGTTCTTGCCCTTCTCCTTTATACTCTTGCTTATTGCATCCTTAAGTTCCTGTCCGCTTAAATGCTTAAAATCATTATCGGCCAGATATTTGAGCTTAAGCTCATTGGGTGTTCCCACAAGTCCATCGGTAAAGGCCGGTGAAACTACAGGATCGGCAAGTTCCCATATCTTACCCTTGGGATCCTTGAATGCTCCGTCACCGTATACCATAACTTCCACATGCTTACCGGTAAGCTTGAGCATCTCCTTCTGTATGTCTTCGACAAGATGCTGGCAGTCCCTGGGGAACAGCTTAACCTTATCTTCCGTTGATTTATTGGATCCGAGAAGTCCGTACTTCTCGTTATAGCCCGAATCTCCGACAGGTGCGTTAAGTATGTCATCAAGTCCCAGCACTGTCTTCGCACCCGCATTCTTAAGTATCCTCTTGTTTCTCATTCTTGAATGGATATCGCAGGTTATGACGCAGTCGGTATATTCAAGTATAGAAGGAGCCTGATTGGCAAATACTATCTCTATATCGGCACCGGCTTCCCTTACTATGTTGGAGTAATAATCAACATAATCAACACCGGTGAATTCATGCTTATTGTCCCCGAAGAGTTCCCTGTATCTCTCCAGTGTGAGTACATCACTGTAAGGATTGATCCCCTTCTCATCAAGCTGGTCATATGTCAGAAGAGCATTACCCACTTCATCCGACGGATAGGAAAGCATAAGTACAACCTTACGACATCCCATGGCTATTCCCTTAAGACATATCGCAAACCTGTTACGGGATAGGATAGGAAATATAACACCTACCGTTCCTCCGCCTGTTTTACTCCTTACATCATCGGCTATATCGGCAACCGTCGCATAATTGCCCTGAGCCCTGGCCACTATCGATTCGGTAAGGGCAATGATATCCCTGTCCCTTATCTCAATATTCTCACTTGCAGCAGCATCCATGATAGAGCTTACTGCGATATCAACAAGATCATCTCCCTGACGGATTATTGGTCCCCTGATGCCCCGGGACACGGTACCGATAAGTCTTTCCATCCTTTATACCTCTCCTGATTTTGATACGATTTCCAAAAACCCCGCAAAACCAATTATACATTTATAGTCATGCCTGTGCAAGGTATTAATAAATAATTAAGGTGGTCAGTCATAGTCAACCTTTACCATGGTAAGGCCGCAGGCAGGTGCTGTATCACCGGCAAGTCTTCTGTCCTTAGCCTTGAGAAGGTCCTCCATGCTTTCCGGTGTCCGTTTACCGTATCCTACCTCAAGAAGTGTCCCGGTAAGTATCCTTACCATATATTGGAGAAATCCGGTTCCGTGATAGGTAAAAGTGATGTAGGCTCCTTTTTTCACTATGTCTATCCTGTCAACCTTCCTTACCGTCGATTTTTTCATCTTCGGATTGGAGCAGAAACTCTTAAAGTCATGCTCACCCTTAAGTATCTTCGCCGCCTGCTCCATGCGTTCGATGTCAGGTGTCTTATCAAGATAGTAAACATACTTCCTGTCAAACACCGGCTTTACCGGACCGGTAAAGCAAGTATAGCGGTAGGTTTTGCCTACCGCATTATACCTTGAATGAAACCTGTCCGAAGCAGCCTTTACTTCCCTTATGCATATGTCATCGGGAAGATATCTGTTTAAGTAATCTCTTATCTTATCAGGTTCAAGGTCCGTATCCAGGAAGGCATTAGCCGTCATTGCCCTTGCATGAACTCCTGCATCGGTCCTTCCGGCTCCGATGACCTCCACTTCGGTGTCAGTCATCCTTGAGAGTACCCCTTCTATCTTGCCCTGTATCGTCATATCGGTCGTCGGCTGGTGCTCCCATCCCTGATAACGGGTTCCGTCATAGCTGATTGTGAATCTGTAGTTTTTTTTCATAATTAGTTACTAAAAACTGTGACTGCCGGATGAGTGGCCGCCGCCTCCTCCGCCGCCTGACCGTCCGCCGCCTCCCGAAGAGGAAGAGCTTCTCGGCGAATAAGTCCTTGAAGTATTTGTATGTCTGGCTGCAGGGTTATCAAAAGCAAAGCTGCTTATGATCGAATCCATTATCTGGTAATTGCTCGGCTTTACCTTCTTTGAGACAGATCTTGCAAAGAAGTAATTGATTATCAGAGAAATAAGTATCGCAAGGCAGGCATTGGAAACATATTTCATAGGCTGTGCGATCGCTCCACCGTTAAGTGTGGTTGCAATCTGCTCAAATCCCTTGCTTGCCGTCGTGTAATAATCACCGTCACTTGCATATGTGTAGATATTGTCGGTTATTATATTGGCCTTGGATGGAGTTATCACATTCTGAAGGCTTCCTTCACTGTATACGCATATCTTCCTCTTATCCATATCGATAAGGAGCATCACTCCGTTTTCGTCGGGTATGCGCGCCCTGTAATAATCCTCGGCGTAATCGTCCACGCTGTAGAAATTATTCTCATCGGTCGATACAAAAAGGATAAAACCGTGTTCTGAGCAGTCCTTCATATCATCCACAAGCTGTTTTTCTTCATCGTATGTAAGAAGATCTGCCGCATCATCAACAAGTATCTCATAGCCGCTTTCATCATTCTTAACAAGTATATAACCTTCTTCATTGGTTTCCACGGAATATGACGAACCTGATGCATAAGTATAAACCGCACAGGGCTGCAGGATCATAAAGGCCGCAGCAGCCAGGCACATCATTATCCTCTTTATCATGTCATTACCCATCTTACGCACG
>JAILCT010000020.1 GCA_024690425.1 Lachnospiraceae bacterium | reverse complement strand
CAAGTTCTTTGGCGGTAATACAGATCGCCGATAAATCTTCGTTGCTAAGAAATGTGTGTTCTTCCGAATAGAACAGGACTGTATTTACGTCGTGAATATATATAACGAACGGGAGGATTCATGAACTTCTATTATTATGGTGGGTTTGAGAGATAGAAATAATAACGATCAATACATTAAGTGAAAAAATCCCATGGTTCTAAAAAGAGCCATGGGATTTTGATTTGAGGAAAGAGTAAAAACTCTTATGTTAAGAAATTCACCAGCGCGTTAAATGAACTATATATCCTTAATAACAAAAATATGTATCGGTATCACTATTGTTTCTTTGATAAGATCGACCAGAGGACTTCATGGATATTCATCGTTCCATCTGATTTTATAAACGGATAGAATTTGAAGTGCGGCGGGATCTTAACAACTACCGGCATACTGCAAACCATTACCTTTGCTTTATATCCGAACTGGTTATTCATCACAAGGAGCCTTGTCGTAGCGGGATCTGCAATATCTATCTTTGTCATATCAAGTTCCGGTCCGTTTCGGGCAATATTAGCCTTTTCAGATGATTTCATGTCTGATGGGAGAGCTGCTGATGTAGTACAGAAGCCCGAAGAGCTATGAGATATATGCTTGACACGAATATTTGTATTTATGCCATAAAGCATAAACCTGAAAATGTATTTGTCAAATTACAGGAAGTTGATCCGGAGGACGTATGTATTTCGTCAGTTACATATGCCGAATTGATACATGGAGTAGAAAAAAGCTCAGATATAGAGAAGAATAGAGCGGCACTTTCGCTGCTAGAGAATTGGAGCCTGTTGATATAAGTAACATTGAATATATAGATATGCTCGGTTCTAGAATAGTTATAAGTGTTCCCGATGGAATATATGACAATAAACTGAAGTGTGAGCTGGTAGTTCAAACTGTGGGAAAAGCCATATATGATAAATACGGAATGACATATGGAATAGAGATTATTCCTAAAGACAATGCAGAATACCTGATTCATCTGTTTAGACAGGAACGTGACATTGAACATACAATAATATCGGAAACGAAACAAATAAGTAAACAAAAACAAACATTTGAATACATCAAAACAGGATACAGCAAGTGGGATGAATATAATGGTGGACTTAAAATAGGAAGAGTAACCGTTGTTAATGGATTAGCATCTATAGGAAAAACAGCGCTGGCACTTAATCTGATTAATAATATTTGTATTGATCATGATAAAAGGTGCATATTCTTTTCACTCTCAGAAGATGAACGTAAGACGAGATATCGATTGATGGAGTTATGTACCGGATATAGTGAGGGATACATTGGTACGAGGAAGCAAATGATCAAGGATCTGGAGGAATTTAGACACTCTTTCACGAAATGGAGTATAGATTCAGTAACGAATATCAAGATTATTGATGATGCAGTAGATATAGATGATATTAGAAGGATATGCAGCAAAGAAAAAAAGGTGCACAGCATAGACTTCGCTGTAATTGATTATCTTCAGTTAGTTTCACTAGGAAATGAGAAAGATGAACCTTACGACCCGTTACTCGTACTTAACGAAATAAGTCTAATAGCTAAAGAATACAATATGGTCATTGTGGTTCTAATGAATCAAGTATGAGATAAATACAGGTACGCTCTCGTCGTATATCCATGGGAGGATGCTCCCACCATTGGAACTCATGGTTAAGATATGTGATGGTGAAATGACGACCATGGATTGGTTGACCGGTAGAGAAGAACAGATCTCGGATGATAAAGAAATCTGTTATTCGACACTTGCAAATTGCATTTATCGTGCATGTGGTAACGAGTATGTCTTTAACGATGTGGACATATCTCAGAGCATTAACAACAATCAACTCAGACAGATAACCATAAGGCTTAGCGAGAGTAGAACGGATTCAAGTGAAAAAATGTTTGACATGCTGGAAGGTCTGAATAATAATATCAGAATAGGCGAAAAGCTGAATGCAAAGCAGGCACAGGTACTGAAGGATAACCTGCTTGTACAGTATATGTCTTTACGTTTTTAACGGATATGTAAAAATATATGTAATGTAAAAACTGAGAATAGCGCATTTACGGGCTGCGTAACCTAGTTTGTAACGAACTCTGACTCCGTCATTTCCAGGTTCGAATCCTGGTAGCGCTGCTATAAAAAAACTCCCGATGTAATGCATAAATGCTTATGTCGGGAGTTTTCAGCAGTAGCTTGAGAACATCATGCCGCTGTAATTACTTGTTATATATGGTGACGCGAAGTTATTCGCGTTCGGATCTTTGTAGGCGACTATCTTCTTATTTGTGTATTGCAGTGGATCCAGGGCTATCGAATTCGCCTTGTTCAGGATATTGTTGGCGAACCGTTTAACATTATCGAACTTGGTCAGCGAGTCATCTTCACTCGCCGTCTGCTGTATCAGGTTCTTGTCAAGGGTTATCTGCCCGTCCTGCCCGAAGTTGACTCCCAGAGATTCAAGTTCATTGTTGAAGCCTGAAGACAGTCCCGACATCTCACGGACCAGTGCACTGGAGTGCGGCTGCGAATCAAGATATTTTGATGCATTCTGCATAAAGGCATTATATCCCATGATCAGGTGGGAGATATTATCGGTAAGGGATTCGACATCCGTCTTGACTCCGATCGATACTTTTTCATCTCCTGAAGTAACACCCTTAAGATTCAGCTCATATACCTTGCCGTAGTTAAAGCTGTTCGATGCCGACTTCATCGGCTCTCCGTTTATGGTATATTCAGCATCGGCAGGCGCTACCGAAACGTTGTTGATCCCGAAATAGTCAACAGCACCACGCGTCTTACTGGTCTGGTCATCGCTTACGGCAAACAGAAGGGAAGAGTCAGCTTTAACACCGGTGTCGTCCGATTTAAGCGAAAGTGAAATGTTTCCGTTTTCATCCTCCACTGTTTCGGCATGTATCCCGATGTTGGATCTGGTGATCAGCCTTGCAAGCTTCTCCTCTATTGATCTGTTCGTATCTCCTTCATTTATATTGAACTGGAACTCGTAATCTATGTCTCGCGAACGGATATCGAAGGAGTAGGTATCCGGTGGAAGTCCCATTTCGTCCGGTGGCAGTCCCTTGCCCATATTTATCTGTCCGGAGGCCAGCCGGTTGACTGAAACTTCTATGCCGGGCGGCGATTCTTTATCATTCGGACTCCCTATGTAGGACGCACTTATGATGTTATCATTACTGCTCGACACCGTCTTCTTACTGAGCATCTCATCCCCGTTCTCGACCGAAAGTGATGAGATCGTATTTTTAAGCTGTCTTGCACTTTCCTTTAAGCTTACAGCAAATTCTTTTGTTTCTGGACTGTTATCTATCAGGAAAAGGGGTGCATCTTTATTTAATTTGACAATGGAATTAACGACGTTTTTCAGCTCACTCTTCTTATGGGCATCATACTTGGAATTGCTGCCCTCGGGTGCATACGTCGTCATGTAATGGTTATAGACTGTATTTAATGTGGTTATGTCTGCCATAAGTGCCCCTCCTTTCCTCCTTGATAAGCTCATAATCCTTAGATCATGAGAGCCTCGCGGCTTTGAGATCTATTACTCATTCTGCCGGTTCCTTCCGGTTGCCGTGGGCATATGGGTACACTTTCCTATATTTGTGATTCAATTATAATACAATCCATCACGAATTGCAACATATGTGACAAAAAATAACTTAGTTTTTTTATGAATTTTGACGATTTTCCAGATATTGTACCCAGATAGTTGACATAAACTACATTTTGTGTATTCGTCATGAGGAGGGGCCCGCGAAGTGGGAAGAGTCCTGATGACAAAGCTTATAAACCTACATATCTCCCCGCCGCCCCACAAGGCAGAACAAGCCCGCTTTCCGTGACCGGAAGCCCTATTTCGTCAGCCTCTACGTGCCCTCCGAACTTCTTTACAACAGCTGTATTGATCATATATGACAGCACGGCCGGCTGCAATCCCGTGGTATATGAATTGACAAGCAGAAACAGGGGATCGTCGGCAAGTATCTGCGAACAAAGTTCGATAAACGGATAGATTGATTCTTCGATCTTCCAGATCTCACCCTTGGGTCCGCGCCCGTATGAGGGAGGATCCATTATTATTGCATCATATTTATTGCCCCGCCGTATCTCACGTTCGACAAATTTGACACAGTCATCAACCAGCCAGCGTATGGGGGCACTCTCAAGTCCGGAGCTTTTGGCATTTTCTTTTGCCCAGGCTACCATGCCCTTGGAAGCATCCACATGTGTAACGGCGGCTCCCGCAGAAGCCGCGGCAAGTGTTGCACCGCCTGTATAGGCAAAAAGATTAAGTACCTTAACCTGCCTGCCCGCGTTTCTTATAAGGTCCGAGAACCAGTCCCAGTTGGCTGCCTGCTCGGGAAAAAGTCCGGTATGCTTAAAAGAGAATGGCTTCAGATTAAAGGTCAACTCCCTGTAATCTATTGTCCACTGCTGCGGAAGATCTATGAACTCCCATTCACCTCCACCCTTTGAAGAGCGATGGTAGTGGGCATTCGGCTTCTTCCAGCCCTTGTTGGCACGGACTGTGGTCCATATGACCTGAGGATCTGGACGGACAAGTATATATCTGCCCCAACGCTCGAGCTTCTCACCGCTTCCCGTATCTATGACTTCATAATCTTTCCAGTTATCTGCGATCCACATATTTACTCCATATCATTTCCGGGGTCAGTCATCCGATGTGCCGACCCAGAAATATGATAGCAGAATGGATATTAAATGGCAAATATAGGGTTTGACGTATATAGTTTCATTATATTATACTGTTTTAATGTGGTGACAGATTAAAGGAACCATGCGTATATGTAGATTTTATGGAGGATAATGAAATGGGTAGTTCACTTGGTATTGTGCTTGTTGCCTTCTTCCTGTACCTGCTTATGATGATCGTCATAGGTGCAATGTGCATGAAGCAGAACAACAATGCGGAGGATTATTTCTTGGGAGGCCGAAACTTAGGCGGATTTATGGCTGCATTATCGGCGCAGGCATCGGATATGTCCGGCTGGCTTCTTATGGGACTTCCGGGTTCCATTTATCTTATGGGAACGGGTCAGGCATGGATAGGCATCGGACTCTTCATAGGAACGACGATCAACTGGATCTTTATTTCGGGTAAGCTAAGGAAGTATACGATACGTGCCAACAATTCGCTTACGCTTCCCGAATTCTTCCAGAACAGGTATAAGGACTCCAAGCAGGTCCTTCTGGGAGCATCTTCTGTTGTGATCGTTATCTTCTTTCTTGTTTATACCGCATCGGCACTTGCTTCCGGTGGTAAGCTCTTTAATTCCATTTTCGGTATTGATTATCATACGGCCCTTGTTATAGGAGCTCTTGTAATACTTGTATATACATTTATGGGCGGTTTCCTTGCTGTGTGCACGACTGACTTTATCCAGGGAACCCTTATGCTGATAGCCCTTCTCCTTGTTCCTATCATTGCTTATTTCCTGATAGGATCGGATAATGTAACTTCAGTCATCGCATCAACGGGCGTTGATCCGGTATCCTTTATGAACATAATGCAGGAGAACGGTGAGCCCATCAAGGCTGTTTCGATAATATCATCGCTTGCATGGGGACTCGGATATTTCGGAATGCCTCATATCCTTGTTCGTTTCATGGCAATAAAGGATGAGAAGGAGCTTAAAAAGTCAAAGGTTGTTGCTATTACATGGGTATTCCTGTCGCTGCTCTTTGCATGCTTCATAGGTCTTGTCGGAAGGGCATATCTTGCTCCGGTTATTCTTGGTACCGAAGGTCAGGTATCGAGTGAGAGCGTATTTATAGAAATGATAAAGAAGCTGTTTATATCCGACATCAGGGCACCCTTTATAGCGGGCGTACTTCTGTGTGCGATACTGGCAGCCATAATGTCAACGGCTGATTCCCAGCTGCTTGTTACTTCATCGGCTGTTGCTGAAGACCTTTACAAGGGAATATTTAAGAAGGATGCCGATGAACTGTCGGTACTTAAGCTGTCGAGGATAACCGTTATGATAGTGGCTCTCCTTGCAATAGTCATTGCATGGAATCCGGACTCATCTATCATGGCACTTGTATCTGATGCATGGGCCGGCTTCGGAGCAGCCTTCGGGCCCCTTGTGCTTATGTCCCTCTTCTGGAAGAGGACCAATATACAGGGAGCCTTGGCCGGTATAGTATCCGGTGCTGCCGTTGTCATCCTGTGGGATTACATCCCTCTTATTTCGGGATCAACATTGAGCGCTGCAACAGGCCTCTATTCATTAGTACCCGGTTTCTTCATAAGCCTTATGCTCATAATCATAGTAAGCCTTGCTACTCCCGAACCTTCCAAGGATATAGTGGAAGCTTTCGAGGATGTAAACCGTAAATAGCTTTTTTGATCACAGGCTTTCAATAAACCTGTCGAATGCCGTGAAGCCTTTTTCATCACGCTTATAGACTCCGGCATTTTCAAGAACATGTGAGAATACAAGGGCAATCTCGTCACGGATGATGGTGTCGAGGTTGTCCTTATTTATATCATCATATCTGCCTATCCATTCCCTCGCCCAATCGGCATGAGATGCTGTTTTCTCATCCGCCGTTAAATCCCTTCCTTCAAGGATGGATTCCTTAAGGGCAGCCATTTCGCTCTTGAGCCTTGCGGGAAGTATGGCCAGGCCCATCACCTCTATAAGTCCGATGTTTTCCTTCTTGATATGGTGATATTCCTGATGAGGATGATATACTCCGAGAGGGAATTCATCTGTTGTTATGTTGTTGCGAAGGACCAGATCGAGCTCATAGAGATCACCACGCATCCTTGCTATTGGTGTTATCGTATTATGGGGTGTAGAAGATGTGCAAGCATAGATGAACGCATCCTCATCCGTGTACCCTCTCCATGAAGTCAGTATATGATCCGCTGCATCCACGAGGCTGTCAATATCCTTACCCTGCAGCCTTATCGTGGAAAGCGGCCACTTTATCCTTCCTGCATGAACTCCCGGAAACCCTTTAAGCTCAAACTCACGCTCGTAAGCAGCCCTTACCATAGGGAATTCATAGTTGCCGCCCTGGAAATGATCATGGCTTAATATGGACCCGCCTACGATCGGAAGGTCAGCATTGGACCCTGCCGTATAATGCGGGAACTGCCTTACAAAATCAAGGAGCTTGTGAAAGACTGCCCGGTCTATTTTCATGGGTATATGCTGTTCGTTGAAGATGATGCAGTGCTCGTTATAGTATACATAGGGAGAATACTGGAAGAAATAGGACTCTCCGCATAGGGTGATGGGGATTATCCTGTGATTCTGCCTTGCGGGATGTGAGATATGACCGGCATATCCTTCGTTCTCCCGGCACAGAAGACATGCAGGGTAACCTGACTTCTTGGCCTGCCCTGCCTTTATTATGTCACGGGGATCCTTCTCGGGCTTGCTTAAGTTGATCGTGATGTCGATCACACCGAATTCCGTATCGGTTGACCATTTAAGATCCTTTTTGATCCTGTCGGTCCTTATGTAATTGGTATTTTTGGCAAAATCATAATAGTAATCCGTTGCTTCCCGGGGTGAAGATGCCAGGGCATTCATAAACTTTCTTCTAACCACCGACGGGGGAGGGGTAATAAGACCCACGATCTTCGTATCAAAGAGATCACGCTGTGTTATCGTATCCTCGATAAGACCCTCCGCTATGGAATAGTCAAGCATATCCGAAAGGATAAGATCAAGCCGGCGTACCCCGCTTACATCCCCGGGGGCATAATCATTCAACCCAAAGAGCTCAAGCAGGCGGTTGATGGTATAGGTTTCATCCGCATCATCAACAAGTCCCGTATTCCTGCCGTAAATAACAAGTTCCTTAATAAGTGTGCTTATGTTCATGATATCCTCCTGAATAGTTACGATTGTTTATATTTAACAGTATATATAGCCGGAGTGAAGCGGTTACCCTTGTGTAGGACCTTATGATCGCTTCTTGCAGGTAATAACAAGATTCCAGGGATTTACCGATATATCCTGTCCGTCTTCTATATTTTTATCATTCAACAGGTCGTATACGTCAGGTCCGTCGTATCTGAACGTAACATAATCGGATGAATAATTGAAATAGAAGGTGATTTGTTCACCATAGGCATTGTATCCCGCTCTTCTTACTATGGGGAAGGAGAAGGAGGGGATATCCGTTTGTGCAACAGAAGCAAGCTTTGTTATTAGGGCTTTAAGGCCGTCACTATCGATACGGCAACCAAGATATGTTGCTGTTCCCTTACCATAAGAAGAATGGGTTACTGCCGCATATTTCTTCCATACGGGATGGTCATAATAAGCCCAGACATTCTCCTCATCCGCATTAAGAAGCTCCATCCATTCGGACACGACTGAATCGGTCCCGTCTATTGTAAGCCCCGTTCCTTCTTCGGGAATGGTAAACATATCATAGTCGGCATTCAGGCAGTCTGTCATCATATGAGGCTGACGGTCATGATATATCTTTAACTCATCATCCGAAAAACAGCTTTTGAAAGTCATAAGAACATGTCCGCCGTTTTGTATATACTGTCTGATCTTTCGGATATCATCATCATTGGCGCTGTAAAGAGCGGGAATGATGAGAAGGTCGTAGGAAGACCAGTCATCGGGCTTTCTCACTATATCGCACTCGAGATTCATCTCATAGAGGACATCATAGATCTGACGCAGTATATCGTTATAGTCAAAGTCATCGCTTATGGGGAATTCCATAAGGCCGACCTGACTGTTATTGTCGACAAGTATTGCGATCCGGTTATCCTTTTTGACAGGAATAAGCTTATCCTTAAGGCCTGAGAACTCGCTGGCAAAGGAAGCCAGTTCCTTGTATGTCTCGCCGGGCAGGAGATCGTGGCTGAGTATTCCCTTCCAATAGGATTCGATCGCATTATGTATAGAGTGCCAGTTCCAGTAGAGCAGTCCCACCGCCCCTCCTGCAACATGTGAATAAGCCTGCAGACGCAGCTGGCCTGGATAGGGCAGCCATGCCGGGTTGCCCTGGGACTGGGTTTCGAGAACTATATGATTGTCCTTCTTAAGGGAGCGGGCGAGGTCCGATCCGAAGGCTATTTCCTTGCCGTCAAGCTTACTGCCGGATTCATGATATACATCAATTCCTGTGATATCGACGCATTCTGCGCCTCCGGCCTGGTCTATAAGCGGATGCAGGCCGTAAGAATGTCCCTTCCATGAAAAGTCAAAGTTATGGGTTATGAACTGCCCGGGTTTCTTATATTCATTTACTATCCCTGCCTGCCATGCAAGGAATTCCCTTATGACATCACGCAGGAACCGAAGATAGGCTGCATGCAGGCTTCCGTTTATCGTTCCGCTTATATCAGGAAAGTCATCCCATGAGGATATGGAATTGCTCCAGTAATTTAAGCCGAACTCGCGGTTGAAATCATTGATATCGGGATACTGTTTCTTTATGCATTCAAGAAAGATCTTCTGTGTCTGCGGCGACACATCATCGGCTGACCTGGTCTCATTATCAAGCTGATATCCTATCACGCAGGGATGGCCGCATACATGTGAGACCAGCTTCCTTATTATCCTCTCACAGTATCTTAGGTAATCAGGATTAAGAAGGTTGTTCTGCTGCCTGGCGCCGTAGATACATTTACCCGAGAGACGGATGGCCAGAATATCGGGGCATTTACGGGCCATCCAGGACGGAATGGCATAAGTGGGTGTCCCGACGATTACCTTTATATCGTAACGGAGTGCCGCATCAAGCATCCTGTCGATATGCGTAAAGTCAAATACCCCGTCGGATGGTTCAAGCGTGCTCCAGGTTGACTCCGCAATACGTACTGTATTAAATCCGCCTTCTTTAAGCAGCTTAAAATCTTTATCGATACGGTCATAGGGCATGTATTCATCATAATATGCTGCACCAAAGAGAAAATCGCTCATGATGTCCTCCTCAATCATCTGCGTAAGATATGGAAACGTGTTGACAAAAAATGTCGACGGCTGTAATATTTAAACAACCGGTTGCGCAAAATATAACACGGCATCTTCGAAATGTCAATAGGAGGAAGCATTCGTATATGTCTAATCCCGAAAAAAACGAGAATAATAACAACGACGGCAACTTCACCATTGCCGATATCGCAAGGGAACTCGGAGTCAGCAAGACTACGGTATCAAGGGCCATATCGGGTAAGGGAAGGATCAGTGCAGGTACAAGGGACAGGGTACTGAGCTTTATAGAAGAGAATAAGTACAGGCCCAATCCGCTGGCCAAGGGACTTGCCAATTCAAGGACCTACAATATCTGCTGGGCCATGCCGGGCGATTCCACCATAACCGATCTGCCATTTTTCCAGAGGTGTCTTTTGGGGATAGTGGAGACAGCTGCGGAGAATGATTACGATATCCTTATCAGCATGACATACGAAGAGAATACCATACAGCTTGCAAGGATAATCGAGAACAGGAAGGCTGACGGCGTGATCCTTGGGAGAACCCTTATGCATGACAGGAACGTTTCCCTGCTTAAGGAGAAGGGAGTCCCCTTCGTTGTTATCGGATCGACTGATGAAGCCGGTGTTGTCCAGATAGACAACGATCATATCAAGGCATGCAGGGAACTTACGGATATCCTTATAATGAAGGGTATGAGGAGGTTTTCCCTTATAGGCGGAGATATGAACCATATGGTAAATAACACGAGGTTTGAAGGATTCAAGTCGGCGCTCCACGGAAGGAACATCAACCCCAATCCCAGCCTTGTATACCTTAACAATGAAAGGGACGAGGAGATAGAGAGAGCGGTAGATAATGCACTTATGCATAATGCGGAATGCATCATATGCATGGATGACAGGATATGTGCAACCGTTGTGAACAAGCTAAGAAGGGATGGTGTGATGATACCCGGAGAGATCAGGGTGGCATCATTCTACAACAGCAGGCTGCTTGACGAGGTACGCACCCCGGTGACCACCCTTCAGTATGACCCCAAGGAGCTTGGACATGCGGCCTGCAGGGCCCTGCTTGATATGATAGACGGAAGGGAAGTTGCGGAAAAGCAGATGCTTCCGTATGAAGTCCTTTTAAAGGGTTCTACCCAGTAACGGGCAGGTTGACACAGGCCGGATGAGATGGTAATATAAGAGAGAACAACCGGTTGCGCAGTATCGGTGGCAAGTTCGGGAATGGGATATTACGTCTGCAAGGGCTACTTCGATACGATCCCGAGAACACTTGATGATGCGGCCGGGATAGACGGGGCGACACGCGCGAGGATATTTCTTACGATGACGGTGTGACCGGCGGAGCAGTTAAGGGTTAGAAAATAAAAGTATTTAGGAGAAGACATGAAAGACACATTTATAGTTAATATAATACACCGCCCCGAGATGGTGCCGGAGTATGCCGAGAAGGTGACCGGTCAGGGTAAGGCGGAGGATATCGGGCGCAAGGCGCTCCTTACGGAATCGCTTGACATATTTAAGTTCCAGCAGGAGACTGCCCATAAAAACGGTCTTAAGACGACGATCCAGATGACCTATGCTTCCCTCTTCAATGAGGAGGCCTGTTCCATTGCAAAGGCGCACCATGAAGAATACGGTGACGAGATAGCCTTATCGCTTCTTGGGCTTCCGTGCAAGGAATTCAGGGACAAATACAAGACCAAGGATTTCTGTATCTGGATGTTCTCGATGGAAGATAAGAAGAGCATCGTTGATGATGTTTTCGGGAAGTTCCATGACATCTTCGGGTTTTATCCCCAGTCAACGGGTTCCTATTATATGGATGCTGATCTTACGAACTATATAAAGGAGAAATATCCTACGGTTAAATGTGCGGTGGCAACCTGCTGGGAGGAAGGGCCGAAGGCGTACCACACCTGCAACAATTCGTGGTACACACTCCTGGACGGCGGTCCGTGGAATCCCTGGATACCCAGCAAGCAGAATACTCATGCGCCTGCAGCAGATGAATCGGAAGACTCGGGAATCGTAGCGATCCCCCACCTGTCAAGAGACCTGCTTGCCTGCTATGATGGGAACGGTTCCAATTTCGGGACACATCCGCAGAACGTGCTTCGCGGAATGATATATGATACCAAGACCTGGGAATACCCGTATTTATATAATCTTGTGGACCAGTACAGGCACCTGGCTAAGTATAATAACGGCTATTCCTACAACATGATGTTCGTAGGCCCGGGCTGGCTTAATAAGATGGGACGCTGGGAACAGCCCTATGAGCTTCTTAAGAAGTCATATGAGGACGGAATGGCTTATTACGGTGAGCTTAAGAAGGAAGGTAAGGCCATTGACATGACCATGGCTGAATTCGCTGACTTTTACCGGGCCAACAAGACTTACACAGAGCCCGAATGCGCCCTGTGGAAGGATATCCTCTACGGGTCCGACAAGCAATTATTCTGGTACAGCGACCCTTATATGAGGGCATGTATAAACATGGATCAGGGAGGAGCCCTGGTCGATCTAAGGCCTTATGTGGCCAAGCTTGAGTGGCCGGTAGGAATAGGAACCCCTCATGTTCAGGATGCATCTTATCCCTTCCTTATACAGGAGAAGTACAGGGCAGGCTACTTTACCCATTATGCGGGGGAAGGAACAATACGTTCGGCCAAGCTGTCATATAAAGGCGAAGAAGTTGATCTGTGCCTGTGCAGGACACATGCGAAGTTTTCACAGCTGTCCCCGAATCCTGCTTCCGTGGAAGGAAATGAGAGGGTACTGATCCTTGATCCTGTAGATATAGAATTTAATGATCTTACGGTCAGCCTCCAGACAAGGATCATATTTAAAGAAGGATCCTCGGAGATTAAATACGAAAGAAGGATCCTCAGTATGAGTGATCCTGATGCCGAGGTTACACTTAATGAGTATATGGTGGCCTGCTACGGAACTACCGAGTATCCGGAGGATATGACGGGTATCAGGCTTAGTGTATCAAACGGTACGATAAGCAGGACAATTGATTATGAATATAAGTGCAGGGAAGAATCACTAGAAAACGGAATTGAAGCAAAGGCCGTAATCCCTGCGATCAAGACGGAAGTGTCTATTGTGCCGGATGCAGCAGACGGTGTATCATATATAAGGGAAGGATATGCCTTCTCGCCCATGTTTACACTGGGATATCAGAGAAACGTAAAGGATAAGGAGGTGGTATCGACATGGCTCAGGCTGGGAAAGGTAAACTGAATTACAGATGCCCCTTATGCTTTATGAGGGATATTGATATGGATATGTTTTACGATAAGGATAAAAATGAGTATTACTGCTTAAGATGCCAATATACGGGTAATGAAGCCGACGTGCTCGAAAAGAATGAGATGATACGTATAAAGTACGGGAGAATGCATGAAAGGATCACAGACTTTGACTGATAATGACTTCATTAAGGGAATGGATGTCTCAACTCTTGTGGAAGAGGAGGAGATGGGTGCCAGGTTTTTCGATGGCGGTGCAGAGGAAGATGCTCTGAAGATACTGAAGAGATACGGCTGCAATTCCGTACGTCTGCGCCTGTGGAACGATCCTTACGGGGAAGAAGGTACTTCCTACGGGGCAGGAACCAATGACCTTAAGACCACCATTAAGCTTGCAAGACGGGCAAGGGATCTTGGGATGAGCATACTGCTTGATTTCCATTACAGTGACTTCTGGGCAGACCCGGGTAAGCAGAGAGTGCCCAAGGCCTGGAGAAGACATGATGCCGCAGGACTTGAGAAGGCAGTGTATGATTTTACCCTGGATACGATGGAGGCTCTTAAGAAGGAGGGCCTGTGCCCCGAAATGGTGCAGGTAGGGAACGAGGTAACAAACGGCCTTCTGTGGCCCACGGGAAGAAAGACAGTTAAGGGCTGGTGCGATAATCCGGATGGATATAAGAACATCTCCAGATATATCAGTGCCGGTATACGTGCGGTACGGGATGCCTCAAGGGATGCGCAGGTCATGATCCATCTTGACAATGGCGGCCTTAACGATATGTATATTGACTGGTTCGACCATTACCTAGAGAAGGGCGAGGACTTTGATATCATAGGTCTGTCCTATTATCCCTTCTGGCACGGTCCGCTTGACGGATTATCATATAATATGAAGGATATGGTTAAACGGTACGGTAAGAAGGTGTGTGTTGCCGAAGTTTCGACCGGATTCTCAACAGATGACTACAGTACCTACGAAGGCAAGCAGCCGGGTGAGGTGAAGGGCATGGCGACCAAACCCGAACTTGTGGCCAAGGTTCCGTATCCCATGACACCGCAGGGACAGGCTGACTTTATGACAGATATAATGAACCGCATTGCCGAAATAGATGGAGGTATGGGCTTTTATTACTGGGAGCCGGCATGGATACCGGTACCGGGATGCGGATGGGCCAATGAACAGGCTCTTGAATACATAGAAGAGAAGGGACCGGGCGGTAACGAATGGGCCAATCAGGCGCTGTTCGACTACGACGGGAACGTGCTGCCCGCACTTGCCACCATACGTGACTTTGTAAGATTATAATATAAAGTTTACTTCAGTGAGCGTAGCGGAGTGAAAGAAAGGAAGAAAAAAATGAAGATTTTGGTAACAGGCGGAGCAGGCTACATCGGCTCCCACACATGCGTCGAACTGCTTAATGAAGGCTATGAAGTGGTCATCGTTGATAACCTCGATAACTCAAACGCCAAGGCCGTTGACAGGATTGAGCAGATCACGGGTAAGAAAGCCACCTTCTATGAGAAGGACATACGCGACAAGGAAGCAATGAATGATATATTCGGCAGAGAGAAGCCTGAGTGCGTCATCCACTTTGCAGGCCTTAAGGCGGTAGGTGAATCGGTTCAGAAACCTCTGGAGTATTATGAGAACAATATTAACGGTACTCTCGTGATGCTTGATGCCATGCGGAAGAACGGATGCAAGAATATCATATTCTCATCATCGGCAACGGTATACGGTGATCCCGCATTCATACCCATTACAGAGGAATGTCCCAAGGGTAAGATAACCAATCCGTACGGAAGGACCAAGAGCATGCTTGAGGAGATACTTACCGATCTCAATGTATCGGATCCTGAATGGAATGTTATCCTCCTTCGGTATTTCAATCCGATCGGAGCTCACAAGTCAGGACTTATAGGTGAAGATCCCAAGGGTATCCCCAATAATCTTCTTCCCTATGTGGCTCAGGTTGCCGTGGGCAAGCTTAAATGCTTAGGAGTATTCGGAAATGATTATGACACACCTGACGGAACGGGTGTAAGGGATTACATCCATGTTGTTGACCTGGCAAGGGGTCATGTTAAGGCGATCAATAAGATAAAGGAGAACCCGGGTGTGAAGATCTATAACCTGGGAACAGGAAACGGATACAGCGTGCTTCAGGTCGTTAAGGCATTTTCGAAGGCCTGCGGACATGATGTGCCCTATGAGATAAAGCCCCGCCGTGCCGGAGATATCGCAACCTGCTATGCAGATCCTTCTCTGGCCAAGAAGGAACTTGGATGGGTGGCTGAGTACGGAATTGACGAAATGTGTGCGGATTCATGGAGATGGCAGTCCATGAACCCCAACGGATATAAAGACTGACAGATCTAGGTGGTTGATGAAGCCCTGTGCAGGGCCTTGACCCTGTACATATCCTCATCAGCCCTGGCTACGTATTCCTTAAGCGTAAGTGATGTGTCTGCACCGGTAAGTGCAAGACCTATACTTACGCTTATTTTATCTTTTTCAAGTGATGAGTAGACAGTATCGCGGTATGACTGCGCCTCGTCATCGCTCACGGAAGGAAGATATACAACGAATTCATCGCCGCCGTAACGGCATACATATCCTTCACAGCTTAAGCTGTTCACAAGTGCGGAAGAGATACATTTAAGGACCTTATCACCCTCGTCATGTCCCATAGAGTCGTTTATCTCCTTGAAATTATCGGCATCAAGGAAGAATACGGCACCGTTGAAACCGTCTTCCACAGCTTCATTGTATTTTGATATAAGAAGTTCCTTAAAGGCTATCCTGTTGTAAACACCTGTAAGCTGGTCGCGGTTATAAAGATGCTTAAGCTCATTAAGCGTATTGGTCAGCATCTTGTTAAGGAACATCTGCTGTATGGCCTTGCTGATGGGCGAGAGCATATCCGACAGCTTGGAGTTGGTGTAGAGGAAATCGGGATTCTTGAAGACAAAGAGTCCCACCGGCTTGTCGGAAAAGTGGATGGGAACATACAGGGTGTTGGTGCATGTTCCGGCACTGGATGTGTGCTTCATCCATTCATTGTTATTCGTATAGGTTACCTCCTGCCCGTTCTCCAGGGCATAGGCGACCTTCATCCGATCGATACGGTAGCCGTTGCTTCCGAGCTTAACCTTGGGAGCAGCTGAAGCGAGCTTGGGATCGACAAGTATATAGAACTCATCACAGCTGTTGTCGAAGGAACTGAAGTATTCACCGGCATATCTGAATATCTCGATATAATCCCTTGCCTGCATCAGACGGCCTTCAAGCAGGTCGACCATGTCTTCGTTATTGTCCTCTACCAGTCCCCACAGGATATTTCCCTTTATATGTTCGCGGTAGTTGACCATGCCGTTGTTCTGACAGCCGCAGGATTCGCCGAAGAGACATTTTGTTTCGATGTGGGACATTCTGGGGACCTTCTCACCATCCCATATCTTAAGGAGCAGCTCCATTGCCCTGTAGGCTATCTTCTCGCGGGATATACTGGCTGTTGAGATCTGAGGATAGAAATAAAGAGCCTTATCAAGGTTATCATAGCCTGTTACACGGAAGTCATCCGGGATCTTATAACCAAGCTCGGCAGCCCGGGTGCACAGACCTACGGCGATGTTATCATTGGAGCAGACAAAGACATCGGGAAAGGCGCGCTTATCCTCTGCCCATCTGTTCATATAATCGATTCCGGTCTTATAGTCAAAATCAGCATCCGGGTTATTGATCTCATTCCGGGTCAGACCCTTGTCCTTGATGAAGGCATCGAAGGTGTTTCTTCTTATTATATTGTCCATATGATCGGACGGACCGCCAAGGAATACGAAATCCCTGCAGCCATGAACATCATAGAGATGGTTGAGCATCTCGGAGATGGCCCCTTCGTTATCGGTTCCCACATAATAGAAGTTATCGGATCTCTCCTCACCTTCTCTGGCGGCGTTCAGGTTAATGACCGGAAGACCGCTCTTTCTTAATGGGCGTACGATAGTCTCGAAGGTCTCTGCATCCTTAACATTGGAAAGATCGGTCACGATACCGTCGTAGCGGGTTAAATCTATTGAATTGAAGATACCGTATTCGCCGGTATTATAGTTCTTATCCTCATTCCAGTTGCCGAAGCAGTTATAATGGTCGATGGAAACGTCCACACCCTTATCCCTTATGCATTCAAGAAGACCATAGGGGAAGGCATAAAGCATCCATCTCTTCCAACCATCGGCAATGAGTGCTATCCTCTTCATATGATACCTCCATAAGTACCTGTCTACTATTTTAATGCATTGATACGGGGTTTGCAATTCAAAAGTCGTCTGTCCGTGTTGCGACATGGATTCGGTTTTGTTAAGATATATAATGATGAAAAAATATTTCAGGTATTGAGCTTGTGCTGATATTATATTGGGAATGTATGGAGAATTTATGGATAACAGAAGATTCCACCCAATAAACAGAAATATAACTATCACCGTTACGGCCATAGTGCTGGTGATGATCCTGATAACATCCTTCGTTACTTACAGGACATACACAAGGTCTTTCTATGAGCGTTACAGGACTCAGATGGAGAGTATAGTAACATATGCCCAGCAGTATATAGACGATGATGATATGTCGAAGTGTGCGGACACATATACAGAGTCTGCTAAGTATAAGGAGACACAGGCCCGGTTTGATAATTTCGTCGATCATTATTCCGATCTTCATTTTCTCTACATTATAAAGATAACGGATCCCGGAGATCCTGTGGGGGTAAGGAGTATTCTGGCTGCCAACTCTACTTATGAGAAAGAGAATGAAGAGATCGAGCCGAAAAATGTCCTACACCTGGGTGACGGGGAGGAGTCCTGGTATGATGACGATACAGTGGAGGAGTTCAGGGAGATACTTAACGGGAATGAAGATGTATTCTTCCTGCAGCCTTCGGCATGGGGAGTCGACTATACCCTGGCGAGGCCTCTTATCGATTCTTCAGGCAAGCATTACGGACTTCTGTGTGTCGATATTTCGGGCAATGAGCTTAAGGATAAGCTGTACAGGAGTATATTCCTTAATATAGCTATGATAGTATTTCTGGGAGCGGCCATGGTACTTGTACTGCTGTGGTGGATGCGAGTTTTTGTTACGGGACCTCTCAGAAAGCTCGAGGACAGCGTTAGGGAGTATGCGGAATCTTCGCTTATCACCAATAATCCCGATGACCTTCTGTATATACCGCCCAACATAACGATAAATAACGAGATAAAGGTATTAAGCGAGTCGATAGCCAAGATGTCCATCAATATAAGGGACTATGCCAAGAATATCATTGTCGCCAATAAAAAGGTTGAAGGTCTTGAGGACTATGTGACGAAGATCAATGATGTAGCTTATTACGATCCGCTCACGAAGGTCAAGAACATGGCCGCATACGAGCAGAAACGTGAAGAGCTGGAAGATGATATTTATAATATGAACGCAAGGTTTGCCATAGTCATGGCTGATGTGAATAATCTCAAGAAGATAAACGATAAGTACGGGCATGACAGAGGCAATGAGTATATCATAGGTGTATGCAGGATTCTCTCGGATATATTCAAGAGGTCTCCCATATACAGGATCGGCGGCGACGAGTTCGTTATTGTCTTAGAAGGGAAGGATTACCTTAACAGGGAAGAACTTAAGAAGACTGCGTCGGAAGAACTTGGGAAGACTGCAGCCGATAATAAGGCCAAGCCCTGGAACCGGTATTCGGCAGCTATCGGAATGTCTGTCTATGTACAGGACGAGGACACCGGTGTTGAAGAGGTCTTCAAGCGTGCCGATGAAGAGATGTATTCAGTAAAGGCTAAGATGAAGGCGGCCAGGGATTGAAAACAATATTTATAAATAACTTAGTTATTAAAAAATCCTCTTGCAATAGGGGATTTTTTCATGTATACTATCGTTTGCTGTGACATTGATAGCTGTGAAGCGTGAGGTTGCTGTTTATAATAACAGGTTTTCCGTGGAGCGAATGTCAAGTTAGGAAACTGGCGACAAGTCACTGTACGAATTCATTAGTCTGCCAAGGGCAGAAACGACGT
>JAILCT010000256.1 GCA_024690425.1 Lachnospiraceae bacterium | reverse complement strand
GTGATCGACTCTCCCGTCTCAAATGATATAAGGGATCCCTGCTTGCGGTACTGTATATCACCCTTGTAGGGAGCATACTCATCAAAAATCGTATTTATTATTCCGTTTCCCTTGGTATCCGTCATGAACTCGCCGCGGTAACCGATAAGGCCGCGGGCCGGAATGGAAAACTCAAGCCTTGTATAGCCGCCCGTTATGGGGGTCATGTTCTGAAGTTCGCCCTTCCTCTGTCCTAACTTCTCTATGACCGTTCCGGTAAATTCCTCAGGCACATCGATATAGGCAACCTCCATGGGCTCTGTCTTGCGGCCCTTGCTGTCCTCCCTGTAGAGGACCTCTGCCTTGCTCACTGCAAATTCATACCCTTCACGCCTCATATTCTCGATAAGAACCGATAGGTGGAGCTCTCCACGGCCCGACACCTTAAAGCAGTCGGCGGAATCCGTCTCCTCAACGCGCAGTGACACGTCTGTATTTAGCTCCTTAAAGAGCCTGTCCCTTATGTGCCTTGAGGTTACATACTTACCTTCCTGGCCCGCAAGGGGAGAATCATTTACCATGAAGTTCATGGCGATCGTAGGCTCTGATATCTTCTGGAAGGGAATGGGGTCTATGGCATCGGGTGCACATATCGTATCCCCTATATGGATGTCGGCTATTCCCGAGATCGCAACTATGGATCCCACGGTCGCTTCCTTTACCGCAACCTTGTTAAGTCCGTCGTACTCATATAATGAAGAAACCTTGACCTTCTTCTGTTTCTCGGGCTCATGGGCATTAACGATCACAACTTCCTCGTTAACGCTTATGACACCGTTTGATACCTTACCCACTCCGATACGGCCGACATACTCATTGTAATCTATGGTACTTATAAGAACCTGAGTGCCTGCCTCCCTGTCACCTTCGGGTGCGGGGATATAATCGACTATCGCCTCAAACAAGGGCTCCATCGTGGGACCCACGTTGGCAGGATCCGTTCCCGACTGGCCGTTCTTGGCGGATGCATATATGAAGGGGCAGTCAAGCTGCTTATCATCTGCATCAAGATCCATGAACAGTTCGAGGACTTCATCAACCACCTCGTCGCATCTTGCCTCGGGCCTGTCTATCTTATTTACGCACACAATAACGGGAAGCTTAAGGGCTAAGGCCTTCTTAAGGACGAACTTGGTCTGCGGCATCGTACCTTCGAAGGCATCCACGACAAGGATGGCCCCGTCAACCATCTTAAGCACACGCTCTACCTCACCGCCAAAATCAGCATGTCCGGGGGTATCTATGATGTTTATCTTGGTGTTCTTATATGTAACCGCCGTATTCTTGCTGAGAATGGTGATACCGCGCTCACGCTCGATATCGTTGGAGTCCATGACGCGCTCGGCTACTTCCTGATTCTCCCTGAATACACCGCTCTGCTTAAGCAGCTCATCGACAAGCGTTGTCTTACCGTGATCTACATGAGCGATTATCGCAATATTTCTTACATCTTCTCTTTTGGTTAACATAACTTATTTCCTCTTCCGTTCTTATAATGCGTTCTCCGCAATATCCTTCCT
Source organism: Lachnospiraceae bacterium (assembly GCA_024690425.1). The sequence goes on along the minus strand of JAILCT010000256.1, from coordinate 1,339 downwards.
CATATCTATTACTGCCGCACGTGATGCGTCTGCATAATTGGCCTCACCGTACTTATAATATCTCTCATTTGTGTAGGCCGCGATTATACCCCTTGATGAATTGATGATGGCACCGAGGCCGTCCTTATTGAAGAAGTGCTTAAGGTCCGCACCCTTGCCGCCCTGGGCTCCGTAACCCGGAACCAGGATATAGGTTTTGGGCATGATCTCTCTCAATATCTTACCCTGCTCGGGATAGGTGGCTCCGACGACCGCACCGACATAGCTGTATTCATCGCCCATACAGGTGCTGCCCCATGCGGCAACCTGCTCACCCACTATCTCATAAAGCGGCCTGTTATCCGCATCAGCCAGCTTCCTGTCCTGGAATTCACCGGAGCTTGGATTGGATGTCTTGACAAGTACGAATATTCCCTTCTTCTCCTCGCGGCATACATTTATAAAAGGATTGACGCCGTCAGAACCCAGGTAGGGATTGACCGTGACAAAGTCTTCATCAAAGCCGTAGTATGATTTTGACCCGACCGAAACCTTCCCCAGATGGCCGACCGCATAGGCTTCGGAGGTCGAACCGATGTCGCCCCTCTTGATGTCGCCTATCACGACAAGATCGCGTTCCTTGCAGTAATCCACCGTCTTCTTAAAGGCTATAAGGCCGGGGATCCCGAACTGCTCATACATTGCGATCTGAGGCTTGACCGCCGGGATCAGATCATATATAGCATCGATTATCCCCTTGTTATACATCCATATGGCCTCACCGGCACCTTCCAGGGTCTCACCGTGTTCCTTAAAGGCTGCCTCCTTTATATGTCCCGGTATATATTTCATCATGGGATCCAGTCCCACAACAATGGGGGCATTGGTTTTCTTAATGTTGTCGATAAGCTTGTTTATCATATCATTCTCCTATGTTAAATCAGATTCACTGATAGAGTGTATCACATCATAAGATGTCGTTCAAGAAATACCTTGCCAAGGAAGATATGTATCCTTCGTCCGCACCCAAAAAGGGCCGCAGCCAACGCTGCAGCCCGCCTTATAAATTATATATACCCATTAATACTGGGATAAGACCTAAACAACCACCAGGGGTGAATGCTCTTCTACATACCTGCTTATGTTAGAAACATTCGTATACTTCTCATGCGAATCACCGTTCACTACCACAAGGGTGGGCGCCTGCATAACACCGTACTTCCTTGCAAGCTCCATATTCTCCTCGGCATCTATGAGAACATACTTCTCATTCTTAAGGATCTCCTTGGCCAGCTTGCAGTTAGGGCAGGTCTTGGTGGTAAAGAGATACTTGATATTGGCAGCCGGCTCAATGTTCACT
>JAILCT010000250.1 GCA_024690425.1 Lachnospiraceae bacterium | reverse complement strand
GGGATGACCGGTTGCTACCAGCCTTGTCATAACTGTATCGATAACTGTATCCATACCTATGCCGGGATTCAGCTGCGCAATGCCTGCGCTGATATCATGGATAAGCAGGGATATGAGGAACCGACCGGACAGGCAAAGATCACACCAGCCTTCAATCTGCCTTGTAAATATGTTTTGCATACTGTCGGACCCATTGTGAGCGGAACTTTAACAAAAGAGCATGAAGAACTTCTTGCATCATGTTACAGATCATGTCTGGAACTGGCGGATAAGAATGGCGTGAAGAGTATTGCGTTCTGCTGTATTTCAACAGGTGTATTCATGTTCCCGAATGAAAGAGCTGCACAGATCGCAGTTCAGACTGTAAGGGAATACAGGAATGAACCTGGTAATGGAATGGAGGTGATTTTTAATGTTTGGAAGGATATCGACTATGAAATCTACCGGGAACTACTCGGATGAGATAAAGAAACTTAAGAAGGCCATAGAAGAAACGGATGCCGTTGTGATCGGAGCAGGAGCGGGACTTTCGACCTCTGCCGGTTTTGTTTATAACGGAGAGCGTTTTGAGAAGTATTTTTCTGAGTATGGGAAGAAATATGGCTTTCAGGATATGTACTCCGGTGGTTTCTATCCTTATGAGACTCCGGAAGAAATGTGGGCTTACTGGTCGAAGTTCATCTTTGTCAACAGATATATGGATGCCCCGAAGCCGGTGTATGAGCATCTGCATTCTTTGGTAAAGGATAAGGATCATTTCGTTATCACAACGAATGTCGATCATTGTTTTCAAAAAGCCGGTTTTGATAAGAAGAGACTGTTTTATACCCAGGGGGATTACGGACTCTTCCAGTGTAGTGAACCGTGTTCGGATGAGACCTATGAAAATGAAGAGATGGTCAGAAACATGGCAGAGCAGCAGAAGGACATGAAGATACCGGCGGAACTGATACCGAAATGTCCGAAATGTGGGAAACCTCTTACGATGAATCTAAGGTCGGACGATAAATTTGTTGAGGATAAAGGCTGGCATGAGGCGGCGAGGAGATATCGTGATTTTCTGCAAAGCCATGACGGAAAGATCCTGTATCTGGAACTGGGTGTAGGTTATAATACTCCCGGTATCATCAAGTATCCTTTCTGGCAGATGACTGCAGACAATCCGGATGCTGTCTATGCCTGTGTGAATTTTGGTGAAGCAGTCTGTCCTGAGGATATCAGAGAACAGTCCATATGCATCGATGGGGATATCGGGCATGTGATAGAAGAACTAAGGAAGTGATTTCATGATCATAAATACAGGGATGCGCACGGACATACCGGCGTTCTACCATGAATGGCTGATAAACAGAATAAAAGAAGGCTTTGTGCTGGTACGCAATCCCTATAACCCTTCACAGGTGACAAGATATAGTCTGTCTTACGAGGTTGTGGATCTGATCGCATTCTGTACAAAGAATCCTGCACCGATGCTGCCCCATATGGATGTGTTAAAGCCTTACGGTCAATATTGGTTCGTTACTATCACACCGTACGGGAAAGATATCGAACCTAATGTGCCGGATAAGCAGAAAGTAATGGAAGATTTTAAGAAGCTATCTGATATCGTTGGCGTAGACAGTGTTGGATGGAGATATGATCCCATCTTTGTGGATGATAAACATTCTGTGTATTGGCATATCACTCAGTTTGAACAGATGGTTGCTATGCTGTCAGGATATACGAAGACCTGCGTGATCAGCTTTATTGATATCTATAAGAAGGTGGAGCGGAACTTCCCGGAAGCAAGGGAGGTTTTTAAGAAGGACAGACTGACGATCGGCAAAGCTTTTATTGAGATCGCAAAGCAGCATGATATAACCATCAGACCGTGTGCAGAGGGAAATGACCTTGCACCTTATGGTGCAGATTGTTCCGGATGCATGACTGTAAAGACTTTTGAAACCGCACTCCATGCAAGACTTGATGTTCCTAAACGAAGCAGGAATCAGAGGAACAACGAGTGCGCCTGTCTTTTGGGGACAGATATCGGAGCATATGATACCTGCGGTCATCTTTGCAGATACTGTTATGCCAATACGAATGCGGCACTTGTGCGAGAGAATATGAAACAACACGATCCGAAGTCGCCATTTCTGATCGGAAACAGTCTGCCAGGCGATGCAATCCATGAGGCAGAGCAGAAAAGCTGGCTGGATCTGCAGATGAGGCTGGAGATGTGATGCGCAAGTTATACCGGAAGATAAAGCTGTATGAGATTGGAATGCAGACTTGAATTCGTGGCCTAAGGCTAAGAAGGAAGAGGTTGCAAAGATACCTAAGAAGGAAGCAATCGACAAGGGCTTTAAGACCAAGGGCGGGGAAGCCCTCTGAAAAGAAGATCATAAGTAATCGTGTAACTCAATAGGTAAACAGGGACCCAATAAATTCTTGCTTATCAAGATGATACGATAAAACAGAATACAATAATGGTTTTCTTGAATGTCCGGGGAGAAATCTCCGGATGTTTTAATTGACAAAAAGAGAATAATGAATATAATCAAAACAGAGTATATGCTCGGTTTTGAGACGGAGACAATGAATACATGGAAAAGGGAAACAAAAAGAAGAGAGAACTTCAGAATGCGCTTAAGATGCTGGCAATCGAGAAGGGCTATGCCAATGTCACGATGAAGGATATCGGTGAATATATCGGATTATCCGTTGGTGGACTCTATCATCATTATCATGATGTG
>JAILCT010000227.1 GCA_024690425.1 Lachnospiraceae bacterium | reverse complement strand
TGCAACCCTTATTCTCTGGCATAATTTCAGGGACTATATAGTCACGCTCGATTACGATGCCATCATGAGATACGAGAAGATCTACCATGCCGGCCGCAGCATAGGACGCCTTGCCTTTCCGATATTCTGCTTCCTTCTTACAGAAGGTTTCTTCCATACAAAAAGCAGGCCAAAATACCTGCTCCGTCTTATGGTCATGGCCCTTGTATCCGAGCATGCCTTCAACCTGCTCGTTTCGGGCACGAACCTTGATCCCTATGATCAGAACGTCTTCCTGACGCTTGCGATCTCCCTTATCACCATAATGCTCATTGATAAGGTAAAGGACCGCTTTACCGGCAAGCCCGATATCGTTTCGGTACTTACGATCGTCATAACCGGCCTTGGCTGCCTGCTTGCCTACAAGCTCAATACCGACTACGACTACAAGGGAGTCCTTGCGGTCACGGTAATGTACCTCCTTCACGGAAGCAGGATCCTTACCTGCCTGGGAACCGCCCTTGCCTTTACCTGGGAGCCCTGGGCCATCACCGCAGCCGGACCCATCCTCCTCTATAACGGTAAGCGCGGGCTTTCGATAAAGTATTTCTTCTATATCTTCTACCCGCTCCACATCTACCTTATATATTATATTGCCCGGGCTGTCTCACCCTTTTGACATCCGGATACGTTTCAGGTCATTTATCATAGGGCAAGCTCATCGAAGAAAGAGCCTGCCGCATCCTTTGAACTGCCTCTTATCGATTCTATCAGAAATGCCTTCATCTGCGGGTGCCGGTCACCCATCTTAAGCAGGACTGCCTCTAAGTTCGCCGGTGTTATGACACCTTCCCTTATCATCAGATCATAATATCCCTTATCATCGGCAAAATCACGCAGCAGGACCCTGATCGCGGCATCCGACTCACAGCCCGTGTTATGTCCAAGAAGATAATCCCTGAGCACATCCCTCATGCTCCCGTCAAGTGCCGTATCATTATAAAGTCTCAACATGCAGAGGTAGGCCTTCTTCTCCCGGTTATATTCAAGATACTGGTCGTAGTCAAAGTGCAGGTCTTCCTCGCCGCACAGGACATAAAGATGATAACCCTCATCATCCTTAAGGCTTAGGATATGCGCAAGCTTAGTATCCCACTTATCATACCATTCACTGCTTCCCGCATGTTCCGTATCAAGAAGGTACTCAGCATCCATATATATCGGTGCTGCGGCAAGGAGCCTTGATACCGTCTCCCTCTCTCCTTCCGGTTTCATGTCATATAAGGAAATATCCCTAAGCCTTCCGTCATTTTTGAATACGCCCTTGCCAAGAGCCGTTCTCACACGGGCCATGTTCACACAGGTAAGATTATCGCAGAAGGCAAATGCCCACTCTCCGATGCTCTTTATACCGGCAGGCAGGGTCACCCTACGCAGTCCCTTGCATCCAAGAAAAGCCTTCTTGCCTATGGCCTCCACCGGGCAATCCCCCAATGTATCCGGCACCGTCACTTCCGCAAGCTTCTTATCGGCATCCGTGATGAGGGCATACTTATGCTCCTCCATGTCCTTTATCTCATAATACAATCCCGTTTGTTCATCGTAGTTCTGCATGTTCTATCCCTAACCAATACAGAATGTGACACTTTAGCTCAGAGCTGAAGTGTCACATGATGTTTTATGTAAACTTACTCAGTGAATTCAACAAGTTCCCTGATCTCTTCCTTAAGGTTGCTGCTGCGTTCCTCAAGCATCATCTCATCCTTGTATTTCATGTATTCATCACACCCGTAGCGGGCTATGAACCTTGACGTGTACGAATTAACCGTAAGCTCCGTGACCAGGATGAGCATCTCATTTCCGTTCTCAAAAGCCCTTCCGGCAAAATCAAACAGGTATGAAAGCTCCTGCTTAAGGTCCTCACTTCTCTTCCTCACAAGAGAAAGCTCGGTATTGTATTTATTCCTGACAGCCTCGAAGGGCTCGTCGGATTTAAGGGCCTCCTTGTATCCTTCCTCGAGGAAACGCAAGCTCAGCCTTCTGATCCTCTCATCCTCAGTCGATACGGCAGATGCCTTCTTAAGTGCCCTTAAGTCCTTGTTAAGCTTATCGGTTATATTAAGCATGGCCTGCAGGACATCCTCATCACCGTCATCATCGTTAAGCTCCGGCGCTGGGATTGATTTTGCCTTAAGCTGCTTAAGATAAGGATTTAAAGATATGAGGTAATCGGTATTTACAAGGCAGTTCCTTATGTCGGAAATGACCCTGTCCATGAGCATGGACAGAAGTGAAAGCCGCTCATCGAAGGCCGCCTCGCCGGCTCTCTTTACTACCTCATCCGTAACTGCCCCCTTAAGGATCTCCTCAACATGGTAATCCCTCTTATATTTATTGTAGAGCTCGTAATAAGCCGAGAACTCCTTGACCACCGCATCATTCCTTATATACTGGTCGATGAGGGTATCATCAACGGCCATGCCGGCCCCCTCGTAGAGCTTTAAGATCTCCGAGAGGTCCTCCCAGCCCCTGGCCGTCACGTAGGAGCGGCCGTTTACCGTATTCTCTATAAGATAGAAATAATCGCGCTTAAGATCAAGGAAGGAAAGGATGGCCGGATGCATCGCATTGTCCAGGGCGTACTCCTTCCAAACCTTA
>JAILCT010000226.1 GCA_024690425.1 Lachnospiraceae bacterium | reverse complement strand
AACTCATCAATATCAAATAAATAATCCTCTGTATACTGTGTTGCATCTTTAATAAGACTAAAAATATTATGGTAGTCAGTATATATAAAGGCTAATAATGGATATTTTTCCATTACAGGTTTTATAATCCCCCATACACTGGCTATCTGGTCTGAAATGACATCCTTGGTTAATGTACTAATATACTTTCTAATCGATTCTTTTGATCTATATTTCTCAAAGGGAATAATTGTTAACAGATTTTTCAAACTTTTAAATGTCTTAAAAATCTCGTCCTCGTTTTTTTCATATCCGAAAATCGTTAACCAATTTGACAGTATAGGTGCTTTTTCCACAAGATAATGATGCTTTATAACATCATCCTCATATTCATCCATATGCTCAAAATACAGGTAAATTGACTCTGTATGCGTCTCCGGTGACATGATATAAAACAGAGAACAGGACTCAAATTCATCTATTATCGATACGTCAAAAATATTCATAGGTTCACCCTTTTATTACATTTCTTAAAGAATATCACAAAATAAATTTTTTATCAATAAATTTATCTTGACAGAAAAATGATAGCATTATATTCTATAATCAACGCAAGATAAAATTTGCGTTAGGCAAAAAATCTTGACACGAAAGGAGGAGGAAGTATGGATATAGTTTTATCACAGGATGAAATATACCGAACAATGTTTACCGATTACCCTGATCTGCTGGAAATGGATCAATTATGTGAAATGCTTAAGGTTTGTAAGGCAACTGCATATCGTCTGCTTCGGGAAAACAAGATCAGGCATTTACGTGTCGGTACAGAGTACAAGATTCCCAAGATATTTGTTTTTACTTATCTCGGACTCATCAAGGCAGAAGTATGACAAAATTGAAGAAAGGAGAGCAAAGCCTATGGTAAAAGGACAATTATATGAGAAAAAAGGATATTATTATACCGTTCTCTCATATAAAGATGAATCCGGAAAATGGAAAAAGAAATGGAAAGCGACAGGTCTTGAAGCTAAGCCGGGAAATAAACGTAAGGCTCTGGATATGCTTGATGATGCCAGAGTAAAATTCCGCCCTCCAATGATAGCTAAGGGAAAGGAACTGGATGATATGCTTTATGCCGATTATCTCGTTGATTATTGGCTTCCGGTTGCAAAAAGCAATGTGAGAGCCACAACTTATGCAGGATATGAGATGAACGCGAATTCTATCATAGCTCCATATTTCCGAAATAGAGGAATCCGTCTGATAGATCTTACAACCAAGGACATCCAGGAATTCTACAATCTCCAGCAAAAGAGAGTATCTGCAGGAACCGTAATACATTATCATGCGGAGATCCACAAATCCCTCAATCACGCAGTGAGGATCGGTCTGATCCCATCCAATCCTGCCAGTATGACAGAACGTCCGCGCAGAGTACCCAAAACAATAAGTTTCTATTCTCCCGACGAAGTAGAAACTCTGATCGAAAAGTCAAAAGATGATCCTCTTGGCATGATCATTAAATTCACAGCCTTTTACGGATTTCGTAGAAGCGAAGTAGTGGGATTACGATGGTCAGCAATAGATCTCGATAAGGGAACTATTACTGTATCACACACGGTAACACACGTAAAAATGAATGGAAAAAGCCAAATGATCCGCGAAGATAAGACTAAAAACAGTTCCAGTTACCGTACTTTACCGTTAGTAGATACATTCCGGGAAGACTTGGAAAGGATTAAGAAGGAAACTGACAAAAACAAACAGCTATGCAGAAGTTCATATTGTAAAGAATATGAAGAATACATTTTTGTTAATCCTATAGGAGAATTGATCGAACCGGATTATGTAACTGATCATTTTCAAATATTACTTAAGCAAAACGGATTACGTAAGATTACATTTCATCAGCTTAGGCACAGCTGTGCATCAATGCTCGTCAGAGCAGGCGTACCTATGAAACAGGTACAGGAATGGCTTGGACATAGTGACTTCAGTACAACAGCCAACAGATATTCGCATCTTGAATTTGATGCAAAAGAAGATACAGCAAAAGCAATGGAGGAGATCCTTGATCTGAAATAGGACGAAAATACAGCGATAAGGCAAACAACAGCATAACAGCTTAAAAATATATTTGGTAGAACTTTTGGTAGAACAGTCAGTATTTACAGAAATACGGGCATCCGGAAAAATCTCCAAATGCCCGTATTTACTGAGCGCAGACGGAGGGATTCGAACCCTCGTGCCCCGGAGGGCAAACGCATTTCGAGTGCGCCCCGTTATGACCACTTCGATACGTCTGCTTATGCCGTTTTCAACGGCCGATTAGCATTATAATATAATCATTATCCGTTAGTCAACCGTTGTTTTTGGCGTACTTTTTCTATATACTAATAACAGGCAGATCAAAAATGCCTTTATCCTTAATCTATATAACGGGGCAGATATGTACTATTCTTTTCTTATAATTTATTATGCTGCATTTATCATACTTGCCATATGTATGTTTGTTATAAACATACAGCAGCCCAGCTATTCCCAGAAACTGATGTCCAGTCTGTTTTCGTTATGTGCTTTCATAACCTTCGGTTTCTGTATAATGATCACCAATCCATCTTCGCCCGAATACCACATCATCGGACAGAAGATCCTATACATCGCACTTTTGCATGCTCTGTTCTATCTTCTCCTGTTTGTGATCGATTTTTGCAATATGGCCCTGTCATATAAGGTGCAGATCATACTTATCCTTAACAATCTGATAATGAGCTTTTTGACTCTTATCCTCGACAGGCATACACTTTTTTACACATCTACCAGGGCTATCAACCGTGGTGGTATCGTTTTTTTCAGGCATACATTCGGGCCTCTGTATATCATTTACTATACGGAGATGTTCATTTATATCATGGTCATGGTATTTCTGATAACACGGCATATGCGCAAGGCTGGGCCCACCGTAACAAAGGCCTCCATTCTGCTTCTTATTGCCATCTTGATTCAGGTAGTCGGACCTGCTGCCAGGATGATAATGGATTACCCCTTCTACCTCACTCCAGCAGGATTCATAATCTCTGCCACCATCATACTTCATCTTATCTATGTAGAGCGTGTTTACAATGTTAATGATGTTGCCAAGGATTATATCTTTGACGAGATCGATTCTGCATTTATAGTTTCTGACGGAAGCTACAGATATCAGGGCAGCAACAGCATGGCCAAAAAGATATTTCCTGAGCTTAACGGCCTTAATATCGATGAGAATCTCTATTCGGCCTCATCATCCTTAAGGCAGGTAATAAACGGAGATATAAAGCAGATGGGATTCGAAGGCGCTCTCTATGAGCCTTCCATTAAGAGGATCTACGATGGCAAGACTGTTATCGCGATCGTTATAACTCTGACCAATATAACTTCCCAGTTCGAATATAAGGCTCTCCAGGATTCATACCGTGAGGAGCTGGAGGTTGAGGTTGAGAAGCAGACAAGGGTTGCCCAGGAACGTCATAAGAAGCTTGAGCAGATGTCCTTCCAGTTGGTACAGACACTTGCCAATGCAATAGATGCCAAGGACAATTATACAAACGGTCACTCATCCAGAGTTGCCGAATACAGCGTTCGTATTGCCAGAGCTATGGGATGGAAGAAGGAAGACATTGATATCCTTAAGTATGAAGGCCTCCTGCATGATATAGGTAAGATAGGTATATCTGATGCCATACTGAATAAGGCAGCAAGGTTATCTGAAGATGAATTCGATATATTGAGGGATCATGTTACCATAGGCGGAGACATCATGCATGATGCAACAACACTGCCCGGTGCCGATAATGTAATACTCCATCATCATGAGCGCTATGACGGTACCGGCTATCCTGAGGGGCTCCGCGGAGAGCAGATCCCCATGGATGCACGTATCATAGCAATTGCCGATACTTATGATGCCATGAGTTCGAACAGGATATACAGAAAGGCCCTTCCCAAGGATGTCATAAGGGTTGAGCTCCTTAAGGGAAGCGGCAGGCAGTTTGATCCCAAAATACTTGAGGTATTCATTTCACTATTCGACCGGGGCCTGCTTGATGATGTGGCACCTAAGGACAACGGCTGGAATGACTGATTACGCTGGTCTTATTCATGGAAATGCGATATACTGATATAGTAACATAAAGCTTATAAGGAGGGACCATATGGAATACGCACAATTACTTGAGAGCAGAAGAAGTATAAGGAAATATAAACCGGGAATGAAGATAAGCGAAGATCAGATCAAGGTCATGATCGATGCTGCCATCCAGGCTCCCACATGGAAGAACTCACAGACAGGCCGTTATTACGTGGCTATGAGTGAAGACAAGATCAATTACCTGAAGAATCAGTGTCTTCCTTCATTCAATGCTGCAAGCTGTGAGAATGCCGTTGCATTGATCGTCACAGCCTATGAGACTAAGAGGGCCGGATTTGAGAGGGACGGCAATCCTACCAATGAATTGGGTGATAAGTGGGGTGTTTACGACCTTGGCCTTCAGAATGAAAACCTTATCCTCAAGGCAAGGGAAACCGGTTATGATACCCTTATCATGGGTATACGTGATGCTGATAAGATTAGAAGCGGGTTCGACATTCCTGAGTCTCAGGAAATAGTTGCCGTTATAGCAGTCGGTGTCAGGGAGAATGATGCCGAGAAGCCAAAGAGGAAGACTCCCGATGATATCACAAGGTTTTTCTAAATACGCATTTTTCAAAAGAGCCGTCTTAATGACGGTTCTTTTTTGTTACAGGATTACCGGATTGCATGTATATATAAAAAAAGGTAAAATGAATGTCATGCATGAGTTAAAGTATTATCTTAAACAAATCGCACAATGGATAGCAGCTCTTTTGGCAGCTCTTTTTATCATGAATCTGCTTGCTTTCGCATTTTATAACCCCTGTCAGGAACTGGTACGAAGCCAGGGCTCAACTACCGGCTTCCTTCTTCCTCACAGCAGGGGAATTTACGGTCTTGAAGGCTACTGCATCGCAAATATCGATGATAACGGCTACGTTGACCGTGACCTTCCACGGGCATCTTCCTATTATCTGGTTGCCGGTGCTTCACACACAGAGGGCCTCTTTATCCCTCTTAAATATCGCTACAGCGATATACTGAACGGGATGCTCGGATATGATAAGGAGCTGGGAGTATATAATATAGGAAGGAGCAGTAATTACTTTTCTGTAATACTTCAGCATCTTGACGGTGTATTGGGAGAATTTCCTGATGCAAAGGCAATAATAATAGAGACCGACTCCCTGGCCTATGATACCAAGGCTCTGTATGACTCAACTATCCAGACAGGATATGATCCGTCTGAGACTGCCGATGCTTTACTTAATTCCATGTCGGAAAGGCAGCGTCTTACAATGAAGGTCAAGCAGTTACTTCCCTTAGTCCGTGAACTTCATAAGCAATATCTTACATATGAAGAGTCAAAAAAGGAGCCTTCCTCATCGGACATTCTGGATCCTTCCTTCTGGGAAGAGGAATACGCGGGTGATTTTGACTCAGCTCTTGATTCACTGATGGCTTTCATCCGCAGTAAGACCGACAAGCAGGTGATAATACTCTATCACCCGGCGATCACCCTTAATGAAGACGGTACCATGGAACTTCTTACAAATGGTGCAGAATCCCATTACAGGGAAATATGTGCCAGATATGATATTGATTTTGTCGATATGTCCGACCGTTTTCTTAAAGCTTATGAGGAAGACGGTATTATCCCCTACGGATTTAACAATACAACTCCCGGGTCAGGTCACATTAACATGGCCGCCCACAGGATGATAGCCGAGGAACTGTACAATGTCCTTTCTGTCGATTGAATTCTTGATCTTATTAT
>JAILCT010000202.1 GCA_024690425.1 Lachnospiraceae bacterium | reverse complement strand
GTATTACAGCGGGGGCTTCCACCCCAAAAAAAATAATTCAGGAGGTTCAAAGCTATGTCAGAGCAAACTTTTGAACAGATGTTGGAAGCATCACTTAAAACAATACATAACGGAGAGGTAGTTGAAGGTACGGTCATCGATGTTAAGCCTGATGAGATAATCCTTAACATCGGATACAAGTCCGATGGTATTATAACCAGAAACGAATATTCCAATACACCCAACCTTGATCTTACCACCTGCGTTAATGTAGGCGATACTATGGAAGCCAAGGTCTTGAAGGTAAATGACGGAGACGGACAGGTACTTCTCACATACAAGAGACTGGCAGCCGACAAGGGCAACAAGAAGCTTGAGGAAGCATTCAACAATAAAGAAGTTCTCAAGGCAACGGTTGCTCAGATCCTTGAAGGCGGTCTCTCGGTAGTGGTTGAGGAGTCGAGGGTATTTATTCCCGCCAGCCTTGTATCAGATTCGTACGAGAAGGATCTTTCCAAGTATCTCGGACAGGAGATTGAATTCGTTATCACCGAGTTCAATCCCAGAAGAAGAAGGATCATCGGTGACAGGAAGCAGCTTCTTATGGCTGAGCGTATGCAGAAGCAGAAGGAACTCTTCGAGAAGATACATCCCGGTGATGTTGTTGACGGTGTTGTTAAGAACGTTACCGACTTCGGTGTGTTCGTAGACCTCGGAGGAGCTGACGGACTTCTCCATATTTCAGAGATATCATGGGGACGTGTTGAGAATCCCAAGAAGGTATTCAAGCCCGGACAGGAACTCAAGGTTCTCATCAAGGATATATCCGAGACCAAGATCGCGCTGTCCCTTAAGTTCGCTGATTCCAATCCATGGAATGATGCAGAGAATAAGTACGGCATCGGAACGGTAGTTACCGGTAAGGTTGCAAGGATGACCGACTTTGGTGCTTTTGTTGAGCTTGAGCCCGGTATAGACGCTCTTCTCCATGTGTCACAGATATCTAAGGACCATATCGAGAAGCCTTCGGATGTACTTAAGGTTGGTGATGAAGTCACAGCCAAGATCGTTGACTTCAAGCCCGAAGACAAGAAGATAAGCTTAAGCGTCAAGGCCATGTTTGAGCCTGAGAAGACAGAAGAGAAGTCTGCGGATGATGATGCAGAGTATGCTTCGGTTGATATTGAAGCTGAGATAGAGAAGTCGGAAAGCGAGAATTCAGAGAGCGAGGAGTAAGAAATGGCATTAACTTACGAGCAATTTGAAGATGCCATATTTAAGATGACCACGATCGATCTGACTGCTTATAAAGAGAAGCAGATGAAGAGAAGGATCGATACTCTTATCAATAAACATAAGATCAGTGGTTATGATGAATTCGTCAAGACTCTTAAGACTGACAAGGCCATGTTTGATGAGTTCGTCAACTATCTTACGATCAACGTTTCGGAGTTTTACAGGAATACCGACCAGTGGGAATTGCTTGATAAGACCTTTATCCCCGAAATGATAAAGAAGTATGGCAAGAACTTAAAGATATGGAGTGCCGCCTGTTCGACAGGCGATGAGCCGTATTCACTTGTTATGGCTTTCTCAAGGCATATTCCGCTTAACCAGATCAAGATCATAGCAACCGATCTTGACAAGCAGGTGATAGCACAGGCCAAGACAGGGCTGTACAATGCCAAGTCAATAGCAGGTGTACCGGATGATTTCAAGAAGAAGTATTTTACACAGATAGGTACATCATACAAGATAAGCGATGAGATAAAGAGCAGGGTTGAGTTCAAGGAGCACAATCTGCTGAAGGATCCTTATCCGACCGGCTGCCACTTCATCGTGTGCAGGAACGTGCTCATCTACTTTACGGATGAGGCCAAGGATGAGATCTACAGGAAGTTCAATCAGGCTCTTGTAAAGGATGGTCTTCTCTTTATAGGAAGTACCGAACAGATCGTTAACCATAAGGATTTCGGTTACGAAAGGCGTAATTCCTTCTTCTATCAGAAGGCGTAATGATAAGGCTACATGAGACGGGAGATCAGTTCGTGCCCCATCTCGGTAAATAAGAACTGACATTCATTTTCAACATATGGAGTGAACTTCTCTTTCGAGGAGTAATCTTTCTTAAGGATCGGAGATGCCGATCCGGTCAATACAGGAATAAAGAGGCCGCTGTGCTTGGTATAGCAGGTCTCTTTTTTTGCGTTCTCTCTGCGGCCGGGCGGAACCTGTTCTGCCGCAGCCTTGTATATGCAGGTATCCTCTGCAGGAAGATAATAATAGTTCTTATGATCCGGATAGAACTGCTTTAGGGTCGTCTCTACGATGGGCAGCCTTAACGTGGCCTTCTCCTTCGGGCTTACATGAAGTATGATGCTCCCTTCCCTGCAACTGAAGCCGCCGGGCAGATCAAGATCATGCGAGTATGTTATAAGAAGTTCCCTGTGTGCTTCACCGCTCAAATCGTGATATGTATGTATCCCATGAGATACATACTCAAGGGTCATATCCGCAAGGTCCGAGTAATACAGGGCCGGGAGGATATATGCCATTCCCTTGAGATCCTCACTGTTGTGATATATGAGCGGCTTTAACAGACGGTCATCGGGATTGCTTACGTATTTCCTGTATACTCCGATGAGATCCTTGCCTGTATAAGGGTCGTCACTGTTTATATTGAGAAGTTCTTCCACGCACCTCTGGCGCAGTGAAGGAAGCCCGAGAAGCTTCTTATATGGCTTGAGCTTACAATATATATCGCATGACCCGAGAGTGTCAAAGGGCAGGGGGAGCGAATGCTTCACGGCCTTGGACTTAAGATAGGGAATGTCAAAATGATTGCCGTTATAATGAATAAGAAGTGAGAAACGATCCCGGACAAAATCATCAAAAGCCCTGATCAATTCGGGTTCGTCCTCCGGTGAATCGGCGAACCACTGTATGGTGTTGTAACAGTCTCCCGTAAAATAACCACAGCCGATAAGATAGAGATCGGTCAGTTCTCGTGAGAGGCCTGTGGTCTCGATATCGATAAAGAGTATCTTGTCAAGAGGGGCCAGTTTTTCTATGGGATAACCCGGATGTATATCAGGGAAAAAATCGGTAAATATCTGCATCTTTTACGCCTTATTCTTGTATACTTTTCACTAATTTAGTATACTATATAAAGCGATAAATTTAAAGTGAGGATATAAAAGGGGTATTATGTGGGACGTATCGATCGCCGGGGTTACGGTGTATCACATTTTATGCTATCTGCTTCTTTTCAGCTTCATGGGATGGTTATGGGAGAGCTGCTATGTATCCGTTATGGAGAAGAGGATCGTCAACAGGGGGTATGTGACAGGTCCGTTATGTACCATATACGGGGTTGGCGGTGTGTTCATGACTCTTACACTCAGGCCTTACAGCAGTAATTACATTCTGCTGTTCTTTCTGGCAATAGTATTTACCACTACACTTGAATATGCTACCGCCACGGTTATGGAAGCACTGTTCCATACGAGCTGGTGGGATTATACGGAGGAGCGTTTTAACTATAAGGGAAGGATATGTCTGAAGAGCTCCATTGCATGGGGTGTCGTGTCCCTGCTCCTGTTCAATGTCATCCTGCCGTTTGCGGACCGGCTTATCGGCCTGTTTACCGTTAAGATGGGCCACATAATAATAACGGTTGCCGCAGGACTGTATACAGTTGATTTTGTCATGGCCACCATAGCAGCGGTAGATGTGTCCAGGCAGCTTGACAAGATGGATACACTGTTTGATGATATTGAAGAATACATCAGGTCGACCAGGCTGTATTCGGAAGGTGAGGAACTTAAGAACAGAATGGGTACCCTGAGGCTTAAGCTCAGGGAGGCCAACTATATAAAGCGTTACAGCAAGCGTCTGGAGGTTGTTCAGGCGGTGTGGAAGGAGAGGATCGCATCCGTCGGTTCCAGATACACTGCCGAAGCACAGCTCAAGCTTAAGGATCTTATGGGAAGGGTTGCACTGGGCAGGTCATGGAACAGCCTTCTGCAGGGGCGAATCCTCAGGGCTTATCCCAGGATCACATCGAGCAGGAAGTTCCGCCGGATGCTGGAAGAGTCGTTATCACGTGATCATAATGATCATACGGATATATAAGAACACAGTTTAGCAGAGGTGATCACATGGCTGGTTTTACATTTAAAGGCGGGGTCCATCCGTACGAAGGAAAGGAACTAAGTAAGGATAAACCGATAATGAGGTTTATTCCTGAAGGTGATATGGTATTTCCCGTATCACAGCACATTGGTGCACCTGCCAAGCCTGTTGTCAAGAAGGGCGACAGGGTTTTGAGCGGGCAGCTTATTGCCGAGGCGGGAGGTTTCGTGTCTGCCAATATCTACTCGTCTGTATCGGGAACGGTAAAGTCGATCGGCAAGCACAGGGTTGCGACCGGCGACATGGTCGAGTCGATAATAATCGAGAATGACGGACTGTATGAACCTGCGCCCCTGCTCCCGGTCAAGGAGATAGCCGATATGACAAGACAGGAAGTCATAGATACGGTGAAGCTCGCCGGTATAGTGGGAATGGGCGGTGCAGGCTTCCCTACACACGTTAAGCTCTCGCCCAAGGATCCGGACAAGATCTATTACTGTATAGTCAACTGCTCGGAATGCGAGCCGTATCTTACATCCGATTACAGGCGTATGATCGAGGAACCGGATAAGCTGGTTGCGGGACTTAAGATAATACTATGCCTTTTTGATCATGCGGAGGGAATCCTTGCGGTTGAAGACAACAAGCCCGAATGTATCAATGCACTCAGGGAACTTACAGCCAATGAACCGAGGATTACGGTAAAGTCACTTAAGACCAAGTATCCGCAGGGAGCCGAGCGCCAGCTGATCTATGCAACAACAAAAAGGGCGATCAATTCTTCGATGCTCCCGGCTGATGCGGGATGCATCGTCAACAATGTGGATACGGTCGTATCGATATATCATGCGGTCATCGAGAAGAGGCCGCTTACCGAGAGGATAGTGACCGTGACCGGTGATGCGATAAGGGAGCCCCGGAATTATCTTGTTCCCATAGGAAGCAATGTAAGGCAGCTTATCGAAGCATCGGGCGGGTTTAAGAGCAAGCCCGAGAAGGTCATATCGGGCGGTCCCATGATGGGATTTGCCATGTTTGATCTCGACGTTCCGATAATCAAGACATCATCAGCCGTCACCTGCTTCACTAAGGATGAGGTTGCACAGTATGAACCAAGCGCATGTATCAACTGCGGAAGATGTGCGGATGTGTGCCCGGGAAGGGTTATACCGGCCAGGCTTGCGGATTACGCCGAGAACGGTGATGAAGAGAAGTTCTTAAAATATAACGGGATGGAATGCTGCGAATGCGGATGCTGCAGTTACATCTGTCCGGCCAAGCGGCAGCTTACACAGAGTATCAAGACGATGCGTAAGTTAATGCTTGCCAAGAAGAAAAAGTAGGAGGTAATAATCGTGAGCGATCTGCTTAATGTATCATCGGGACCTCATGTGAGAAGTAAATATACAACGGGGAAGATAATGGGACTTGTGCTTCTGGCACTGCTTCCGTCCACTGCTTACGGTATATACCATTTCGGATTTAATTCCGCTCTTATTGTGGTCATAAGTATAGCCACCTGTGTTCTGACAGAGCTCGTGTATGAACTCATCATGAAACAGAAGGTGACTGTGGGTGATCTCAGCGCCGCCGTAACGGGTCTGCTTCTTGCACTTAACATGCCCCCGACAGCTGCCTGGTGGCTGCCGGTGATAGGAGGTATATTTGCGATCATCTTCGTCAAGATGCTGTTCGGTGGTCTGGGACAGAACTTTATGAATCCGGCACTTGGCGGAAGATGTTTCCTTGTTATATGCTTTGCGGCAAGGATGACGAATTTCAATTACGACGGTATGACCTCGGCTACGCCGCTTGCCCTTTTAAAGACGGGACAGTCGGTCAATCTTAAGGACATGGTATTCGGTAATATAGCCGGTACGATAGGCGAGACCTCAGTGATAGCTATTATGATCGGTGCCATCATCATGCTGGCGTTCGGTATAATCGACCTGAGGATACCGCTTACATACATCGTTACCCTGGTGATATTCATGGGCCTGTTCTCCGGAAGGGGATGGGATCCCTACTACCTGCTGGCACAGGTATCGGGAGGCGGACTCATGCTGGGTGCTTTCTTCATGGCAACCGACTATGCCACAAGCCCTATAACGGACACAGGCAAGATCATCTACGGTATATGCCTGGGGATCATGACAGGTATATTCAGGTGCTTTTCAAGCTCGGCAGAGGGAGTCAGCTTTGCGATAATATTCTGTAACCTCCTGGTACCTCTTATCGAAGAGTACACACTGCCCAAGTGCTTCGGGAAAGGCGGTGAGGCATAATGAAGAATTCGATAAAGGCAGTTCTTACCCTTACCATCATAACTATAGTTGCAGGTGCATGCCTGGGTTATGTTTATGAACTTACCAAGGATCCGATCGCATTAAAGACCCTTGAGACCAAGATGAATGCTTACAGGACTGTATTCCCGGAGGCGGCTGATTTTAAAGAGGATTCCTCGCTTAATACGGACAGTGCTTCACA
>JAILCT010000167.1 GCA_024690425.1 Lachnospiraceae bacterium | reverse complement strand
TATTAATGAACGTAGCTCTTTTGACCTTATAAAATGCTCCGGCATCCCTGGCTATCCGATACAAGACATCTCGTCCCATGTGATATATCTTCATACCCTCATCAGGTCTGAAATACTCAACTTTAATAGGCTTTTCAACCGGAACAAAAAGTTTTCCATCGATTATTACTTCTTTATCCATACAGACCTCCTATCCGGGACAATTCGGTAACCGAAATGATTCAATATACCTTTCAAAGGCTTCCACATCGATCAATACTGTTTTATCGATCTTTAAGAAAGCTCCGGCTTTTTTCGCAATATCTACCAGTTTGGTTTTTCCGATATGGTAGGTACTGACGGCTTCTTTGATCCGTATATATCTTTTTCTGTCCATGTCTGTCTGTTTTTCCGCCAGAACCCTTAATGAATTAATTGATCTTTGACTTTCTTCCTGCATAACGCTGTTTTCCTCCTTTAAATTTTTACCATAACGAAAAAGACACTCTCCTAAGATTCATGTTTCTTAGAAAAGTGTCTTATTGCTTTTCATTATTCAAATAAAGAAAATTGATGTATTTTAGTGGTCAATTAGTGGTCAAGCCATCATTCACCTGCCGCAACCCCAGTATTTATGCGGTCTCGCGTCATCCTATCAACCAGTCGTACATGCTCTGATATTTGAGGGCTGAAACCTTCCAGCTGAAGTCAACCGCCATCGCACGGTCGATCATCTTGTTCCATTCACGCTTACGGTTTGTGTAAACATCGTATGCATAGCGGATGGTACCGAGCATCTCATGTGCGTTGTAGTTGATGAATGAGAAACCCGTTCCTGTGCTCTCATACTGGTTGTATGACTCCACAGTGTCCTTAAGGCCGCCTGTCTCACGCACGATGGGAATAGTTCCGTATCTGAGTGCCATAAGCTGCGACAGGCCGCACGGCTCGAACAGAGACGGCATCAGGAATGCATCAGAAGCTGCATATATCTTATGGGACAGGGCTTCCGAATAATAGATATTGGCAGAAACCTTGTTACCGTATTTCCAGTCGAAGTGCCTGAACATGTTCTCATAGCGCTCCTCTCCCGTTCCCAGGATAACAATCTGGATGTCCATCTGGCACAGCTCATCCATTACGTAAGCTATAAGATCGAAGCCCTTCTGATCGGTAAGACGGCTTACGATTCCCAGCATAAATTTCTTGTCGTCCTTATCAAGCCCCAGTTCTTCCTGAAGAGCGCGCTTGTTCTTAACCTTCTCCTTGCGGAAGTCACGGGCATCATACGGGAAAGGAATATACTTGTCCGTAGTGGGATTGTAATCCGTATAATCAATTCCGTTCACGATACCGCGAAGGTCGTTGCTTCTGGCCTGCAGAAGTCCGTCAAGTCCCTCACCGTAGAAGGGCATCTTGATCTCTTCGGCATAGGTCTTGGAAACCGTTGTTATGGCATCGGCAAATACGATACCGCCCTTGAGCATATTGGCATCCTTATAGGCCTCAAGCTTATCGGATGTGAAATAGTAATCCGGAAGTCCCGAATAAGCCTTGATCGTCTTCACATCCCATTTACCCTGGAACTTAAGATTGTGGATCGTCATTATCGACTTCATGTTCCTGTAGAACTCTCCCTCATGGAAGCGTTCCTTAAGGTATACGGGAATCAGTCCCGTCTGCCAGTCATGGCAGTGAACGATATCAGGCTGAAATCCTACAACAGGAAGGATTGAAAGGGCCGCCTTGCAGAAGAAGCAGAACTTCTCAATATCCCACAGAAGATCCCCGTAGGGTTTGGGACCTGAGAAATAATGCTCGTTGTCAACGAAATAGTAGGTTATTCCCTCATACACGAGCTTCATGATACCTACATACAGGGTCTTGTTGTCCATGTCCATATAGAAATGGCCGACATATTCCATCTTATCCCTGTATTCGTTGGGGATGCACATATATTTGGGCAGTACAACCCTGCAGTCGAAATATTGCTTATCAAGACATTGCGGAAGCGAACCCACAACATCTGCCAGTCCGCCGGTCTTAACAAAAGGAACACATTCCGATGCCACAAACAGTATTTTCTTCATATACAGCCTCCCTTACATATACTCTCTATAAGTATCGTTTACTCAGCCTCCGAATACTTAACGCTCCATTCGGCTATTGAACCGTCTGCGAGCATCTTGTCGATCGAATCATTTATCTGGTTAAGAAGCTCGGTATTTCCCTTCTTGATAGCGATTCCGTACTCCTCGGTCTCGAATGCATCGGGATCCTCTATGATCTTAAGGCCCGGATTGTCCTTAACGTATTTCTGAGCTGTCGCAGAATCAAGCACTACAACATCACACTTGCCGTTTGTAAGCTCGAGGATGGCCTCGGTACCTTTCTTGAAGGCTTCATACTTATATCCGAGATCCTGAACACACAGCTCGCCGGTATAACCCTGGATAACAACGATCTTCTTGCCTTCCATATCGGTTGCCTTGGTAATGTCGGAATCTTCCTTAACGATCATTACCTGTGTTGCGGCATAATAGGGATGCGAGAAGTCGACTGATTTTGCCCTCTCTTCGGTAATGGTCATACCTGAGATAACAGCATCGATCTGTCCGTTCTCAAGGGCGATAAGGAGAGAATCGAACTCCATGTTCTCTATCTTGACATCCCTTCCGGTATCCTCGCCTATCTTCTTGACGATGGCAAGGTCGATACCGTCGTACTGGTCGATGATACCTGACGACGAAACGAACTCAAACGGAGGGAACTCCGCATTCGTACCGAAAGTCAGTGCCGATGACTTCTTGGAACCGCATCCTGAAAGAAGCAGTGCCGCTCCTGTCAGAACAAGTAAAGCTTTTGATAATTTCTTCATAACATTTCCTCCTGTGTTATATGTTCTTATATCAATACCTTTGATAAAAATGAGATCGTACGCTCCTGCCTGGGATGGCTCAGCACTTCATCGGGAACCCCGCTCTCAAGCACCTTGCCTTCGTCTATGAACAGAAGCCTCGTTCCTACCTCTCTTGCAAATCCCATCTCGTGGGTAACGACAACCATTGTCATCCCTACAGCGGCAAGCTTCTTCATAACATCCAGAACCTCGCCAACCATTTCGGGATCAAGGGCTGATGTCGGCTCATCAAAGAGCATGATCTTCGGCTCCATGGCCAGGGCCCTTGCTATCGCTATACGCTGTTTCTGGCCGCCCGAAAGGGATGACGGATAGGCATCAGCCTTCTCGGTGAGGCCTACCTTCATGAGAAGCTCCTGGGCCTTTACCTTGGCCTGAGCCGGTGTCAGCTTACCCAGCTTAACAGGAGCGAGTGTGATGTTATCCATGACAGTAAGATGCGGGAACAGATTAAAATGCTGGAATACCATTCCCATCTTCTGCCTCAGCTTGTCAACATCAACACCTTCCTTGTTGATCTGCTCTCCGTCTATTATGACTTCGCCCGAATCAGGCTGTTCGAGGAGGTTGAGGCACCTTAGGAAAGTGGACTTGCCGGACCCGGACGGCCCGATGACCACAACAACTTCGCCTTCATCTATCTCCTCGGTGATCCCGTTCAATACGTTTACACCGGAAAAGCTCTTATGTAGATCGTTTACCTTTATCATGCATGCCCCTCCGATTTTCTCAAATATGCCTCATATTTCCTGAGAGCTATGGTCAGAAGCTTGATCAGGATAAAGTATATGACAGCCGTTCCCATAAGAGGCATGAAAGCCTCATAGGTGGCACTCTTTATAAAGTCACCCGCCTTCTGTATATCCATAAGGCCCACGTATCCGACAATGGCCGTCTCCTTGATAAGGGTTATGAACTCGTTGCCCATTGCAGGAAAGATGTTCTTAACGGCCTGCGGCACGACTATATACATCATCGTCTGCTTGGCATTAAGGCCAAGTGACCTTCCGGCTTCCGTCTGTCCCCTGTCTATCGACAGGATACCTGCCCTGATTATCTCGGAAACATAGGCGCCCGAATTGATGCCGAAGGCTATGGCCGCTATGATCCACTTAGACCAGTTGATCGTGGCGAATACAACGAAATATATGATCATAAGCTGGGTAACAGAAGGTGTACCCCTTATCACATCGGTATAAACCTTACCGATCGTGTTAAGGCCCTTCTTCCCGGATAAGTTGCATAAGGCTATGAGGAATCCGATCAGTATACCTATGACGACCGCCAGCAGTGATACCTTTATCGTAACTCCTATACCCGAAAGCAGGAGCTTATACCTGTCCTCAGTAATAAAACATCTTGTAAATGTCTCTACCATTACGTTACTCCCTGGCTGTAAATCGCGTCTTTAATACATACAGCTAACGTATCTATTATACACCT
The DNA here is from genome assembly GCA_024690425.1 of Lachnospiraceae bacterium. The sequence goes on along the minus strand of JAILCT010000167.1, from coordinate 18,478 downwards.
GTTTGAGCGACTTTAAAAGCCCATAAAATAAGCATACTGGTCACATTGGCAACTATATGTTATTATGAAAAAAGTTACTTCCAAAGGACGATGCTGCATAGCAAAAGGGGTGATCCATATGGGAATTCTATACGATGCAAGAAAAGTAAAGGCGCTCGGATTTCTCAGGGACTTGTGTGATTACGCAGGCAAGGATGATGATTTCGCACAGGGGCTGTGGGATGAGCTTCTCGCGGATGAGGACCTGTACAGGGAATTCGTATACTATGCGGATAACCATACCTTCCTCGACGAACTGAAGATCCGCGGTTATTCGATGTCCGACCTGTATGTGTGGCAGATGGACAAATACAACATCGTGCGCGAACTGGGTAAGAATCCGACCGCATGCAATAAGGAGACCCTGGTCCTGAACGCTTTCCTTGAATTCTCCAACATGAAGAAGGATCCCGATGAATATGTCAAAAGAATAGAGTCGGGCAAGGGAAATGACCGACTCTAGAAAAATCCTGTTCAGTTATTGATATATCTTAATATCTGCCTATCTCAAGCTTCTCGATATCGTGAGTATCCTCATACTTGGTCACAACATTCTTATGGATGGATGAATTGTTGTGAGATGCCGATATTATCGACGGATTGGAGAAATCATATTCCAGGGTACCGTCTCCCTTTATAACAAAATCAGAGAACCTTACAACAGCCTCGCAGTTACACGTCACACCATCCGCCTGGGTTATCGCAACCTGGTAGATCAGATCGAGCTCATTGTAATCATTGCCCAACTTACCGGCCTCTTCATCCTTAACCGTCTTAAAATATGCGGCTATGATCGAGGGCGACAGATATCTGAAGGTAGCCTTCTGGTTGATGTATACAGGTACCAGATTGGCCTCGCAGAAAATCCTCACGCCATACTCATTGGCATCTACAAAAGCCTTCTTGCCTGCCTCAAATGCTTCCTTAATGACCGAATCGGGTATCTGGTCAAGGCTCTTCACATAGCTTGCCGAGCTCGAAACCGTATACTCCTTAACGCATTCATCGGCCGGAGCATCGATATAGTAGTCATCACTCAGGTGCTCGCCTTCGTTAAAGTAGCACTTGATCTTAACCGTCTCACCGTCAGCATACTTCTCCTTATAATCAACCGCATTGAAAACAAGCGTCCTTATAAGAGGATTGGTGCTCTTATTGGTTATCAGCATGGTAAGATCCGGCGAAATACCCAAGAATGATACCTCGATATCCTTAAAGAGATCATCAACGCTTAAAGGCTGTGCATCCGGCAGCCCTTCCACAGTGTATGTTGCTTCCGTATCGTCAACATTGATCCTAAGCCTTGATGCAAGCTCCTGGTCATAGAGATAGGAGATCGTGAAAGTATCGCCGTTCTTAAGGCTGTCCATGGGTTCAGCCATCGCTTCGATACCGGCTGCAAACCTTAAATATTCATCATTGGCAACGACCTTATTCTTGATGAGGGCTTCCTTCTGTTCAAGCCTTATCACATCGACCTCATCAAAGAGCATGTCATCCTTCCTGGTTATGACAACATGTCCCTTGCCGTTATATCCTTCATAACTTATCACGAAATAATCGGATAAGGTGAGCGCATCACCCGGAGTTGCATTAACGACTACCATGGCGCCTATGCCTATGATTGCGGCAACGATCGGGATCAGCAGCAATAATAACCACTTTCTCATGTAAAATCCTTTGAACTTTATTCCCCAAATTGTAACAACTTTGTTAACTCATCAAGTTATGATACCATCATATTATGCTAATTGCAAGCATTTTCATCTCTTTTGCACTTTTTAATGTGTTCTCGGTGATGGAAACACCGCCCAGCATCCTTGCCAGTTCCTGCGTTGAAGCCTCTTCGTCAAGCCTGTCGACACTTGTCACAGTCCGGTCGTTCCTTACCTCCTTGCTTATCCTGAAATGCTCATCGGCCATCGCAGCGATCTGCGGCAGATGGGTTATGCAGATCACCTGGCGCTTGCCCGAAAGCTGCCTTAGCTTCTCGGATACCTTCTGGGCCGTACGCCCGCTGATCCCGGTATCTATCTCATCAAATATCAGTGTGCCGACACTGTCCTTATCGGCAAGGACTGTCTTAAGAGCCAGCATTATCCTTGAAAGTTCTCCTCCGGATGCGACTTCGTTAAGGGGACGGAGCTTCTCTCCGGGGTTCGTGCTTATCAGGAATTCCACCGCGTCAAATCCCGAAGATGTGAAGTTCTCTTCTTCCGGCTTCACATTTATCTCAAAACGGGCATCAAGGAAGTTAAGGTCAAGAAGGGCTTCTCTGATACTGCCTGACAGTACCAATGCCTCCCTGCTCCTTATCGCTGAAGCCTCGCGCGATAATCCGGTAAGTTCCTCCTTCAGTTCACCTGCCCTTTTCTTAAGGCCTCCCACATAGGCTTCGAAATCGGAATACTTCTCAATGATGTCCTGCTGCTTCTTAAGGTATTCATTGATCTTGTCCATGGTGTCGCCATACCGGTCCCTTATGTGGTTTATAAGGTTAAGCCTCTCTTCCACCTCGCCGTAGCGCTCACCCGAAGTGTCCAGGGAACCTTCATAGCCTGCCAGCGATCGGTTAAAGTCATTCAGCAGCCCGTCTATGTCGGCAAGCTCATCACACAGGCCTGATAACTCCGGATCGTATTCAAGCACTCCCTGAAGCCTTGACAGGGCACGTCCGATCGCCGAGCCTGCTGCCCCCTCATCATCATAACCGGACAGCCTGTGAACCAGGTCGACTGACTCTGCTATCTTTCTTGAATTGGACAGCTTGCGGTACTCATTCTCCAGGGCTTCTATCTCCCCTTCCTGTATATCCGCCCGCATAATCTCATCAACCTCGAACCTTGCAAGCTCCACCGTCCTGTCCGAATCCCTCTCCGATGAAAGCGCCTGTTCAAGTTCCTTAAGGGCTTCCGAATAGTCCTTATACAGGAGGCTTATCTTATCTGTGACCTGCTTAAGCGGTTCCCCGCAGTAAGAGTCAAGTATCTGCTTATGCTTGCTCTTATACAGAAGGGACTGGTGCTCATGCTGTCCGTGTATGTCTATGAGAACGCCCGCCAGCTCCTTAAGGGTGTTGGCCGAGACCGACTCATCGTTGATCCTTATCATGCTCCTTCCGTTCATGAGCTTGCGCTTTATCACCACCGTATCGTCATCACAGGGGATCATAAGCTCGGCAAGCTTATCCCTTACCTCCTGTGAGTCGGCAAGAAAAGTAAGCTCACACAGGGCATAATCGGCATCATCCCTTATGACATCGGATCTCATCCTCTTGCCCAGGGCAAAGTTCACGGCATCTATTATAAGTGACTTTCCGGCACCCGTCTCGCCTGTCAGTATGTTAAGGCCCTCTTTAAGATCGATCTCCACATCGTCTATAAGGGCTACGTTTTTCACATGCAGATTAAGTAACATCCCCTACAGCAACCTCTCTATCTGATCCATTACCTTGTAAGTATCCTCGACCGACCTGACCGCACACATCACGGTATCGTCACCGGCTATGCATCCGACTATCTGCGGAAAGCTGAGCGCATCAATGGATGCGGCAACTGCCATGGCCATGCCCGAGATCGTCTTTATCACGAGGATGTTCTGGGCCATATCCATGGACTTAAAGCCGGTCCTCAGGACATTTACGTATTTCTCGTCTATCTCCCCGCGCGAATCCGTATGCTGGGCATATCTCTGCCGGCCGTCCCCAACAGGTACCTTGACGAGGTTAAGCTGCTTTATATCCCTCGAAACGGTAGCCTGGGTCACGGGAAAGCCCTCGCCGTTGAGCCTGTCAGCCAGCTCCTCCTGGGTCTGGATCACTTCCTCCGATATTATCTTAAGTATCCTGGTTCTTCTGTCGCTGCTCATCCTTACCTCTTCCTATACTGCTCCCAGCTTCCTTGAGAGCACATCGAGAAAGCCCTCCCTGCTCATCTTTATTATCTTGGTCACTCCGTCGGCCTTCCTTATATCTACGCTCTCACCGGCCGACAGCCTGATCGAAGATACACCGTCGCATGATACGCATGCCTCATGCTCCCTCATATACTTGCTCTTGCACACTTCGATGCTTATCCTGTCATCACTCGAGAGAACGATGGCCCTGGTGTTGAGCGTATGCGGGCATATAGGCGTGATCAGTATGAGCTTGGCGTTCGGCTCCACTATAGGGCCTCCTGCAGACAGGTTATATCCCGTGGAACCGGTAGGCGTTGATATGATTATCCCATCGGCATCGTAGGTGCTTAAACACCTCCCGTTAACGTAGATAACATACCTTACCACCCTTGGATCACCGTAACGCGTGATTATTATGTCGTTAAGCGCATCACGCCTGTCGCCTCCGGCAGATGTGCTGAGCATCATCCGTTCCTCGATCTCGTAATCATCCTTGATAAGGCGGTCAAGGGTCGGTATTATCTGATCCCTCTCTATCTCGGCAAGATAGCCCAGTGTTCCCAGGTTTATCCCAAGAAGAGGTATATCCTTGGCAGACAGGGCTCCGGCCACCTGGATAAGGGTTCCGTCCCCGCCAAGGACCAGCACGCAGCCGGCTCCGTCAGCAGCCTTCTTAAGCTCTTCCTTATGGATATTACCATGGGTCACACTCTCAAGGGTAACCCCGCAGCCCCTGTCCTCAAGGTATTCCTGTATCATTCGCGATACCTCGCCTTTGGGGTCTTTTTCCTTATTGGATACTACGAGAAAATTATTCATTGATCCTTCCTCTTATATACGTATCTTCAGTTCATATATATATCTTCACTCATCCTTAACGGCAGGCTTATCCAGGCTCTCATGCGCCGCATCCACGATGTCCTTTACCATCCCGTCGGTAACAGCAGTATCCTCATGCGCCGTTTCGGACAGCGGCTTTATCAGGTAGAGGGGATACTCGATGTTTCCCTCAGGCCCTCTTATAGGCGAGAATGTCAGGCCCTTCACGGTAAAGCCCGCATCCGCCGCATAACCCATGACCGCATGTATGACCTCTTCATGAACAGCCTTATCCCTTACAACGCCCTTCTTGCCCACCTTCTCACGGCCGGCTTCAAACTGAGGCTTGATAAGGCACACCATTCCCGCGCCTTCCCTAAGCAGCGCATATGCCGGAGCCAGTATCTTTTCAAGCGAGATAAAGGATACATCACATGAGGCAAAATCAGGCACGTCGTCTATGTCTGAAGGCTGCATGTAGCGGAAGTTCGTTTTCTCCATGCATACGACCCGTTCATCATTCCTCAGCTTCCAGTCAAGCTGGCCGTAGCCTACATCGATTGAATAGACCTTAGACGCACCGTTTTGCAGCATGCAGTCAGTGAAGCCTCCCGTGGATGCTCCTATATCCATGCATATGCAGTCCTTAAGGTCGATCGGGAACTCCTTTAGCGCCTTCTCAAGCTTGAGCCCGCCGCGGCTTACGTACTTAAGGGGACTACCCTTGACCATGATGTCGATGCCATCCTCCTCAAACATGGTGCCGGCCTTGTCCTCACGCTGGCCCTTTACGAGCACGCTGCCTGCCATGATCATCGCCTTTGCCTTCTCCCGCGACGCCGCATAGCCCTGATTTACCAGTATCACATCAAGCCGCTGTTTCATATGCCTGCATCCTTACGGTTCTTGTTGCCCCAGCTTAAATATCTGGTTATGACTTTTGTTACTATTGATTCTGTATCAATGCCCACCTCCTGCTTCAGGATGTCGACATTTCCGTGTTCTACGTAATCATCCGGAAGGGCTATGATGAGCACATCACAGTCAAGCCTGTTGTCAAAGACATAATCCCTTACCTTCTCTCCGTATCCGCCGCTTGCTACATTCTCTTCAAGGGTGACTATGAGCGAATGACTCTTACACATCTCTTCCACAACGTCTGTATCTATGGGCTTGGCAAAGCGTGCATTTACAAGGCTTACAGGATACCCCTTCTCCTTAAGGATAGTCCTTACTTCCTCGGCTGTCCTCACCATGCTCCCGAGAGCAAAAAGTGCGATGTCATTCTCCTCGTATATGACCTCGGACCTGCCGTATTCGACCGGTGCCCTGAAATCCTTGAGCCCGTCGTAAGCCTCTCCTCTGGGATAACGTATCGCGATGGGACTCTCGAACCTGACCGCGAACTTCATCATGTCGGAAAGCTCCCACTTGTTCTTGGGTGCCATGATGGTCATATTGGGGATGGATGATAGGTATGATATATCGAAGATACCCTGGTGGGTCTCTCCGTCAGCTCCCACAAGACCGGCCCTGTCAATGGCGAATACGACCGGAAGGTTCTGTATGCATACATCGTGGAGGACCTGGTCATAGGCCCTCTGGAGGAAGGACGAATATACTGCCACTATGGGCTTAAGTCCCCCCGCGGCAAGACCTGCGGCAAAGGTTACTGCATGTTCCTCGGCGATCCCCACATCATAGAACCTGTCGGGATACATGTTGGAGAAACGCTTGAGTCCTGTTCCGTCAGGCATGGCTGCGGTTATCGCAACAACATCTTCATTCCTTGCGCCGAGCTTGGTCATGACGGTCGAGAAAACGTCCGTGTAATTGGACTTTTTCCTGTTCCTTGAAGGAAGTCCCGTCTCTATGTCAAAGGGTTCCGCTCCGTGGAAACGGGCCGGATGCCTCTCGGCGGGCAGATACCCCTTGCCCTTCTTGGTTATCACATGGACAAGGACGCATTTGGGGAGCTTGCGGGCTTCCCTTAACATCCTGACCATGGCCTTGATATCGTGTCCGTCAACCGGTCCGAGATATGTGATGCCCATGTCCTCGAAGAACATTCCGGGTACGACAAGCTGCTTGACACCTGACTTGTATCTCTTCAGGGTGTCTACGAGCTGCTCGCCCTTGGGCATCTTGTTGAGTGTGTTCTCAAGTCCGATCTTGAAGTCCTTATATGCCTCAGCCGTCCTTATCTTGCGCAGGTACTTGCTCATACCGCCCACGTTCTCGGCTATGGACATATTGTTGTCGTTAAGTATTATCACATAATTGGTGTCAAGCCTGGCTGCATTGTTAAGCGCTTCATAGGCCATACCGCCCGTAAGGGCACCGTCTCCTATGACTGCGAAGACACCATGGTCCTCACCCTTTAAGTCCCTGGCCTTGACAAGGCCGAGACCGGCGGAAACGGATGTGGAAGAATGTCCTGTATCAAAGGCATCGCACAGGCTCTCCTTACGCTTGGGAAAGCCGCTCATTCCCCCGTATTTACGGAGGGTCTCAAAGCCTTCCCTCCTTCCGGTGAGGAGCTTATGGGTATATGACTGGTGGCCCACATCCCAGATTATCTTGTCCTTTGGAAGATTGGCAACAAGATGAAGGGCCATTGTAAGCTCTACGGCGCCAAGGTTCGATCCCAGGTGCCCGCCTGTGACCGATATCTTGTTGATCAGGAATTCCCTTATCTCCTGAGCCAGTTCATCATACCTGTCGGGAGATATGTTCTTTATGTCATTTGTTTTCTTAATATTCTCAAGTATCACTGTTATACCTGCTTACTCGAAGTTAGTCGTACCTGCTTATCGCGGCCTGTCATACCTACTTGTCGCGGTTTATAAGGAACCTTATGAGTTCCTCGAGGAATTCGTTCCTTTTGTCAAGGGCCTGAAGGAGGACTACTGCCTTGTTGGAGTATTTCTCGACATCCTTGGTCGATGTCTCGAGTCCCTTCAAAGTAACATAGGTGGTCTTATGATTTTTAGCATCCGAACCCACAGGCTTGCCCAGTATCTTGGGATTGCCCGTGACATCCAGGATATCATCCTGTATCTGGAAAGCGATGCCTACCGCTTCGCCCACCTGCTCCATAACGGCGACATCGTCATCGCCCGCTCCGCCTAGGATGGCACCGATCATAAGGGCTGCCTGGATGAGAGCACCGGTCTTGAGCCTGAATATGAACAGGATGGAATCCTCGGTAAGCTTAAGCTCCTTATCTTCTGCCTCAACATCATACACCTGGCCGCCCACCATTCCGTAGATGCCGGCCTTCTTCGTAAGGACCGCAAGAGCCCTTACCGCACGGTCAAGGAGCACGGGATCACCCTTGCATGATGCCAGCGAACCCGCCGCCGTCTCATATGCCATGTTAAGAAGGGCATCGCCTGTAAGGATGGCCATATCCTCACCGTATACCACATGGGTCGTTTTCTTGCCCCTCCTGTATTCATCGTTGTCAAGTGCCGGGAGGTCATCATGTACCAGCGAATAGGTGTGGATCATCTCGATCGCGGACATAAATGCCCCTAGGCAGGGATGCTCATCACCGAAAAGGATCGATGCTTCCCGCATCATAACAGGGCGCAGCCTCTTACCACCCGAAAGAAGGCTGTAATTCATGGCTGCGAGTACCGTCTTCTGATAGCCTTCCTCTTCCATGACTCCGTTCTTAATGACCATCTCCTCAGCATATCTTACCCGGTCTCTTAATTCTTCATTGAAATTCATCAATCTCACCCTCCTCGTTCATGATCATTATCTGCCCTTCTACTCCCTTAAGCTTACCATCACAGTATTTGAGCAGTTCCATACCTTCCTTGTACAGGTCGAACGACTTCTCAAGGGGCACATCGGCCGACAGATCCTCAAGGGTCTTATCTACCAGGTCAAAAGCCTCCTCAAGAGTCAGCTTCTCCATTTCTTCCTTCTTCATATCTCTACCTCTTCTGCTTCCTTACTTCCGTGACACGTGCCCCTGCCGTTCCATCCTTAAAATACAGAGTTATGTCATCACCCTTCCTGACCCTGCCTATTTCCGATAGTGGCAGGCCGTCAGCCCCCTCTACAAATGCATAACCGCTTGACAGCCTCTTAAGGGGTGACAGGGCCTCAAGCCTCTCTATCTTAATGTCCAATAAATGTCTCTTATTTTTTATAAGGGACTGCATCAGTTCACGGATCCTCTCCTGGGCATTGGCAAGCCGCATCTTCTGTTCATTAAGCTTATGGCCGGGACTTAAGTTCTTAAGGCGGAGAGCCTTCATCGTGTATTCATCTCTCTTAGCCTTCACGCATGACTTTAACGCATCCGAAAGATCAGCCTTAAGTTCCTCTATCCTGTCCGTTAATGCGGTATATTCGAATACGGCAAGCTCTGCTGCGGCGGACGGGGTGGGTGCCCGAAGATCGGCGACAAAATCGGCTATCGTGGTATCGGTCTCATGACCCACTGCAGATATCACAGGAACGGAACAGTCAAAGATCGCCCTTGCCGTGATCTCCTCATTGAAGGCCCACAGGTCTTCTATGGATCCGCCTCCGCGCCCGACTATCATCACATCGACCCCTGCAGCCTCAAGGGCCCTTATGCCATTTGCAACGCTCTCTGCCGCTCCTTCTCCCTGAACCTTGGCCGGGTAGAGGATTATCCGAACGTGCGGGTTGCGCCTCTTCGTGATGTTGATTATATCCTGTATCGCAGCTCCGGTCGGTGCCGTTACCACGCCTATGGTACCTGCATACTGGGGGATGGGCTTCTTGTACTCGGGAGCAAACATCCCCATCTCCTCGAGCTCTTTCTTGAGCTGTTCAAAGCGCTCATACAGTGCGCCTTCACCGTCGGGGACGATCTCCCTTGCATACAGCTGGTACTTGCCGTCGCGCTCATAGACCTCGATGCTGCCAAGGGCTATTATCTGCATGCCTTCCTTAAGGGTGAACTTAAGCCCCTTCCGAAAGCCCGCAAACATTACGCATGCAAGTGTTCCCGTCTTGTCCTTCATGGTGAAATAAATATGATTCGAGGAGTGGTATTTGACGTTGCTCACCTCTCCCTTTACATAAACCGAACGCAGCATGTAATCCTGCGCAAACATGTTCTTGATATATGAATTGACCTGTCCTACCGAATAAACATTTTTCATATCGATTTGGCAACCGATGCCAGAATTCCGTTAACGAAAGAGGAGGATTCGTCCTGCCCGTATTTCTTAGCCAGCTCAACCGCCTCATCTATCGCCACTCCGACCGGGATATCGTCGTCGAACAGAACCTCATATACTGCAAGCCTCAGGATCGCAAGGTCCACCTTGCCTATCCTGCTCACATCCCAGCCCTTGGAATTATCATTTATTATCTTATCAAGCTCCGGCAGCCTGGATACTATGCTGTCGTACTTATTCTTGATGTATCCTTCCTCATCTTCGCTGAAGAGACATATCTTAAGCGCCTGGCCATCCTCAGCCTCTTCATCCCTGTACACGTCTTCAAAATACCTCGACAGTTGGGCCGGCATCTCAGATACATCATTAAACTCAAGCCGGAACACAAGCTTGAAGATGTGCTCCCTTATCTCGCTCCTGGTCATTGGTCCTGCTCCCTGCTTCTCACTCCTAAACCGGAGCTTCCTCTTCCATATCGATCCCGACTATCCTTATGCCGACGTTCACAACAGTAAGGCCGGTCATGTTCTCAACCGAAGTCTTCACCCTCTCCTGCACCTGCTTGCTGGTGATCGGGATGTTGTAGCCGTATTTCATGATAAGGGCCATATCAAGAGTCACCATGTTCCCATCGATGACCACCTTGACTCCCTTGCTCTTGGGATTGAGCCCCAGCCTGCTCATGAGTTCCTTGGTAACATTGCCGACCGTACCGGCAACACCTTCTATCTCAGTGGAGGCGATAGCCGCTATATTTCCAACAACGTCATCGGCGATCCTTACCTCTCCGTAAGAGTCAACATCAACATTCTTAATCTTATCGTTTTCCTTAGCCATTGCCTGCCTCCCAAATGTTAAAAAATCAGTATAAGTATATCAAAAACAGCCGGAAATGAAAAGTGTATTTCAGATATAGAATATTACCTCGTTAAGCTTGTCAAGATACATATAGTTGACCGTTCCGTCCCTGTATAGATAGTCGTACAGGTGTCCTTCACCGGTAAGATAATCCATCATATCCGAATATACCATGGGATCGGAACATTTAATGCTCACAAAGCTGTCACCGTTCGCATATGCATTGTCAAAAACACTCCTTAGCTGGGCATCGTTCACTTCCGTAAAGTAATTCCCGCTCCTCACATAATAATTATCATACCTGGCAACACACTGTGGGAGCACAAACGTATCATCGGGCGTATGTGTGCGGCTGATCTCATCCGTGGTGACACACAGGTATTCATAGCTCACTTCCGGCATCTGGGGAAGCTGGGCCAGGTCCTCACCGGTCCTTATCTCATAGGACATGTCACCCCATGTTGCATCAACATAGTAATAATCCCCATTGGACCTTACCAGGTTCCATGCATGGGTCTCCCCCTTGTTCGTAACCCCGCGGACAACGGTACACATCATACCCATCCTGATCATCAGATACTGCATCGCCTCGGCATAACCCTGACACACGCTGCGTCCGTTCTCAAAAACGCTGAGACAGTTCTGGCTGTTCTCGGCATTCAGGTCATACTCGGTATTCTTTATTATGTACTCATACAGGTATTTGATCTTCTCGTATTCGTCGATCCCCTGCGGAGCTCCCGCAAGGCAGGTATCGATATAGGCATCTACCCTCGCCTGATGTCCCGCCACATCATCCTTCTCCATATTATAGATCCCGGATATCGATATGCTCTCGAGCTTGCTGCCGCGCATGTAACGGACCATGTTATATCCCTTGACGTAAAAGAGCTCGGGGTTATCGGCCATCACGCAGTCATAAGCCTTCCCGATCATATCGGAATCAAGCGTCCCCATCGGTGTCTTGCCGCCAAAGTTAAAAAGCGTCGTATAGATCGCCCTGTATATCCTTCTCTCTTCCTGGGACAGGGTCCCATAGGCATAGTATCTCTCAGCCGCCAGCTTCTTGATAAGTTCAGTATCGTCCTCAACCGTCGAAGCCGCGTCATCTTCAGGGACATCATCCTGCGCCTCATCAACGATGGTGATGACCTCTTCTTCGTTCTCTCGCACAGATGTCGGTACAGGCGCAGGGGCAGTCGTTACCGGCACATACGGTTCAGGATCCCTGTAAGTGAATTCCTCGGGTTCCTCGCCGTTGATCAGGCCCCCAAGCGTATCCACCCAGTCATCGATCCTGCTGTCACCGCCATTCAGAAGGGTGGGCAGGATGCATGCCGTGAGCGCGACGCATATGATGAGGATTATTATCGGTAAAAGGCTCTTCTTTCTCATTAATTCCTTCCGAACTCGGTCAGCTTAAGTCCTTCGTTTCTCTCAAGGACCATACCCACGCTCCAGCTGTTGACAAAGAGGAGGAGGGGATTGCCCTTAAGGTCCTGGATCCTCTTCATGTCCGAGGTCCCCGTCAGCTTCATGACATCGACCTCGTCCTTGTTCTCGATCCACCGGATGTGCTCATAGGGCAGGTTCTCAAGCTTTATATCAACGTTGTATTCATTCTCGAGGCGGTACTTAAGCACTTCAAACTGCAGGACACCAACGACACCCACTATGATCTCCTCCATACCGGAGCCGATCTCCTGAAATATCTGAATGGCACCCTCCTGGGCGATCTGGTTGATGCCCTTGACGAACTGCTTACGTTTCATGGTATCCATCTGCCTTACCCTGGCAAAGTGCTCGGGCGCGAATGTCGGGATGCCCTCATACATAAATGTCTCATTAGGCATGCATATGGTATCTCCGATCGAGAATACGCCCGGATCGAACACACCTATGATATCACCCGCATAGGCTTCACTTACTATATGCCGTTCATCGGCCATCATCTGCTGTGGCTGGGACAGCCTCATGGTACGGCCTCCCTGAACGTGCTTAACCTCCATGCCCGCATCGAACTTGCCTGAGCATATGCGCATAAAGGCGATACGGTCGCGGTGGGCCTTGTTCATGTTGGCCTGAATCTTGAACACAAAGGCGGAAAATTCACGCTCGGTGGGATTGATTATGCCTGTATCCGCCTTCCTGGCAAGAGGTGTTGTCGTCATCTCAAGGAAATACTTAAGGAACATCTCCACACCGAAGTTGGTAAGGGCCGATCCGAAGAATACGGGTGAGAGCTTACCGGACTGGACCTTCTCAAGGTCGAACTCGGCTGCCGCTCCGTCAATAAGCTCTATCTCCTCGAGCAGGGTGTCACAGGCTTCGTCACCTATGAATTCACGGAGCTTATCTTCTTCATCAATGGGGAGGACATCCGTATGGCCTTCCCTGGTTCCCTTCTGGGTATCGGAGAAGGTCATGACTGCCTTCTTATTCCTGTCATATACCCCCTTAAACCGCTTACCTGAGCCGATTGGCCAATTGACCGGACAAGTCGACATGCCTAATTCCTTCTCGATCTCATCCAGAAGGTCGAAGGTATCGTTGGCATCACGGTCCATCTTGTTTATGAAGGTGAAGATGGGGATGCCCCTCATGGCACATACCTTGAAGAGCTTCCTGGTCTGGGCCTCGACACCCTTGCTGGCATCAATGACCATGACCGCGGAATCGGCCGCCATCAGGGTCCTGTAGGTATCCTCCGAGAAGTCCTGGTGGCCCGGTGTATCAAGGATGTTTATGCAGAAGCCGTCGTATTCGAACTGAAGAACAGAGGAAGTTACGGAAATACCCCTCTCCTTCTCTATCTCCATCCAGTCAGACACTGCATGCCTGGCAGTTGCCTTACCCTTTACAGATCCTGCAAGGTTGATGGCTCCTCCGTATAGGAGGAACTTCTCAGTAAGTGTTGTCTTACCCGCATCCGGGTGTGATATTATTGCGAACGTACGTCGCTTGTTGATCTCTTTTTCGTACATGTTTGTTTCCTGACTTTTCTTTATTATTGATTATTGAATATCTATTCACATACGTTCGTGTCAGCAAGATTTTAGCAAAGATTTGCCCGCATTTCTCCCTTGAATTTCAAGATAGTCAAGCACAGTGGCCGCGATATCCGCAAAGGTATCATGGGTACCGAGGTTACCCGGCACAACATTCTTCCCGTACATAAGGAAGGGAACACATTCACGGGTATGATCCGTAGTCTTCGTGTAGGCCGGATCACAGCCGTGGTCAGCCGTTATCATGAGGACATCGTCATCCCTCATCTTAGCGAAGATCTCAGGAAGCTTATCATCGAAATAAGCAACCGCCTGTGCGTATCCGTCAATATCCCTCCTGTGTCCGTAGAGCATATCGTAATCCACCAGGTTGACGAACATGAGGCCTTCCCAGTCCTTATCCATGTATTCTATCGTTTTCTCGATTCCGTCGGGATTACCGGTCGTGTATGTATGGTCCGTAATCCCCGCGCCTGCGAAGATATCGAATATCTTGCCTATTGCAATAACATCCTTGCCGGCTTCCTTTATATGGTCAAGCATTGTCTTATCGGGAGGTAAGAGAGAAAAGTCATGCCTGTTGCTGGTCCTTGTGTAGTTACCGCTTGTCCCTATAAACGGGCGGGCTATGACTCTGCCTACACCGTATTTACCCTTAAGTCCCCTTCGGCAGGTCCTGCATATCTCATACAGCTCCTCAAGGGGTACCACGTCCTCATGGGCAGCTATCTGGAATACCGAATCAGCCGAGGTATAGATTATGAGGTCGCCCGTCTTCACATGCTCATCACCGTAGTCGTTTATGACTTTGGTCCCCGAATAGGGCTTGTTGCACAGGACACCCCGTCCGGTATTCTTCTTAACCTCATCAATCACTTCCTGCGGGAATCCATCAGGGAACGTGGGCAGCGGCTCATTTGATATAAGGCCGGCTATCTCCCAGTGGCCTATCGTCGTATCCTTCCCGGCTGAAGCTTCCCTCATCCTGGCGTAGGCACCGATGGGCTTTTCACATCCCTCATCGTAATCGATCTCATCTATGTTGAATATGCCAAGCTTCCGCAGATTATCAGCCTTGAACTTACTGCTTCCGTAGCAGGACTTCATCGTATCCGTTCCCGCATCACCGAACTTGTCTGCATCCTTTGCCTTGCCTATCCCGAAGCTGTCCATCACAATAAGAATCACCCGTTTTGCCATGTTTACCTCCATTTTTAATGCTCTTGTCAGCTAAATACTGCCCCTATGATCCCGGGGCGTTTTTGAATGACAATATATGATACCACATGGGTGTCTTTTTTTCTATATGTCTTATTACTATCCCGTGTCAAAAAGGCATTTTTCCTCTTAAATACATGCTGCGGTAAGCCCGGGGCGTCCCTCTTTAGTCACATACAGGGGTGTCTGTTTTTATTATCTGACTATTTAACTTTTTGTGTGCAAATAACACGCGTCGATATTATATTTACAGACTTATCCACATAAGGTATGTTTTCAAAATCGAAACATTTGTTTCTATCGTTATCCACATTTTAAACACAAGCCAAAATGCCGAATTTTAAAGGGTTTTGGGGGTTGATTTACATAATTGCCTGCATGGTTAACTCATGCTTTAATGTTTGTTTATCCTGTTGATAACTTTGTGAATACTGTTATTATGGGGGTTTCATTTGTCAAGTACTTTTTTTTTGGATTTGTATGATATGGGTGTTATTTTAAATTGAATTGTCTGAAAATTTAAAGTAAGGACAGGGTGAGGACACGGGGACGGTTCTGAGGACACGGGGACGGTTCTACTGTCTTCATCCAGATCAGTTATCAGGCTAAGTGCTGATATAACGATGGATGAAGACAGTAGAACCGTCCCCGTGTCCTCATTCACGTGTCATCACGTGTTTATTTAAATTGTCCTTATTTACTGAGCGTCCTTGATAGAGAAGCTTATCCTTCCCATCTTATCCTTGCCCATGCACTTACACTTAACAACATCACCAAGCGTAAGCACATCTTCAACACGGTTGATCCTCTCCTTGGCAATCTTAGAGATATGAACCATACCTTCCTTGCCGGGAGCGAACTCGATGAAGGCACCGAACTCCTTAATGCTTACGACTTTACCCGTATACATCTTGCCTTCCTCGAACTCGGAAACGATCATGTTGATATATTCGATAGCCTTATCCATGCCGGCCTTCTCGGTTCCGCATACGGATACAGCACCGTCATCAGTGATATCGATCTTAACGCCGCACTCATCGATGATAGCGTTGATCGTCTTGCCTCTCTGGCCAACAACATCACCGATCTTCTCGGGATCGATCTTGATCTGTACAATCTTGGGAGCGTACTCGTTAACTGTATTCCTGGGCTCTGCGATAGCAGGCTTCATGCAGTTGTCCATGATAAAGAGCCTTGCCTCACGGCACCTAGCGATAGCACCCTCAACGATAGGCCTTGTAAGACCATGGATCTTGATATCCATCTGAATGGCCGTGATACCTTCTGTAGTACCTGTAACCTTGAAGTCCATATCACCGAAGAAGTCCTCAAGACCCTGGATATCAGTAAGAAGTACAAAATCATCATCTGTATCGCCTGTTACCAGACCGCAGCTTATACCTGCTACCATCTTCTTGATGGGAACGCCTGCTGCCATAAGTGACATACATGAAGCACAGGTCGAAGCCATTGATGTTGAACCGTTTGATTCGAATGTCTCGGATACGCAGCGGATAGCGTAAGGGAATTCCTCTTCCGAAGGAAGTACGGGAATAAGAGCCCTCTCAGCCAGTGCACCGTGACCGATCTCACGACGTCCCGGTCCCCTTGAAGGCTTGGTCTCGCCTACAGAGTAGCTCGGGAAGTTATAATGATGCATGTAGCGCTTGTTTACTTCGTTAGAATCAAGACCGTCGATCTTCTGCATCTCCGAAAGGGGAGCAAGTGTACAGATATCGCAGATCTGTGTCTGTCCACGGGTGAACATTGCAGAGCCGTGAACACGGGGAATAAGATCAACCTCAGCTGCAAGAGGACGTATCTGTGTGATCTCACGACCGTCGGGACGCTTGTGATCCTTAAGGATCATCTTACGAACCGTCTTCTTCTCATACTGGTATACTGCTTCTCCAAGTATTGCAAGCCAGTCCTCATTGTCAGCGAATGCTTCCTCAAGGCGGGCTGTGATGTTCCTGATGTTCTCTTCACGAACCTGCTTCTCGTCTGTAAATACAGCACCTTCCATCTCCTCGGGAGTAACGATCTCCTTCATCTTGGCGAACATCTCCTCGGGGATTGCGCATGACTCGTACTCATGCTTGGGCTTACCAACCTCAGCGACCATCTTGTTGATGAACTCGATGATCTTCTGATTTTCCTCGTGAGCCATGTAGATGGCTTCGATCATCTTGGCTTCGGGGATCTCGTTGGCACCTGCCTCGATCATGATGACCTTCTCGGCAGTTGATGCAACCGTAAGGTTGAGGTCACCGGTCTTCCACTGCTCCTGGCTGGGGTTTATGATGAACTGACCATCGATCATTCCCACCTGGGTCGTAGCGCAAGGGCCGCAGAAAGGTATATCAGAAATCGAAGTTGCTATAGCTGAACCGAGCATTGCAACAAGCTCGGGACGGCACTCGGGATCAACCGAAAGAACAAGGTTGTTAAGAGTACAGTCATTTCTGTAATCCTTCGGGAAAAGAGGACGCATGGGGCGGTCGATAACACGTGCTGTAAGGATTGCATTCTCGCTCGCCTTGCCTTCTCTCTTGTTAAATCCTCCGGGAATCTTACCTACTGAATACATCTTCTCCTCAAACTCAACTGAAAGAGGGAAGAAATCAATTCCTTCACGGGGCTTCTCGGATGCTGTTGCCGTACACAGAACAGTGGTATCACCATAATGCATAAGGGCTGCGCCGTTAGCCTGCTTGGCAACACGTCCCACATCAACTGTAAGGGTACGTCCGCCGATCTCCATAGAGTAACTCTTGTACATATTTTTCTCCTTCCTTAAAATGGATAAATATTTCAAGACGGAAGGTTTATTCCGAAACTACTTAACTACCCACGAATCCCTCTACAATACAAGGTAAAAATCCTGCCGGATTTTTTGATGCCTCTAATTTCGTCATAAGGGGGTACCGCTTGCGGTGGATTCCTTATGACTTTGTCCGGCGGGCTCTCATACTCCTAAAGGAGCATGAGCAGTTAAGTGGTCTCGGTATGCTTCCGTCTTAAGCTCTTATGATAACAAACAAACGCAGCGGCACATTTACATGCGTTACTGCGTTTGTTTATTAAGCCTGTGAATATTATCTTCTCAAGCCAAGCTGTTCAATAAGTGTACGGTAACGGTTAATGTCCTTCTTCTTAAGGTAAGCAAGAAGTCCGCGCCTGCGACCAATCATCTTGTACATACCGCGTGCCGAATGATGGTCACCGGGATTAGCCTTAAGGTGCTCTGTAAGCTCCTTGATCCTCTCGGTAAGAACTGCTACCTGAACCTCCGGTGAACCGGTATCGCCTTCCTTAACCGCATACTTCTGAATGATCTCTGTTTTCTTCTCTTTTGATATCATATCTTCCTCCTTGGTAAATACGCGTTACGGATCTCATATATCCCGTAACTATCAGCCTAATGCTAAGCATGGGCCGGAATTCCCATACCTGGCACAGGTCACA
>JAILCT010000161.1 GCA_024690425.1 Lachnospiraceae bacterium | reverse complement strand
TTATGAGGAAGACGGTATTATCCCCTACGGATTTAACAATACAACTCCCGGGTCAGGTCACATTAACATGGCCGCCCACAGGATGATAGCCGAGGAACTGTACAATGTCCTTTCTGTCGATTGAATTCTTGATCTTATTATCCATACTCCTGATCCTTATGAAGATCATACATAAGGATGGGCCCGTACGATTTCTGCTTCTTGCGGCGGGTTATGTTTTCTATGCCTTCTTTGATGTTAGATCACTCCTGCTCCTTTTCTTGCTGTCAGTCTTTACCTGGCTTGGCGGCTCTCTTATACACAAAAAGAAGAATACTGGCAGCGATAAAGAAGCAAAGATCCTGTGCAGCCTGTTTGTACTTACAGAAGTAGTCATCCTGTGCTTTTTTAAGTATACCGGCTTTTTTGCAATGCCTGTCGGCATATCCTTTTATATGCTGCAGGCCATCGGATTCCTTACCGACTGTATGAGAGGTGACCTGGGGCCTTATCCGTCCCTGCTTGATTCCCTTATTTATATGAGCTTTTTCCCCGTTGTTGTTTCCGGTCCCATACAGAAGGCTAAGGATTTTATACCCAAGATAAAGGATCGCAAGTCACTGAGCATGGACCGCTTTTCCCATGGCATACAGCTCTTTGCCCTCGGTGCCTTCTTAAAGCTTGTAATGGCGGACAGACTCGCTGTATGCGTCGATGCGGTTTATTCGACTCCTCTTGTTTACAGCGGACTTACTCTCTTTATAACCTCGATCACCTACACATTGCAGCTTCTGTTTGATTTTGCCGGATATTCCGATATGGCGATAGGTGTCGCTTGTCTTCTCGGCTTTGATCTT
This sequence comes from Lachnospiraceae bacterium, assembly GCA_024690425.1. The sequence goes on along the minus strand of JAILCT010000161.1, from coordinate 2,029 downwards.
GATAAGAACTTCAACCTTCCTTATCTGTCAGCCGATCCTACGGAATTCTGGCGCAGATGGCACATAAGCTTATCAACCTGGCTCAGGGATTATGTATATATTCCCCTTGGAGGAAACCGTAAGGGTAAGGTCCGTACATATATCAATATATTTCTAACCATGATCATCAGCGGCCTGTGGCACGGTTCGACCATCAACTTCCTTATCTGGGGAGGGCTTCACGGTATCTGGCAGGTCATTCATCGTATGTTTACTCAGGTTCATCCTGCTTCTGCGGATAAGAAAGAGCAGAAGGAAGCTCCCATGCATGCGCTTAAGCACTGTGTTTCCATGATCATGACATTTCTCATCGTCAACTTCCTATGGATACCCTTCAGGGCCAGGACTCTTATGGATTCATGGATCATATTTACAAGGATAATAACATTAAAAAAAGGCGCCGGCTATTACTACACCTACACCTTTATATTTGGTATCATCCTGCTTATTGTCCAGTATATTGCCGGACGCTTTAATTCACGTAACAATCTCGTTAAGCCCCTGCCCCTTGATAAGATATACGGCAAAGTCATCTTCTGCTGCCTTATCATAGCAATATGCATGTTTGCGTACTTTGGCAACGGAGCCTTTATCTATTCAAGCTTCTGATCTTTAATCGTTTATGAAGCAGTCAAGTTCTTCAGGTGTCCCGAGAACATGAACCTTATCCGGAGCAACATCCGAAATATATATCTCCCCACCCTTGCTTAGCAGAAAGTCATATAAGGGAGCCACGTATTTTTCCCCATTTACAAGTTCTCTCTTATCAGAGTCCCTGTAATACTCATTGTACAGGTCTTCATACAGGCCACATGTCTTAAAATAATAGGCACCCAGGGTACAATGATCGGATATCCTCGTTTTTTCTTTTATCTCAACTACCTTTCCCGTATCATCAAGCCTTACGAAGCTCCAGTGATCCCCCTCAGCCTTAAAACACGGGATAAAGCCGTCTCCCTTAAGTTCGCCTGAGTTCATTTCCCCTGCTTCTACATAGGTATCGATATTGTAAATAAGAAGAGCATGGTCCTTATCCAAGTACTTATCTGCAAGCATTGCCGTTGTTGCCTGACCATCCGTAAGATAATCAAGCAGGATAATAATTGGATCTTTTATATTCAGCTTACTGCATCTGTCCCTGATAAAAGCTTCGACATCATTATTCTCATCCTTCATTGCTATAAAGATGAATTTATCGGTCCTGTCCCGATAACCCTCAAGGCTTATCATCGACCACTCGAAAAGGGTCTTGCCCTTAGCTTCTATCATGAACTTTGGAACCGTATATCCGGCCTTACGGAATCTTGATCCAAGGCCTCCCATTGTGATGACTATATCTATGTTCCTGTCCATGCATGATCCCTTTCTTCTATCTTACTTTTCGTAGTTCTCTTATACTGTATGTTCTTAATTTCTTTTGCCGGTTTACTCTTTGATCTCTTCTTATTTACCGGCTTCACCGGAGATTTCTTTACGGAATAGCCGAATTTCCCAAGCTTCCTGCCGAGTGCGTAATACTCACCGTGCGAATAGGTTATCAGACCGCATTCTTCAAGTGCAAATCTTCCCTTATCGTCCATAAATGAATCATCAACCGTAACTCCCTTAACTTCTCCGATAAACATATCATGGGATCCGAGATGTTCAGTCTTTATCACCTTACAGTATATGTTCACGGGGCTCTCGGCTATCGCGGGTGTATCCATGAATTCGGAAACATATTCCGTAAGCTTCATTTCCCTGAATTTATCATATTCACTGCCGGATCTTACTCCGCACCAGTCGCATGGCCTTGTAAGTCTCTCTGTAACCAGGTTTATAACAAATTCTCCCGTTTCTTCTATGATATCATGGGAATATCTCTCCGGCCTTACGGATATGGATACCATTGCGGGATCCGAGCATACCGTTCCTGCCCAGGCTACCGTTATTATGTTTGATCTTTCTCCGGGTTTTTTGCAGCTCACCATCACTGCAGGAACAGGATACA
>JAILCT010000149.1 GCA_024690425.1 Lachnospiraceae bacterium | reverse complement strand
CAACAACTTCACAACAGAGACACCCGGTGGTGTAGCTTGGGCGAAGATGGGCGAGTGCAAGCATGAATGGTTACCTAAGGTTGTTATGGCTAAGGATTTCGACAAGGGCTGGGATGAGTATATGGAAGCATACAATGCATGCAAGCCTGAGGACTTCTTAGCTGAGATGCAGGAGATCCTTGACACATTTAAGTAGGCAGAGCCTTCCTAAATGTAAAGATGCATAAGGAACCGTAAGGATCATAAATAAAAATAGGGCAGCAACTATGCGACAAACACTGTTGCTGCCCTTTTCTTATGAAAAATCACCTATTAAGTCACTATATAGTAGGAGCGCATTATGGCACAAAAGAAAAAAGAAAAAATGGACAGGAAAGAAATGTGGAAGGAAATAAAGCGTCAGAAATTCCTTATGATCGTTTCTATCTTCATGGTAGTATATGGAGTCATATTCTACTACTGGCCCCTGACCGGCTGGATCATGGCCTTCCAGAATTACAAGCCCAAGAAGGGTCTTCTGGGTTCCAAGTTCGTCGGGATGGGCAAGTTTAAGTTCCTCTTTGAGGATGCAGTATTTATCAAAGTCATCAGAAACACCTTTGCCATGGGTGTTATCAATCTGGTCACAACGACGATCATGGCAGTCCTTTTTGCCATTATCTTAAACGAAGTCAGGAAGGCATGGCTTAAAAAGCCCATACAGACAATATCCTACCTGCCTCACTTCCTGTCATGGATCGTAGTTACCGGTATCCTTCATGATTCCTTATCGGCAACCGGTATCGTAAATGACCTTCTGTTAAGGTTCGGATTTATTAAGCAGGCTATCAACTTCTTCGCATTTCCCAAGTACTTCTGGCCCATAGTTGCCTTTGCCAACTGCTGGAAGGAAACCGGATGGAATGCGATCATCTACCTGGCAGCCATCACGGCTATCGACCCCAGCCTCTATGAGGCGGCAGCCATCGACGGAGCCGACAGGTTACAGAAGATAAGATATATAACCCTACCCGGCATCAAGCCCACCTTCCTCATTCTCCTTCTTATGAATGTAGGTAATGTCTTAAACGCCGGATTCGAAGTTCAGTACCTCCTTGGAAACGGTCTTGTACAGTCGGTATCGCAAACGATCGATATCTACGTACTCAAATGGGGTATTTCCCAGAATGACTATTCACTCGGTACAGCAGCAGGTCTCTTCAAGAGTGCGGTAAGTATCATGCTTATCGTCCTGGCTAACAGCATTGCCAAGAGACACAGCGAACAAAGGTTATTCTAAGGGAGGATGAGACATGAACGAGAATAAAGAATATAAAGTAAGCAAACCGATAAGTGACAAGGTATTTTCGGTAGTGGTATTCGTGTTCCTCTTATCCTTTGTCATAATCACTCTCTATCCGGTAATCAATACAGTCGCCCTTTCATTCAATGACGGTATTGATGCCGTAAGAGGTAAGATCTATTTATGGCCCCGCAAGTTCTCGCTTAAGAACTACAAGACGGTGTTCGCTATGCAGAACATCTGGGTGGGTGCCAAGATAACCGTGGGAAGAACGGTACTTGCAACGCTTACATCACTCTTCGCGAACGCGCTCCTTGCCTTCGTTGTAAGCCGCAAGCGCTTCATCTTCAAGTCCCAGTTATCACTCTTCTGGGTAATAACGATGTATGTTAACGGCGGTATGATCCCTGTATTCCTCCTTTACAAGAACTTGGGACTTACTGGTACCTTCCACGTATACTGGATACCCGGTATGATCTCAGCCTTTAACATGCTGGTAATGAGGACCTATATGGAGGGTATTCCGGAATCACTTGAAGAATCAGCCCAGCTCGACGGTGCAGGCTACTTCACGATATTCAAGGATATCATCTCACCCCTGTGCAAGCCGGTGTATGCAACGGTAGCCCTCTTCATAGCCGTATGGCAGTGGAACTCATGGTTTGATGCCATGCTCTACAATCGTATGAAGACCCAGTACACGACCCTTCAGTACGAGCTCATGAAGCTGCTCTCATCGGTTATGCAGCAGTCGGGATCGGCCGAGAATGCGAAGAACGGTGCGGCAACCATCACTCCGGTTACTATCCGCTCAGCTGCAACGGTAGCAACAATGCTTCCCATCGTAATGCTCTATCCCTTCCTCCAGAGGTATTTCGTAACGGGTCTTACGATCGGCGGCGTAAAGGAATGATCATTTAAATATTGGATTCATAAGGAAGAAAAAGATGAAACATGATATTAAACAGGCAGTCAATCCCTATCTTCCATCGTATGAATATATTCCGGACGGCGAACCTTATGTGTTCGCCGACCGTGTTTATATATACGGTTCACACGATAAGTACAACGGGGATGTTTACTGCGAACTTGATTATGTGTGCTGGTCGGCACCTGTTGACGACCTGTCGGCCTGGCGCTATGAAGGTGTCATATATAAAAAGTCACAGGATCCCGCCAACAGCGATCTTTTGGGCAACCTCTATGCCCCGGATGTCACGGTGGGACCGGATGGGAGATACTACCTATATTATGCACTGAGCAGCTTAAGCAGGATCTCCGTTGCAGTGTGCGATGAACCTGCGGGAAGGTATGAATTCTTAGGCTATGTTCACTATGAGGACGGGACTTATCTTGGCGATAAGGAAGGCGATGAGCAGCAGTTTGATCCCGGAGTCCTGACTGAAGGTGAGAAGACCTATCTCTATACGGGCTTCTGCGAATGCGGAAATCCGGATAAGCACGGAGCCATGGTGACGGTCCTTGATAAGGACATGCTGACCATCATCAGGGAACCTGAGTTTATCGCTCCAAGTGAGTATTACAGCAGGGGCACGGGTTTTGAAGGACACGAATTCTTCGAAGCCCCTTCGATACGTAAGAGAGGGGATACCTACTATTTTATCTACTCATCCATAGTCAACCATGAGCTCTGTTATGCGACGGCAAAGTCACCCACAGATAAGTTCACCTACGGCGGAGTGATAATAAGCAACGCAGACATAGGGATCGGTACCTACAAGAAGGCTGACTTTCCCTCTGTTCCCTATGCCAACAATCACGGCAGCATGGTTGAGATAGAAGGGGAATGGTATATCTTCTACCACAGGCATACGAACGGGCATAACTATTCCCGTCAGGAGTGTTTCGAAAAGCTCACGATCGGGGAAGACGGATCAATCGGGCAGGTCGAGGTTACTTCATGCACCGGCACGCCGCTTGAGGGCAAGGGGGTATTCCCTGCATATATCGCATGCAATATGTACCTTGAAAGGGACACTTTGAAGGATGACTTAAATGTATATGATGTGCGTAAGGACAGGTTCATGCTGATCCCATGGATAGGGTGGATAAGCGATGACTTTCCCAGGATAATGCAGGACTATTCGGATATCACCCCGGATGCCTATGAGCATATCGCGCATCCCTTTGATATCGACGGAACAAGCGGTCTTGACAAGGACATACACTCGGTCGTTGCCAACATCAGGGATACGGCCGTGATAGGCTATAAGTATTTTGACATTAAGGGTCTTAAGGAGATAGCGATAAGGACCAAGGGATACGGCCGCGGACAGGTTGAGATATATGCTGCGCCCATGGATAAACCCATGGAGAGAATACTCATAGGGGCCGTAAAAGTTACTTCGGTTAATGGCTATGTAAAAGGGAAAACTTGTGTTAATATAGAAAACGGAGTCTATGCGCTCTACTTCAAGTTCAGGGGCGAGAGCAATTTAAGCCTTCTGGATTTTGAGCTTATCTAAGGCAAATATAACACTAGGAGGAAGAAACATGAGTAACGCAGCAGAATTAATCAGCAGGGGTGAAGCAGTACTGGGTATCGAGTTTGGTTCGACCCGTATCAAGGCAGTGCTTATAGACGATCAGTTTAAGCCTATAGCACAGGGCTCGCATGACTGGGAGAACAGGTTTGTGGACGGCGTCTGGACATACAGTCTTGACGATATCGATAACGGCCTTAAGTCATGTTATAAGTCTCTCAAGGAAGATGTTAAGAGTCAGTACGGGGTAACCCTTAAGAAGGTCGGTGCCATCGGTATTTCGGGCATGATGCACGGCTACCTTCCCTTTGATGATAATGATAAGCTGCTTGCTCCGTTCAGGACATGGCGTAATACTATAACAGGCGAGGCTGCAGGCATACTGTCTGAGAGGTTTGACTTTAACGTGCCTCAGCGCTGGTCCATCTCCCACCTCTATCAGGCTATATTAAACGGTGAAGACCATGTCAAGGATATCGATTTCCTTACCACGCTTGCAGGTTACATCCACTATAAGTTGAGCGGATGCAAGGTTATGGGTGTCGGCGAAGCATCGGGTATGTTTCCCATAGGTGACGGTACACTTGATTACGACAAGAAGATGATGGCTTCCTTTGATGAGCTTATCTCGGACAAGGGCTATTCATGGAAGCTTGCAGATATCCTTCCCAGGGTACTCAATGCAGGTGAGGATGCCGGAAGCCTTACAGCTGAAGGTGCTGCATATCTTGATCCCGAGGGTGACCTTGAGGCAGGTATTCCCATGTGTCCTCCCGAGGGCGATGCAGGCACCGGAATGGTTGCGACCAATTCGGTCAAAGTCAGGACAGGCAATGTATCCGCAGGAACTTCCTTCTTTGCAATGGTAGTTCTTGAAAAGTCACTTGCCAAGAGGCATGAAGAGCTTGACATGGTTACGACTCCCGACGGATCACCCGTTGCCATGGCTCACTGCAATAACGGTACCACAGACCTTAACGGCTGGGTAAATATCTTCAAGGAATATGAAGAGGCCAAGGGAAATAAGGTTGATATGGGCCAGCTCTACTGGGTGCTCTACAACAAGGCCCTTGAGGGCGATAAGAACTGCGGCGGCCTTCTTGCATATAACTATAACGCAGGCGAGGCTATCACAGGCCTTAACGAGGGACGTCCCATGTTCATAAGGACACCCGATGCCAGGTTCACGCTTGCCAACTTCATGAGAACACATCTTTATGCATCACTTGCAACCCTTAAGATCGGATGCGATATCCTCTTCAAGGAGGAGAAGGTTCCGGTTGATATGCTCTACGGCCACGGCGGTTTCTTCAAGACCAAGGGCGTTGGCCAGAAGATGCTCGCAGCTGCAATGAACGCACCCGTTGCCGTGATGACAACGGCAGGTGAGGGCGGTCCCTGGGGTATGGCAATCCTTGCAGCATATATGTTAAACGGTAAGGGCCAGGATTTTGCAGCTTTCCTTGCCGATAAGGTATTCGGCCAGGATGCGGGCGAGGTTGTTAATCCCGATCCCGCTGATGTTAAGGGATTCGACGAATATACGGATGCGTACAGGAAGACACTTCCCGCTCAGGAAGCAGCGGGTAAGTTCTTTACAATCTAGGAGACAAGGGACGGTTCTGTGTCTCTTAAATCGGCAGATGAAATTTTAAGAAAAGAGGAGTGAAATGTTAGAACAACTTAAGAAAGACGTATATGAAGCAAATATGGAACTTGTCCGCAAGGGACTTGTTATCTATACCTGGGGTAATGTTTCGGGTATCGACAGGGAGTCCGGATACTTTGTCATCAAGCCCAGCGGTGTTGATTACGATACCCTAAGTCCCGACGATATGGTTGTAATGGACCTTGAGGGCAACAGGGTAGAGGGTAAGTATAAGCCCTCAAGCGATACCGCGACCCATCTTGAATTATACAAGCGTTACCCTGAGATAGGCGGTATCGTTCACACTCATTCAACCGAAGCTGTTGCATGGGCTCAGGCAGGAAGGGATATCCCTCTTTACGGAACGACACATGCCGACCATTTCTTAGGCCCCATCCCCTGCGCGAGGAACCTTACGGATGAGGAGATAAACGAGGCCTATGAGAAGAACACCGGCCTTGTTATCATCGAGACCTTCGAGAAGAGGGGAATAGACCACAGGTATACCGAGGCTGTTCTGTGCAAGAACCATGGGCCCTTCACCTGGGGCAAGGATGCAGATGAGGCCGTTCACAATGCCGTTGTCCTTGAAGAGGTCGCAAGAATGGCAAGGCTTACCGAGGTTATAAACCATGATGTCAAGCCTGCTCCCGACAACATCAAGGAGAAGCACTTTAACCGCAAGCACGGAGCTAATGCTTACTACGGTCAGTGATCGATATGGAACATATTAAAGGACAGGAGCACCGGTTCTGCAGGATGTGTGACATCATAGCCTCGATACCTCAGGATATCGGGGCATATGCCGATAAGCTTTACCGGCTGATATCTGAAAGAGAGAGGGCGGACGAAGACCTTATAAAGGTCAGGATGAAGACCTGTGAAGGGTGCGATAAGAATTCGTCCGGAACCTGCCTTGCATGCGGCTGCTACTGCCTTGTAAGGACCATGAAGAAGGACAATAAATGTCCGAAGAAGAAATGGTGACAAACGGAGGAAGTTTATGACTCAACTTACGATCAATGAAACAAAAGAACTTGATACCATAGCACCCGAGATATACGGACACTTTTCGGAGCATCTCGGAAGGTGCATTTATGAAGGCCTCTATGTGGGCGAGGATTCAGACATTCCCAATGTCAACGGTATGAGGAAGGATGTTGTGGATGCCCTTAAGGAGATGGGTATACCCCTCCTTCGCTGGCCCGGCGGATGCTTTGCCGATGAATACCACTGGAAGGACGGTATAGGCGATAAGAAGGACCGCAAGAAGATGATCAATACCAACTGGGGCGGGGTAGTGGAAGACAATTCCTTCGGTACCCATGAGTTCATGGAACTCTGCCGTCAGCTTGGATGTAAGACCTACATCAACGGAAATGTTGGAAGCGGATCCGTGCAGGAGATGTCCGAGTGGATAGAATATATGACACTTGACGGTTCATCGCCAATGTCTGAACTCCGCAAGAAGAACGGACATGAAGCTCCCTTCAAGGTTGATTATTTTGGAGTTGGTAATGAGAACTGGGGCTGCGGCGGCAACATGACGCCCGAGTACTATGCCAACGAATACAGGAGATATCAGACCTTTATCCGTCAGTATGATCCAAAGAATCCCATTAAGAGGATATGCTGCGGGGCCAATTCGGAGGACTACTACTGGACCGATGATGTGATGGAGACCTGCTACAAGCACGTCGATCCTGCGAACCATGGGTTTATGGACCTTCTGTCCCTGCATTACTATACCCTTCCTGAGGGCTGGCTTCCCAAGGTAAGCGCCACTGAATTCGATGAAGACCTGTGGTACAAGACCCTGTGGGCAGCTCATCATATCGAGGAGCTTATAAGGCGCCACGGAGCGATCATGGATAAGTACGATCCCGAGAAGAAGGTCGGTATGTCTGTAGATGAATGGGGAACCTGGTTTGAGGTTGAAGAGGGTACCAATCCCGGCTTCCTCTACCAGCAGAACACCATGAGGGATGCCCTTGTGGCAGGTATATCACTTAACATCTTCAACAAGCACTGCGACAGGGTTAAGCTTGCATGTATCGCCCAGCTTGTTAACGTTCTCCAGTCTGTGATTTTGACTGAGGGCGAGAAGATGATAAAGACTCCGACCTATTACGTATTTAAGATGTTTAAGCATCATCAGGGTGCCAGGCTTCTTGAATCCTCCCTGTCGGGAGATAAAGAGGTGGGAGTGGCTGATGACCGTATGGTTCCCGGTATCACCGAATCGGTTTCGGTTAAGGATGGTGTTATAACCATAACCCTTAACAACCTGTCGATGACGGATGATACGGACCTTACCATAAAGCTTACCAATGAAAGATCCTATGAAGTCCTTGAGGCTGATATCCTTAAGGGTGCCGACCCGCGTGATAAGAATACCTTTGAGGATCCTGACAGGGTTTCACTCAGCGACTTTAAGGATTATAAGATCGAAGGCAACAGGATCACACTGAAGGTTCCGGCAGCAAGTGTGATCGGATTAAGGATCAGATAAGAAGCAGGAGTGCGTATGAAGGATTCGAAGGCCGCAATGACTATCAAGGATATAGCCCGTGAATGCGGAGTATCGATCGCAACCGTATCGAATGTCTTAAACGGCAGGAAGAAGACCAGGCCCGAAACCGAGGTCAAGATCCTTGCCGCGATAGAGAAGTACGGGTTTAAGCCCAATACCACAGCCAAGGGATTAAGGAGCGGAAGGTCCGGTGTGATAGGGGTCATTGTGGAAGACATGTCCCAGTTTACGACTCCGGATATAGTCGAAGGCATAATGAAGTACCTTGAGGACAGAGGATACATGGTAGTCCTTCAGAACCTCCGCCTCTATGCAAGATGGTCGGACAAGTGGTTTAAGGAAGAAGAGATGATACGTGAATCCGTTGATGATGCGGTGAACACCCTGAACGCACTTATGGTCGAAGGGATCATCTATGTTGCCGTCCATTACAGGGAGACAAATAAGATATCAAAGAGTATCAAGGTGCCTGCGGTCATGGCATATGCAAGGGAACTGAACCCGGATGTTCCTTCCGTGGCCATCGATGATGTGGATGGCGGTTACAGGGCTGTAAAATACCTTATCATGAAAGGCCATGAGAAGATCGGGATCCTCGCCGGCAACGAGGATAATATGCACACGAAATTCCGCCTTGAAGGCGCCAGACGGGCTGCCAGGGAGGCGGGCATCACGATAGATGATTCCTGCATAGTATATGCGGGATGGACCAAGGAACTGGGATATAAGGCTTATAAGAAGCTGGCTCATAAGGATATCACGGCACTGTTTGCGATGAGTGACCAGCTGGCAGGCGGTGTTTATGCCTACCTTGACGAGACGGGGCTTGAGGTCAGGCGTGATCTTGCCATCGTAGGATACGATGATAAGTACTTTGCCGAATTCTTCACTCCGGGGCTCACATCAATTAAGCTTCCCCTAGAAGAGATAGGTGAGGTATCGGGGAAGCTCCTTCTTGAGAAGATCACCGGAGAGCTGTCAGGGATAAACCTTACCGATAATATGGTAAAGGTACCCTGTACGTTGATGATCAGAGAGTCAGTGTGAAAATATTTAAGCTGTTTTTGTCTGCTGCGTTCCACGGGATATAGTCCTGTGGAACGTTTTCTTTATAGTTGGGGTCATGATATTTGACAAAATTGGCAAAATGATCGCTCATCTTTCGGGCCAGTTCGAAGTGCCTGCCGTTAAAGGGCCTCCAGCACATGTTAAGGGTCTCGAACCAGAACCAGAGGTCTGATGAGTGGAAGGCGCCCGGGTTGTCCCATCCCGGTATTTCGGGACAGAAATCATACACATAGATATCCTTCCTGCCGGCATTATTTACAACCCTGCCCACAGCGTCACATACCGAGTTCTTTACCATGTTGGTCCCGTTAAAGTCAAACTCATCCTTTGTAAATCCCGTAAGTACGGGAATATCGGCATAATCACCTGATGCAAACAGTTCATATGCATCATCCTTGTAATTGGTCCCGTCAATGCAGGGAACAAACCGGTTATGGTTCTCTGCAAATTCGGCGTACTTATCCCTTATGAAAAGTGCATCCATCTTCCTTGCATCCGCTATCGACGATGCTCCCAGAAACTTAAGGAATTTATCACCCAGCTCTTCGACCTTATCAATGGGAGCGGGAGTAAGTATCGCATCGTGCGGAAAACGTATGATGCCCGAGAAGATCACGGCACCCTTTAGCATATGGTAATTGTCCTTATTGCATATCTGGTTAAGGACGCTCCCGCCGCCTGCGGACTGGCCGGCAATGGTTATGTTTTCCGGATCTCCGCCGAAGGCTTCTATGTTCTCATATACCCATTTAAGCCCTGCCTTCTGATCCAGAAGACCGAAGTTTGAGGGTGCATCGGGTGACTCTTTGGTCAGTTCTTTATGGGCCATGAAGCCAAGGACTCCAAGCCTGTAATTGACGCTTACGACTATTATCCCGCGTCTTGCGAGGCGTTCGCCGTTGAATTCCATCTCGGCCGTATAGCCCCACTGGAAGGCTCCCCCGAAGAACCATACAAGAACCGGGAGCTTCTCACCGGTCTTCTTCGCAGGTGTCCATATGTTCAGGCAAAGGCAGTCCTCACCCATCGGGATATCGGGATCCACGTGCCATTCCCTGCAATAGACATCATCACCTAATCCGGGCTGGTCCTGTACGGATATTGGGGCGAACCTTACGGCATCAAGCGTGCCCTTCCAGGTCATCCCATACACAGGCGCCTTCCATCTCAGGTCGCCTACCGGCGGCATCGCATAAGGTATCCCCTTATACACTGTCACCCTGGGATCGTTCCCGGGCAGCCCCTTTATATTGCCGAACTTAGTGGTGGTTTCTCGTAACATCACAAACCTCCTGAAGACACGGGGACGGTTCTCGACGCGAAGCTAGTCCTTTAGGATTTGTCTTCATCCCTCTTCGTCTTTCTCTCCATATTTCACTACAAAGGATATCAAATACAGGTTTTTTGGTCAATGGCATGTGTGAAGACAGGGGGACGGTTCTTTTGTCTTCAAGACAGAAGAACCGTCCCCCTGTCTTCATTCTGGATTGAATAAATAGATTGTATTTTGCATATATAAAAGATATAATATTTGTGTATATATACACATTCACAGTAGTTTCACGCCAAATTGCGGAGGTGCGTATGGACTTTCAGACAATAGCCGACAGCATGTATGCGATGACCTGTGTGGTTTCAGTCGAGAAGCTGGAGGATGACAGATATGGTGATGTACGTATAGTAACGGGCAACAGGGCATATATTGATTCGATCGAGAATCCGCCCGGGAACATGCGCATGCTTACCGACAAGTTCGTTCCGAATTCCCTCTATACCAATTATCTGACAAGGGACACCAATTTCGAAGCGGCCTGCTACAGTGCGGCTGTGGAGAAGAAGTGTGTGCATTCATATGCACACCCGGACAGGTTTGATGTATGGTTCAACATGACCTTTATGCCTCTCTTTCCGGATGACGGCAATATATGCTACTGCACCTATACCATGGAGGTCAACTTTCAGGCAGAAGCGTCTTCCATGTCAAGCGGCAACGCTGAGATAGCGGCATCTGTCCTTGATACGTGTATCATATTAAGGGGTGCGGATGATTTCACGAAGGCTATGGGAACGGTCGTTAAGAACATACGCGAGATGTGTATGGCCAATCACTGCTGTATAGTCATGATGGATAAGCTTGAGCGCAAGGTAACCCTTCTTGCGCAGTCACTTTCCAAGGATACGAAGCTTCCGGGAATAGAGCCCTACCTTACGGATGATTTTTACGATATAGCCGATTCATGGGAGGCAACCATCGCGGGAAGCAACTGTATCATGGCCAAGAATGAGAATGAGATGGAGATCATAAGGGAGAGGAATCCTCTGTGGTATCAGTCCCTTAAGGATGCGATGGTAGAGAGCATAGTCCTCTTTCCTCTTAAATCCGGGAAGAATCTCTTAGGATACATGTGGGCTCTTAATTTTGAACCGGAGAATGCCGGCAAGATTAAGGAAACCCTGGAACTTACGACATTTATATTAGGTTCCGAGATCGCCAACCACCTGATGGTCGACAGGCTTCGCATTTTGAGCTCAAGGGACCTTCTGACCGGCGTCATGAACAGAAATGAGATGAATAACCTCGTGGACCGCCTCAGCAAGGGAAGCGAGGGAGATGTGCAGTCGATCGGGGTTATCTTCGCCGACCTTAACGGCCTTAAGATGATCAATGATAACGAAGGCCACCCGGCGGGAGACAGGCTCTTACGGGATGCTGCGGATGCCATTCGCGACGTATTTGATGAAGAAGAGATATTCAGGGCAGGAGGCGATGAATTCTGCATCCTTATCAAGAACATCTCGGAAGCTCAGCTGGCATTCAAGGCCGGTCAGCTGCGTGAGGCAGCGGATAGGCATCCGAGGGTGAGCTTCGCCATCGGTTATTCGGCGGCGGCCAATGCGAAGAATGTCCGTACGGCTCTTCGTCATGCCGATGAGAACATGTACGAGGACAAGAGGGTCTTCTACGAGATGCATCCCGAGAGAAAGGCCAGATAAGAGGAGACAAGAGGAAGGGACACAGATGAGGACCGTGATATTTGCGGTTACAGCAAGGGGAGCCAAAGCAGCAGAAAAAATAGCCGATCGGTTATCAAACGGTAATATATGTAAAAATCCGGACTTGATGGTTTACATAAAACAAAAAAGTGACACATTGGTTCAGAGCCGATGTGTCACTTTATTTGATGGAGATGAGATGGCAGGCTGTGTGAGGGAGGAGTTTGACCGCTGTGATGCGCTCATATTCGTATGCGCGGCCGGGATCGCGGTACGCATGATCGCGCCATGCCTTGAACATAAGTCGAAGGACCCTGCCGTGCTTGTTTTTGATGAAGGAATGAACTACTGCATCCCCATCCTTTCGGGTCACCTTGGCGGAGCCAATGAGCTTGCGAGGAGCCTGTCGGATGAACTGGGAACGGTACCCGTTATAACCACCGCTTCGGATCTTGCGGGCCTTACAGCTGCAGATATGTTTGCAAAATCACACGATCTTGTCATCACCGACTATGATAAGGCCAAGGCCTTGACGGCGGCCCTGCTTGACGGGGAGAGCATAGGAGTTATAAACGAAGCAGAAGATGCTTTCACTCTTAAGGCAGAGGACCTTCCCGGGGGATATATGCCGGCAAAAGACCAGGAAAAGATAATCAGGATAACCTATAAAAAAGAAGAGGACGGCAGTGGGGCAGGGATGCCTGAAGACAGTATCATACTCGACCTTGTCCCAAGGTGCCTTGGCCTGGGTATAGGATGCAGGAAGGGGACCTGTGAGGATAAGATAAGGAAGGCAGTGGATTGCTGCCTTGAGAAGCATGGCATATACAGGGAAGCAGTAGCGGGAGTTGGCAGCATAGACCTTAAGGCTGATGAGGAAGGCCTGCTTGACTACTGCAGCGATGAGGGCCTGCCCTGCACATTTTATTCCGCTGAAAAGCTTAAAAGCGTGGAGGGTGATTTTGCCGGATCGGACTTCGTAAATGAGGTTACCGGTGTTGATAACGTATGCGAACGGAGTGCCATGGCAGAGGGGAAAAGGCTCATAGTAAATAAGGAGATATACGATGGCGTGACCATTGCCATTGCGATCAGACGATGAATAAGCTGTATGTTGTGGGCATTGGCCCCGGGAATGAAGAAGGAATGACGATAAGGGCAAGGAAGGTCCTTGATGAATGCAGGGTCATAGCAGGCTATAAGACCTACATAGATCTTGTGAAGCCCTTTCTGTCTGATGATAAGGAATATATCGAGACAGGCATGCGGGCCGAAGAAGAGAGGTGCCGCATGGCTCTTGAGGCTGCGGCGGACAGGACCGATCCGGTGTGCATGATCTGCAGCGGTGATGCCGGGATCTATGGGATGGCAGGTATAGTATACGAATTGGCGGGAGAGTATGAGGGGGTATCCGTGGAG
This sequence comes from Lachnospiraceae bacterium, assembly GCA_024690425.1. Next base: position 4,179 of record JAILCT010000149.1, on the reverse strand, counting down.
GTTATCCCGGGAGTGTCCGCGGCCCTGTCGGGTTCTGCACTTTTGGGGGCGGCAGTGGGACATGACTGCGCGATCATAAGCCTGAGCGACCTGCTGACACCATGGGAGCTTATAGAAAAGAGGATCAGGGCGGCCGCGGAAGGTGATTTTGTCATCGTTCTGTACAATCCTGCGAGCAGAAAAAGAGCCGGCTATCTTAAGCGGGCCTGCGATATAGTGAGCGGCTTAAGGAGCGGTGATACGGTATGCGGATATGTGAGGAACATTGGAAGGGACGGTGAGTCTGTCACCGTCACGAACCTTAATGAACTTGGGGAGGCGGCGGTTGATATGTTCACGACTGTATTTATAGGTAACTCGATGACAAAGAACATAGACGGACATATGGTAACGCCGAGGGGTTATAGATTATGAAGGTGCTGTTGTTTGGGGGAACAAGTGAAGGACGCATTCTTGCGGAGGCGGTGGCAAGCAGCAGCGATGACTGCATGATCGACTGCATGCATGTGTGCGTGGCGACCGATTACGGGGCTTATCTTCTGCCGGAGGATGACCGGATAACCGTCCATCATAAACGGATGGATATGGGAGATATATTGGACATTATTAAGAAGGAAGGATTCGATGCATGCATAGATGCGACCCATCCGTATGCCGGCCTTGTATCGGAAAATATAAGGAAGGCCTGTGCGGAAACGGGGCTTAAGCTGTACAGGGTCAGAAGGGAGAGCGATCCTTCTTCGCAGGGCATGGCGGATAACGGAGACGGACCGGTGTGCGTCGATACCGTCTCGCAGGCGGCGCAGTATCTTGAGAACACGACCGGAAACATCTTCATTGCGACCGGGACCAAGGAGCTTAAGGAGTTCACGGCGATAAGTGACTTTGCCGAAAGGTGCTATGCCAGGATACTTCCGTCGGAAGAAGCGGTAAAGGCCTGCCTTGACATGGGCTTTAAGTCGTCCCACCTCATATGCATGCAGGGACCCTTTGACAGGGACCTTAACGCAGCCATGTTCAGGTCGTGCGGGGCGTCCTATCTTGTGACCAAGGAATCGGGAAGCGCCGGGGGATTTAAGGATAAGCTGGATGCGGCGTACGAAACAGGTGTGAAGACCGTGATCATAGGCCGTCCGGCAGAATCATCAGCCGACACTTATTCTCTTGCTGAGGTCCTTGAGATGTTCGGCCTTCAGAACAGGAAGAGGAGGAAGGCTTATATCATAGGCACAGGATGCGGCGACAGCGGACTTACGATGAAGGCGATCAAGGCCTTAAGGGATTCGGACCATATAATAGGGGCCAGGCGGATGATAGAGGGACTTGACAAGCTTGATGCCGTGGGCGCCGGTGATAAGAAGACCTTTATAAGCTATGACAGGGATGAGATAGGCAGGTATATCAGGGAGAACGAACCCGACAGCGTTGCGCTCCTGTATTCCGGGGACATAGGCTTTTACTCGGGTGCGGCAGGCATCGTGGACAAGCTTAATGAATATGAGATCATAACGATACCCGGTATCTCATCGGGGATTTACCTGTGCGATAAGCTGATGATCCCATGGCAGGACGTGAGGTTCTTAAGCTGCCACGGAAGGGAACCGGATCTTAAGGGTGAGCTTGAGGAACACAGCAAGCTCCTTATACTCCTCGGCAAGGAGGACGATGCAGCTGAGATATGCAGGGAACTGTGTGATCGGGGCCTTGGAGACAGCCGGATATATATTGGTGAGGAGCTTGGATATAAGCAGGAGAAGATACGAAGCGGCAGGGCACATGAAATGAGAAATGCAACCACATCTATGCTTGCCGTGATGCTGATAATAAAGGAGTAATTTATTGGACACATTAGTGGGAGTCAACCGGATCGTCATATCTGCTCTGTCAAGCGGAAGCGGTAAGACGATGATAAGCTGCGGCCTTATAAGAGCCTTCAAGAACCGCGGGCTCAAGGTCAGTGCCAGGAAATGCGGGCCTGACTATATTGATACGATGTTCCATCGTACGGCTCTTTCTGTACCCACGGGTAATCTCGACCCCTACTTCACGGACGGTGATATGCTTAAATATCTGCTCGCCTCAGGATGCAGTGACAGCGACATCACGATAATCGAAGGGGTAATGGGTTACTACGACGGAATGGGCGGTGTGAGCTGTGCCTGTTCGACCTATGAAGCTGCGAACAAGACGGACTCGCCGGTCATCCTCGTGCTCGATGCATCCGGGATCAGCGTGACTCTCTCGGCAATGGTAAAGGGAGTCCTTGAATACAGAAGAGACAATAACATAAAGGGCCTGATCCTTAACAGGGTGGCACCTTCCTTCTACGACAGGCTCAAGGGAGTGCTTGAAAAGGAGTGCGGTGTAAGGGTTTTCGGTTATCTTGAGAAAATGAATGATATAAGGATAGAGTCAAGGCACCTTGGCCTTATCCAGCCCCACGAGATGGATAAGATCGATGAGAAGCTCGACCTTATAGCGGGGAAGCTTAGTAAGACTGTAGACCTTGACGCTATATTGGCGGTATCGCGAGATGCCTGCAGGTTAAATACCGCGCCCCCCTCATCACTTGCGGATATCCTTAATTCGGATGCGGCAGAAGAGGTAAGAAAGGCCTGTCCTGTGATAGCGATCGCAAGGGATGAAGCCTTCTCCTTCTTCTATGATGACAATATAAGGCTGCTCTCAGAGCTCGGGGCGGATATAAGGTACTTTTCACCCCTTAAGGATACCGCCCTTCCCGAGGGTACGCAGGGCATCATCCTCTATGGCGGATATCCGGAAAATCATGCGCATGGATTAAGTGAGAATACGACAATGCTCACGGCTGTGTGCAGGGCTCATAAAGACGGGATCCCGATAATAGCCGAGTGCGGAGGATTTATGTATCTGTGTGATTCGCTTACGGATACTGAGGGTAATACATATAAGCTGTGCGGATGCCTTCCGGGGGCGGTACATAATAAAGGAAGGCTTACAAGGTTTGGATATATGGAGGCAAGGGCTCTTCGAGACGGCCTCTACGGTAAGGCAGGGACCACATTCAGGGGTCATGAGTTCCACCACTATGACAGCAGCGACAACGGCAGTGATTTTGCCGCAAGGAAGGCGGGCACCGATCTTACCTATGAGTGCATGTTCCACACGGACATCCTGGCAGCAGGCTTCCCGCATATATACGCCTATGCCAACCCCGCCATGTACCTAAACGCCCTTCACAGAATGAAAATGTGACACTTCAGCTCTGAATAAAAGTGTCACATATGGAGTAAAGATGCTTAGAACGATGATCATTGCGTTTTCAACATATTCAAAGATCCCAATGCCGAGGTTTGAGTGGAAGAAGGAGGATTTAAGGTTTACCATGTGTGCTTTTCCACTGGTAGGGCTGGCAGTGGCTCTGGTTCAGTACGGAGCATACAGCCTCCTTACACATTTTTGCTTCGGGCATTTCTTCAGTGCAGTCATCCTTACGCTCATACCTCTTATCCTAACGGGCGGAATCCATATGGACGGATATATGGATACATGGGATGCCCTGTGTTCATACGGGGACAGAGAGAAGAAGCTTGGCATCTTAAGGGACCCTCACGTGGGAGCCTTTGCGGTCATACACGGCATCTGCTACATTATGTTAACCACGTCCCTCTGGCATGAACTCCTGACAGACATAGATACGAAGGGCTCATCCGTGTCATGTATCTATCTTGTTTTATCGGGATATGTACTGTCGAGGATCCTGTCCGGTCTTCTTGCACTCACACTTAAGAAGGCTAAAAAAGAAGGAATGCTTAATGACATGACGGAAGATGGGAATGATAGGGCCAGGCTCATCCTTATCTTTATCCTCACAGCGTTTATCTTTGCGATCCTGTGGTTCTTCCGCATAAATGCCGTATTTCTCCTGCTTCCTTCCGCTCTTGTCACGGATTATTACAGGTACATGTCATATAAGAGATTCGGCGGCATTACCGGAGACCTTGCCGGCTGGTTCTTGCAGGTCCTGGAACTGGCTGTCCTTATAGGGGCTCTGACAGCCGCCAAATTGCAGTAATTGTTGACATATAAGGTGAAATTAACTATAATGGCTTTAATGCTGGAAACAGCGAAAATACTAGTATAAGGAGAGTTACAAATGAACAAATCAGAATTAGTTGATGCAATGGCTAAGAAGGCCGG
>JAILCT010000122.1 GCA_024690425.1 Lachnospiraceae bacterium | reverse complement strand
TCTTCTCCAATGTATTCTGTTAGTGCCTTTTTAAGATCCGAGATATAGGTTTTCTGCTGTTTTCTCAGGAATCCTCTGACAAACGGTTTCATGAGCAGCTTTTTTGCAGTTACGTCCTCTGTGAACTCTATGATCGTAATTCCGGATTCTTTACTAAAAACTCCCGTCCAATGGCCTATCATGTTATCATTTTCCATATTGAATTCCCATTTTGAATATGGGATAAACGAGGTGGTTTCAAAGATAGTTGCGTATCCGTCTTTTGTATATTCTATAAACTTCTTATCACTCAGCACCTCGATTCTGCTTAGATCGCTTCTCCATCCATAATCCTCAAGTGATGTTACTGTCTTCCATACATCTTCTATATCTTTAATAAATGCAGCTTTGATCATTGATTTTGCCATATTGATCATTCTCCTTCAGTAATTCCCGTGCCCAAAACACTCTTCCAGCATAATATAACACAAAAAACAAAACCGACCTGAATCACACTGATTCAGGCCTGTTCTGCACTGATTATTATGAAATTATCCCGTATGAACCCTGCGATCCTTCTACAAGATATTTCATCATTTCTTCTTTGTGAGGACTTTCTTCTGATAACTCCTCTTGCCGCACGCCGGGCACTTCATATATCTTGTTCTTCCGATATGCGGAGCAAGATTGGTCTGCCAGTATGTCGGTATGTGTCTGTCATGGCATATCTGGCACTCATAATATCCGGCCTTCTGCTCAATACCCACCGCAATAAATGCAACCGTTACGATCAACACTACGGCAAAGGCTATGAGTCTCCTACCCTTAACCCGTTATTTATGCGAAACTCTACTGCCGGTTGAGTCCATTTTATTTCTTTTTATTTGGTGCAGGCAGTTCATCATACATGGCCTCCAGTAAATCCCGCAGGAATTCCTTATTCTCAACGTTATCTACGAGGAGCATCTCCTTTGCCCCATCGTAAGGCAATTCCCGGTCAGCTTCCGGCATCATTTCTATTGCAGATTTTACAGGTTTAACAAGAAAACGGTCATCATAAATACCGCCAACAACCTTACCACGATAATAGATGATGTATTCTCCCATCATTGCCCGATATGTTATTTCTTCCAACTCGGAAAGCTGCTCCAAGATGAAATCCAGATACTCTTTTGTTGATGCCATAATGGTTCCTCCTAATCAACTAACTTCAGAAACTTCTTATCATTCATCTGCTCATTCGTGATATATTCCCCGTCATGGAACAAAGCATAATTCGTGATCGGAGTCGGAGCATTCTGTGCTTCTTCCCTGCTCTGTATATGGATCGCTCTAAATAGTATACCATTCTCCTTTGCTGTCTGCTCCAAGACCGGCACATACCTGGCATTAAAGGGGCACTGGCTCGTGTAGTACAAAACATATCCTTTCTCATCTGTATGAGGATGCCTGGCGCATTCCCTAAAATGCGGCGGATCCTCTTTCTTATCAAAGGGCAGATACATAAGCTGTATACCGTTATCCGCCTCATCAGCCACGATAAAATCCTTGTATTTCAGGAATTTGGGGTCAGCTAAGAAAGGCTTCTTCTTTGCCGCGCACAAGATGCAAAGACCCTTTTTCCCCTTCTCCTTACTATCCTCAATGCAGGCATTAAGCAGATCCGAGGAATACCCATGTCCTTTTAAAGAACCGGAAACCCAGAGGCAGTCAATGTACATGTATCCATCCGCTTCGATCGGGATCCATGCATTTTCAGCCGGAATATATTCGATAAAGCATTTGCCGCGCTCCACACTCTTTAAGAAAACAAGTCCTTCATCAAACCTGTCCGCAAGCCATGCCTTCTTTGAAGACACCTGGACATCTTTATTATTTGAGATGGCACAGCATATGTGTTCTTTTTCCAGATTATCCTTAGTGACCCTAATGTATTCCATAAGTTTATTCTCCCTGTTTATGATATCTTTTAGCTATTTCAGAGGTAATCTTAAAGAGCTTTTCCCTGATCTGCTCCGGCTCCAGAACTGTCACCTTATCCCTGCATGAAAGCATCCAGGCAAGCAGTCCTTCATCATCCGCATATTCATGTTCAAACAGCAG
>JAILCT010000113.1 GCA_024690425.1 Lachnospiraceae bacterium | reverse complement strand
GTCCATTATGCTGCTGGTGCTTGTGATGCTTCCGACAAACGCTATCCTTTTATGCCCCTTTTTTATAAGATAATTGGTCAGAATATCTGAACCGAATACACTGTCACTTATGACTGAGTCCTCAAAAACCTCCTCATCATAAAAATCCATAAAAAGCAGCGGGATCTCACAGTCCTTGAATACTCTAAGATACTCCTTTGACATCTGGCCAAGTATTATGGCTCCTTCTACCTGGCCGGAGCTGATAAGTGCGGGCACCTGACATTCCTTTTCCATCTCCCGCCTGATTATCTCCAGCATGCCCATCTGCTTTTGTTCCGACAACATCAACATCGTCTTCTCATACAGACGGCTGTAATATGCGTCCCTGGCTATGAAGCGCTCACTTACAAAGATACCTATGTTATGCTTCTCCCCGGAATTATCCTTCTTGCTTCCGGTATATCGGTACCCCATCTCATCCGCTTTTTTAATGATCATTTCACGGACAGCCTCAGAGACGCCCTCCTTGCCTGTAAGTGCCTTGGATACTGATACCGTACTGACTCCAAGTTCTCTTGCTACATCCCCCATGGTAACGCTTTTTCTGATCATCTCATACTCTCCTGGTCATTTTTTCGCCCTTCAGATGATCCGGGCGACTTCGCTCTGTTCTACGCTCCATATTAGCACGGATCAGTAACCTTATCCATGTATTTTAGCTAAATTTATTCATTTAGCTAATTTCTCTGCAATTATGTTTTTTACTTAATTTACCTTATCACATATAGCGTAGTTGCTTGCGTACATCCTTCTTAGGTTTCCCACCGGGTTATATTTCTCTCCTATGATGAATTCCTTTGACCAAGTCATAAAATAGGCCCACGGCACGTGTGATCTTTCTAGAAGATCAATATCAGGAAGATATCCCACTTCTGCCAAAGCCGCAACCTTCTTATCCGATGTGTTTCTTATAAGCTCATCATATTCCGCAGCATAATCGGTTGCCTTATATTCCTCCGAATAGATGTCAACAGATATTACATCCACATACTCATCCCCGGGATAACCCTCCGGAAGAGCGCAGTTCCATACCCAGAGCAGATTATCAAGCCGGTGCTTCCCCGTATAATACTCAAACATAAGCTTATACAGTTCTCTGGCTGTCTCCGGCCCTCTCGCTCCCCACCAGAACCAGTCGCCATCCGACTCATGAAACGGCCTCCACAGAATAGCTATATCATTATCATAAAAAGGCTTAAGCAAGTCTGCGATAACATCCATATCACGGAAGAAGGCCTCCCTTTCGGAAGTTCCCTCTATAAGTACCCTTCCGGCATCAAATTCCGTATTTGCCGCGTAAAAACTCTTATCCCGTCCACCCAGCGGAGAATACCAATGAAACGAAAATGTAAGTATCCCATCTGTTGTCCGGGCCCACTCAAGTGCAGTATTCAGGGTTCCGCGATTATCGTATATCTCCTTAAGGCATTCATATGATGCATCATCATAATTTATGTTTGGTGAATATGCTAATAGTTCAAATCCTCTCAGTTTCGGAAGTTTCCCAGTCTTCTCATAAATATATGTGATCTCTTCCATTTGATTAGTCTGCGTATGCTGTCCGGTGATTATCGACCTTCCTGCTGTTTCGCACAGATAATCAAGTAGTTTCACTGCATTCTTCGTTGCGTTCCTGTTAACCGGCTTCTGCCTCATTCCACCCTCCTTATCAGGCTTGCTTCTCATGAAAATCCACACAACTTCCCTACTAAATTGATCAGGTAAAAATCGCTTACACAATTCTCTGCTTCCCCGATCGTTACGGTCAGTTTATGTCTTTTCTCATCTCTGTTTGCAGATTCAGTATTTCCGTTCTCGCATATCCTTCCATGATGCATAAGCGTAACCATACAGGCCTTGTCACCCCAATCCTCATCAAAGTTCCCATCAAGCCTTATACGGTTTTCTTCGTCACCGTCTATGACAGCATATGCCACCGGTGCAGGCTTGTTGACCGTTCTTCGGTACATCAGAGCCAGTTCGCTGCCGGTGAATTCAAAGATTACGGAGTCACCCTCCTTTGATGCGCGCCATCCGTTCTTAAACACATCCCTGACCTCACTTGAAAGAACGGGATCGTCATTCACAGTCGTACCATCACCTTCCCTGTCATAGTCTGTATTAATATCAAATGGCTTCATCATAGATGAATCATCTTCGGTAAATCCGTTAAGTACAGGGGATGCATTCAGCCTGTTGTATCTCACGACATCCTCATACATATTAAGAGTCAGGGCTGCCGGCAGATGTATTCCCTTTGCCTTCTCGCTTTCGTCATAGTCTTCTCTGAACCTGCCTGCATCTTCGTATTCCGGGTTGTCTGCTTTTGTCTTAAGTTCATTAAGGTAATCCGTTATATAACCTGCAACGATCGCGTGACCCAGATCGTTCGGATGGAGCATATCTTCCGTTATGCTGTTTATACTTATTTTCTTTCCGTCAGGCCGGAGCATGCTTCTGTCCCCGGTTCCCGTGAGCTTGTCATATATATTCTCTTTCATGCTAATACATGGGATCCCGTAATGTCTGCCAATCTCTGCGTGAACATCCTCAAAACTATTGCCGTTATCGTATTTAACCGAATGAACTATGAGGATTGCCGGCACTTTGTGAGATCTGTTCTTATGTGAAAGGATCCTGCGTATAAGGCCCTCGTAGGTTTCCCTGAACAACTCTCTCCTGTCACTTAACCTGTTGTTGTCGGGATTGTGGGATGGATCATCCAACTCATCGTCATTGTCATTTACGCTGTATTCAACGATAACAAAATCCGGTTCATACTTAAGCAGATCATCTGATACTCTTGCTGCTCCGAATTGCGATGTAGTCGCGCCGATGCCTGCATTTACGTATCTGACTTTTGCTGCCGGGAAGCTGTCTTTCCACCATTTGAATACTCTTGCTGCGTAGCAGAGGGCCTCATCACTTACCACCGCGCCCTGAGTGATCGAACCGCCTATGAAGCCGATCGTTATCTGCTCACCCTGTGCAGCCCTCTTCATCACATCGATTATGTTATCCGCGTTTCCCGTGTTTTTCATTTACGGTTCCTCTTTTTCATATTATGGACTGGCTGTAGATACACATCCGTCCGTTATGATAAGGACACTTCCAAGGCTGAACTATGTCTTTCGAGGGATCCGGATCACCGTTCTTATCCACCTGAGAATACCACTCAGAGCCTGTCCTTTTGTCTATCATATTATCCTTTATGTATCCCCATATATCCGATGCTGCCTGCTCGTATCTGTGTGCACCTTCTTCATCACCTGCAGTCCTGCACTTCGAAGCCGCATTCAGGAATCCGAGTACTCCTTCTGCCTGGACCCACCATACTCGGGTTTCATCATCCACTCCACTCTCACATTCATTCAAAAGTGAATGATCGACATAGGCCCTCTCGTATATATGTTTGACAAGTGCGTCATTTATAGGACGTATCTTCTCCTTGTATGCGGTATCATTAAGAATATCCAGGCCTCTGTCCACCAGCCATGAAGTCTCAATGTCATGTCCGTAGGAATGAAGATCTATGAGTGTGTTGTAATCCTTATCAAAGAATACTTCCTGTCGCTTAAGCGTCGGGTTATATATTTTTTCCGCAATGATATCCAGGATAAAGCGAATATCATCTTCTACTTCTTCCTTCTCTGTTATCAGGTTAAAGCCGAAAATACTATCTTCACCCGGCTCATCAAAAGCTTCTGTCCTGTCGTCTGTTGCTGCATCCGATA
>JAILCT010000079.1 GCA_024690425.1 Lachnospiraceae bacterium | reverse complement strand
GATGCTTACGACGGACGAAACGATCCAGTCGGAGATATTTAAGTATTCGGAAGGCTTATCGCCCTGTCGGGATATAACTGAGAGGGAGCTTAAGAAGGAGCTTGAGGACAGTGCTCCGGGTTCGCAGAATATAAACATGGATGTTGTACGGCATGCGATGGATACGGCAGTGCCCAAGTATGCCTTCTACGGGCAGGATGAGGCGGAGAGTGCGGTTGAGTACGCGGTGAATGAGATACTGTCAGGCGAGGGGAATATCAGGATGGAGCAGGTTATACAGGACAGGAAGATAAAGGGGATATTGAGTGGGGAGTGACAAATGTCATGTTTCCGGGTGACATTTGTCTTCAAAAGAGATGATATTTGTTTGAATAAAGTAATGACGTTTGTGACTGTTGCAAGCGTCATTATTTTTTTATGCTTATCCCGGAAGCGAAAACAAAGCCTTGATTAAGAAAGGACGTGAGGCTATGGATAACAATCCCTTTATCCTTCAGATGAAAGGAATAACGAAAGAATTCCCCGGAGTAAGGGCGCTCGATGAGGTTACCTTAGAAGTCCGCAGGGGAACGATACATGCCATATGCGGGGAGAACGGAGCCGGAAAGTCAACCCTTATGAAGGTTCTCTCGGGAGTTTACCCATACGGTGAGTACAACGGCGATATCTTCTATCAGGGGAGGGAGATGAGGTTTAAAAACATCAAGGAATCGGAAAGCGCAGGCATAGGTATCATCCACCAGGAGCTTACGATGATCCCTGAGCTCTCGATCACAGAGAATATCTTCGTCGGAAACGAGATAACAAAGAAGGGCCTTATAGATTGGGACGAGGAGAGAAGACGGACCAGGGAGATACTTAAGAGAGTGGGACTTACCCTTGACCCGGATATCCTTATAAAGCACTTGGGAGTAGGCCAGCAGCAGCTTGTTGAGATAGCAAAGGCTCTGTCAAAGAATGTGAAGCTCCTCATACTGGATGAGCCCACATCGGCACTTAATGAGGATGATTCTGAAAACCTTCTTAACCTTATGTTAGAGCTTAAGAGTAACGGCATAACCTGCATCATGATCTCCCATAAGTTAAACGAGATCGCGAAGGTTTCGGATGCAGTGACAGTAATAAGGGACGGACAGACGGTCGAAAACTACGAGGTTGAAGCAGGCAAGGTTGATGAGGACAGGATAATAAAGGCCATGGTCGGAAGGTCGATAGAGAACCGGTATCCCGAGCATGTGTCAAGACCCGGTGAAGTTGTATTCGAGGTAAGCGACTGGACCATAGAAGACCCGGAGGTTGAGGGTAGGCTCGTATGCAAGCAGTCATCCTTCAATGTAAGAAAGGGTGAGATCGTCGGATTCGCAGGACTGATGGGAGCCGGAAGGACGGAACTCATGAGATCCATCTTCGGAAGGAATTATGGAATCTATCGTGGCGGAACAATAAAGATAGAAGGAAAGGAAGTAAACATTCCGAATGTAAGCTCGGCGATAAAGCACGGGATAGCCTATGTGCCTGAGGATCGTAAGAACTTGGGACTTAACCTTCTTGATTCCATAAGAAAGACGATAGTTTCCGCAAACATTGAAAAGATATTAAAGCACGGGCTGATTGATTTTGACGAGGAATTAAAGGCGGCGGGCGAATACAAAAAGGCGGTCGGCATAAAGGCTGCGAGTGTGAACATGGGAGTCACGACACTGTCCGGCGGAAACCAGCAGAAGGTGGTCTTAAGCAAGTGGATGTTCACAGAGCCCAAGATACTGATACTCGATGAGCCCACGCGAGGCATCGATGTCGGGGCCAAGTACGAGATATACAAGATGATCCACGTACTTGCCGACCAGGGAATGGCGGTGATCTTAGTATCATCGGAGCTCCCGGAACTGCTTGGCATGGCGGACAGGATATACACGATTTCGGAAGGCAGGATAACAGGCGAACTTGCCAGGGAAGAAGCGGACCAGGAAATGCTTATGAAGAAGATGACGACACTGGCTGGTGAATAAGGATAGGAATAGAAAGGACGGAAAAATGAAGGTAATAAAACAGATCCTCGGAGGAGATTTAAAACGTTACACGATGGTTGTGGCCCTGGCCGTGCTCATCGGGATATTCAACATAATTTCGGACGGCAGGATGC